>NZ_JBIWNL010000003.1:0-288759 GCF_044767225.1 Kitasatospora sp. NPDC101447
GCCGCCAAGCCCCCACCCCCGTGGATTCAGGCATGTTCGAATCTTTGGCGGTCAGGATAGCGCCGTGGCGATCATGACGGACATGACTACGGAGACCCGCCCCCCCCCCCCCCCCCCCCCCCCCCCCCCCCCCCCCCCCCCCCCCCCCGACCGGTCCGAGCGGCGCTACCGGCCGGCTCAGAGACCGGCAGCCGCGGCGGCGATGTCCGCCGCGTAGGTGCTCACCTGGGTGTAGACGCCCGGGTAGCCCGCGCGGGCACAGCCGTTGCCCCAGCTGACGATGCCGACCTGGACCCAGCGGCCCGCCGCGTCCTTGCGGACCATCGGGCCACCGGAGTCACCCTGACAGGTGTCGACGCCGCCCTGGGCGACGTACCCGGCGCAGAGCGAGCCGGCGGTGTTCAGGCCCGGGTAGGCGTCGGCGCAGGCCGCGTCGTCGACGAACGGCACGGTGGCCTTGAGCAGGTAGCGCTGCTGGGCGCCACCCTCGCGCGCGGCGCCCCAGCCCATGATGGTGAAGGTGCCGCTGTCGTACGCGGCGGAGGTGGCGATCGGCAGGGTGGTGACCTGACCGCTGCTCACCGGGGAGGCCAGCTTGATCAGCGCCCAGTCGTTGCCGTTCTCCGCGCCCGTGAAGGCCGGCGCCTGGTAGACGTACGAGGAGCGGACCTTGACCGCGCTTCCGCTGCGCAGGTCGACCGCGCCGACGGTGGCGGTGATGCTGCTGTCGGCGCCGGTGCCGTCGACGCAGTGGGCGGCGGTGAGCACGATCTGCGAGGTGTAGAGCGCGCCGCCGCAGCCCATCGAGAGCCGCACCATGAACGGGAACTCGCCCTGCGCCGCACGCGTGCCGCCGACCACGGTCGGCGACGGCGCGGGCGAGGCGGCGGCCGGCAGCACGAGCGCGCCGGCGCCGAGCACCAGACCGGCCAGCAGGCTGAAGGCTCTGCCGAGTTGACGCTTCATCAGGTTCCTCCTTGCAGGTGGGGGAACACCGAGAGTGGCCCGGCCGGAGGCGCGGCAGGAGGGGGCCGACCTTGCCGGTCGAATCTGGCAGGAACACGGCAACCCGAGGTTCCGGGTGCGGAGGCCGCGGGGCTCGGGGTGCGACGGGCGCGGGGCCCGGAGTGCGACGGGCGCGGGGCCCGACCCGGGCCGATAGGGTGGTCGCCCATGCGTGATCTTGTGGCGGGGACGAAGTACCTGATCGAGGGCCAGAAGTGGGTCGCCCGGCGCGGCCGGTGGTGGGGTTTCGGCATGCTGCCGGCCCTGCTCGCCCTGATCGGCTACGTCGTCGCGCTCGCCTTCCTCGCCGCCCGGTCCGTGGACCTCGCGGACTGGGCCACCCCGTTCGCCGACCACTGGTCCTCGCCCTGGCAGGGCCTGCTGCGCGACGCGCTCGCCGCGATCGTCTTCGGCGGCGGCCTGCTGCTCTCCCTGCTCACCTTCACCGCCGTCACCCTGCTGGTCGGACAGCCCTTCTACGAGGCGCTCTGCGCCAAGGTCGACGAGACCGAGGGCGGGGCGCCCACGCCGCCGGACACCCCGCTCTGGCGCGAGCTGCTGATCGCGGTGCGCGACAGCGTGTACGTCCTCGTCCGGGTGGCCGCGTTCGGCGTGGTGCTGTTCGCCTGCGGGTTCATCCCGGTGCTCGGCCAGACGGTGGTCCCGGCGCTCGGTTTCCTGGTGTCCGGCTTCTTCCTGACCGTCGAGCTGACGGCCGTCGCCCTGCAGCGGCGCCGGGTGCCGCAGCCCGAGCGGATCCGGCTGCTGCGCTCCCGGCTCGGGCTCGCGCTGGGCTTCGGCACGCCGCTGGTGCTCGCCTTCCTGGTGCCGCTGGTGACGGTGCTCGCCATGCCGGGGGCCGTCGCCGGCGCCACCCTGCTGGCCCGCGACCTCGTCCCGCCCGCGGAGGAGGCCGCCGCGAAGGAGGGGGACGCTGCGGAGGGGCCGGAGCCGGGCGCTCGCCCCGCCGCTCCTGCCGCTCCCGCAGCGCAGCCCGTCCCCGGGAACCCGTACGCGACCCCCTGAGCCGTGACCGTCCGGTCACCCTGCGCCGACCTCGCGCGGGCAAACGTGTGAGGCCGCCCACAGGGGGATCGGCGTCTACGACTCCCGGTAGTGGACGGGTGCCCGGCGGGCTCCGGCCGGGCCCCGGCGCCCCGCACCTCCCGAGCCGGACCCGGCGGTTTCCGGCCTGAAGAACGCAGGCCACCGCGCGTGTCGCCCCTGCGTTCCTCCGATGTCACCCGTGCGTAACCCTCGGAAGCGCAATTCGGACAAATGCCATCAAATCCACCACTCGACCCCGCTGCGCCCTCTTCGTGACCACTACGGTGCGTAGTAGCAAGTGCCTTTGCCGCCCGTCGCGAGCCCTGCCAAGAATGGCCTGTCGCCAGGCAGCCCGGCCGGTCCGCACCGGATCCGCCGCGCAGCCCGCCCGCCCCGCCGCTTCCGCCGGGGCGCCACGGCCGTCCCGGACGGCCGCGCGGGCCCCGCTCACCCGGAGCCCGCGCGATGCCCCGTGTCCGGCACCACCGGCACGGCCCCCGACGGAGAAGGAACGCCCGCCTTGCAGCTCAGCCATGCCCGCCGAAACTCCCTGATCACCGGCGTCGCCACCCTCGTGGTCGCGAGCGCCGCCACCGCCGCGCTCGCCATCCCGCAGGCCGGGAACACCGTCGAGGCCGCCGCCCCCGCGGCCGCCGTCTCGGTGGACGGCAAGCCGGTCGCCGACCAGGCCCAGGCTGACACCGCTGCCGCTGCCCAGCAGGCCGCCCAGGCCTCCCAGGCCAAGGCCGAGGCGGACGCCCAGGCGGCGGCCCAGGCGCAGGCCCAGGCGCAGGCTCAGGCTCAGGCTCAGGCCGAAGCCGACGCGAAGGCCCAGGCGGACGCCAAGGCCAAGGCCGACGCCGCGGCCGCCGCCTCCCGCTCCCAGGAGCGCCCGAGCCTGGCCGCCACCTACTCCGGCACCCCGCAGCAGATCGCCGCGCAGATCGTCCCGGCCGGCCAGCTGCAGTGCTTCAGCAACATCGTGTTCCGCGAGAGCAGCTGGAACCCGCTGGCCGTCAACGCCTCCTCCGGCGCCTACGGCCTGGTGCAGGCCCTGCCGGGCTCCAAGATGGCCTCGGCGGGCGCCGACTGGCGCACCAACCCGGCCACCCAGATCAAGTGGGGCCTGAACTACATGAACACCCGCTACGGCAGCCCCTGCGCCGCCTGGTCGTTCTGGCAGGCGCACCACTGGTACTAGGCCGACCCGCCAGGGATCGACCCGCCCGCTCGGCGCCCCCGGGGCCCGCGACGCACCGCCGCGTCGCGGGCCCCGGCACGTTCCGGCCACGAACGACGCGGGCCCGCCGCTTCCGAACCTGACGTGGACGCGTCCGGAAGACGACGTGAAGATCTGGCGTACGGTCGTACGATTTGCTGCTAATTGCTCGGAATTACGGACCGTCAGGGCTTTGCCACGGTTCGCGCGCCCTCTTACGCTCCGGCGTCATGCCCTCACCCTTGATCAGCGTCGTACTCCCCGCCTACGACCAGCACGAACAGCTCGCCGACTGCCTCGACTCGCTGCTCGCGCAGTCCCTGGCGGACGTCGAGGTGATCGTGGTCGCCGACCGCTCCCCCGAGACCGCGGGCGGACTCGCCGACGCGTACGCCGCGCGGCATCCGCGGGTCTCGACGCTGCACCTGAACGCGGCGGTCGGGGTCGGGGTGAGCCGGAACGCGGGGGCGGCGCGGGCGTCCGGCGAGTACCTGCTGTTCCTCGACGCCGACCACCTGCTGCCCCGGGACGCGCTCCAGACGCTCGCCGACCGGCTCAAGCAGACCGGCCCGGTGGACCTCCTGCTGTTCGGCCACTCCCGCCGGCACAAGGACCGGGACTGGCCGGGCGGAGCCGAGGCGCTGCTCGCCGAGGCCGGCCCGGAGGTGTCCGGCCCCTTCGACCGGCCCGAGCTGTTCGGCGCGCCGCCGCTGATCTGGGACCGGCTGATCCGCCGCGGCCACTGGGAGGAGCTGGGGCTCGCCTTCCCGGACGGCCGCTACGAGGAGGTCCCCGTGGTGCACGCGGCCCTGCTCGGCGCGCAGAAGGTCGCCGTGCTGGCGCGCGAGTGCGTCCAGCTGCGCCGCCGGGAGACCGTCCACCCGGCTGGTGGCCCCGGCAGCAGCGTCTTCGACCTGTTCGACCAGTACGAGCGCAGCTTCGCGCTCCTGGAGGACCAGCCGCACCTGTACGCGGTGCGCGAGGCGCTGTTCATCCGGATGGTCCGGCACTACCTGTTCGTCTTCGACCTCGCCGGCTGCGTCTCCCGGTCCGAGCGGCCGCAGTTCTTCCACCGGGCCGCCGAGCACCACCGCCGCTTCCAGCCGCCGGGCCACCGCCGGCCGGGCGGCCGCGAGGGGATCAAGTTCTCGCTGCTGGCCGGCGGCGCCTACCCGGCGTTCGAGGTCGCCAAGCTGTCCCACATCGCGAAGGGCACGCTCACCGGGCGCAAGTGACCCGCCTCAGGCGTGCGCGGTGCCGCCGTCCGCGGCCATCGCGGCGGCGATCCGGCGGGCGCGCTCGGCCGTCACCCCGGCGGGCAGCGGCGGCAGCACGTCCATCCACAGGGGCAGGGTGGAGCCGCGCAGCTGCGGCATCCCCGCGGGCCGCCCGATCAGCCACAGGTGCAGGTGCGCGGCGCCGTCGCCCCACCGGTTCACGTGGACCCGGCCGATGCCGCCGAGCGACAGCACGGCCCGCTCCACCCTCTGCAGCACCGGGCCGAGCCGCGCGGACAGCTCGGCCGGCAGGTCCAGCAGGTCGTGGTGGGCGCGGGGCTGGAGCAGCAGGACGGCGGGCAGCCCGGTCGGCTCGTCGGGGCCGCTGAGGCGCCAGTGCTCGTCGGTCCAGAGGAAGTCGGAGTCCGGGCGGGCGCACTGCTTGCAGCTCTCCGGGCCGTCCTCGCCCTGGCGGGGCGGCTCGGGCAGTTCGGGGGCGCGCAGCCGCCGGACGCTCAGCTCGCCCTCGTACGGGAAGATCTCCCAGGACGGCGCGCCGTCCGCCGGGAAGGGCAGCGGCTCGCCGATCGGGAGGCGGGCGAGGTAGGCGGCGGCCCCGGCCGGGTCGTGGGCCTGCTCGTCGGCGCGCCCGCCGGCCGCGGGATCGGCCGGGGAGCCGTCCGGGGCGCCCGCGGTGGAGTCGGCGGCGGAGTCGGTGATCATGAGTGCCGAGACTGCCACATGACACCCCGTCGGCGGTACCCCCGTCGCGCCCGGTACCCGGGCGGCGCCCTGGCTGCGATCATCGGCGGAGCCGTGTCGCCGCACCGCCCGGGAGGTCCCTGGTGAGCCGTCCGTCCGCAGCCCCTGGGGCCGAGCTGGCCCGCGAACTGGCCGCCGTGCTGCGCGGGGAGGTCCGCTTCGGCGCCGCCGAGCGGACCGTGTACGGCCACGACGCCTCGAACTACCGGCAGTTGCCGCTCGGCGTGGTCAAGCCGGCCGACCCGGACGACGTGCGCACGACGCTGGCGCTGTGCCGCGAGCACCGCGTGCCGGTGGTGGCGCGCGGGGCCGGGACCAGCATCGGCGGGCAGGCGATCGGCCCGGGCGCGGTCGTGCTGGACTTCCGTCGCCACCTCGGGGAGGTGCTGGAGATCGACCCCGGGGCCCGCACCGCGCGCGTCCGGCCCGGCACCGTGCTGGACGACCTCCAGCGCGCCGCCCGGCCGTACGGGCTGCGCTTCGGCCCGGACCCGTCCACGCACAGCCGCTGCACCATCGGCGGCATGATCGGCAACGACTCCTGCGGCTCGCACTCGCTGGCCTGGGGGCGCACCGCCGACAACGTGGAGCGGCTGGAGCTGCTGCTCGCCGACGGCACCGAGCTGACCGTCGGCGGGCGGCTCGGCGGCCGGGAGCGCACGGCACTGCGTGACCTGCCCGGGCGGCCCGGTGAACTCCACCGGCAGCTCCAGGAGTTCACCGACCGCAACCTCGCCACCATCCGGCAGGGGATGCCGCAGCTGCCGCGCCGCACCTCCGGCTACCCGCTGGACGCGCTGCTGCCCGAGCACGGCCACGACCTCGCCCGGGCGCTGACCGGCACCGAGGGCACCTGCGCGCTGCTGCTCGGCGCCACCGTCCGCCTCGTCGAGGACCCGCCCGCCCGCGCCCTGGTGGTGGCCGGCTACCCCGACGAGGGCGCCGCCGCCGACGCGATCCCCGCGCTGCTGCCGTTCGGCCCGCTGACCGCCGAGGGCATGGCGGCCGACCTGATCGCCGCACTGCTCGCGGCCGGCCCGCGCCCGCCCGCGCTGGACCGGCTGCCCGCCGGCGAGTGCTGGCTGTTCCTGGAGACCGGCGGCGCCACCCCGCTGGAGGCCTACCAGGCCGCCCGCCGACTGGCCGACGCGGTGCGCCGGGAGCGCTCGGCCACCGTCGCGCTGGTCACCGACCCCGCGGAGCAGCGCGGGCTGTGGGCCGTACGGGAGGCCGGTGCCGGGATCGTCACCCGGCTGCCCGACGGAGGGGAGGCCTGGCCGGGCTGGGAGGACTCCGCCGTCCCGCCCGAGCGGCTCGGCGACTACCTGCGGGCCCTCCGCGCCCTGCTGCGCCGGCACGGCCTGCGCGGCGTCCCGTACGGGCACTTCGGCGAGGGCTGCGTGCACCTGCGGATCGACTTCCCGCTGGACGAGCCCTACGGGGTGCTGGCCTTCCGGGAGTTCCTGGAGCAGGCGGCGGACCTGGTGGTCTCGTACGGCGGCTCGCTCTCCGGCGAGCACGGCGACGGGCAGGCCCGCGCCGAACTGCTGCCGCGCATGTACCCGCCCGAGATCATCGACCTGTTCCGCGGGTTCAAGCGGATCTGGGACCCGGAGAACCTGCTCAACCCGGGCGCGCTGGTCGACCCCCGCCCGCTCGACGCCGACCTGCGCTTCGTCACCGCGCCGCTCCGCCCGCTGCCGCTGGTCCTGCCGTACGAGCAGGACGGCGGCAGCCTGGCCAGGGCGGTGCACCGCTGCGTGGGCGTCGCCAAGTGCGTGGACCCGACCACCGGGGTGATGTGCCCGAGCTACATGGCCACCGGCGAGGAGCGGCACTCCACCCGGGGGCGGGCGCGGCTGCTCGCCGAGATGCTGCGCGGGCTGGGCGCGCCCCCGGGCCGCCGGACCGACGGGGCGATCCCCGACGGCTGGCGGTCCGAGGAGGTCCGCGAGGCGCTGGACCTCTGCCTGAGCTGCAAGGGCTGCGCGAGCGACTGCCCGGTGCACGTCGACATGGCGACCTACAAGGCCGAGTTCCTGTACCAGCACTACCGGCACCGGCCGCGCCCGCGCTCGCACTACTCGATGGGCTGGCTGCCGCTCTGGCTGCGGGCCGTCGCGCTCGCCCCCGGGGCCGCCAACACGCTGGCCCGCTCACCGTTCGGCGGGCTGCTCAAGCGGCTCGGCGGGATCGACCCGCGCCGGGTGCTGCCGGTGTTCCCGCCGGAGACCTTCACCGCCTGGTACCGGCGGCACCGCGCCGCGCATCCGGCCCCGGCCGGCGCCCGCCCGGTGCTGCTGTGGCCGGACACCTTCTCCGACCACCTGCAGCCGGGCGTGCTGCGCTCGGCCGTCGAGGTGCTGGAGCACCTGGGCTTCGACGTCCGGCTGCCCTCGGGCCCGGTCTGCTGCGGCCTCACCTGGCACTCCACCGGCCAACTCGGCACCGCCCGGCGGGTGTTGCGGCGCAGCCTGCGGACGCTGGCGGCCGACGGGCTCCCGGCCGACACCCCCGTGGTCGGCCTGGACCCGAGCTGCACCGCCACCCTGCGCGAGGACCTGCCCCGCCTGCTCGGCGCGGACGGCCGCCCGCTCGCCGAACGCACCCGCACCTTCGCCGAGTTCATCGACGAGTACGCCCCCGACGCCCCGCTCCCCCGGGTCCCGCTGGAGGCCGTCACCCAGACCCACTGCCACCAGCACGCCGTGCTCGGCAGCGCCGCCGACCGCCGGGTGGAGGCCCGACTCGGCCTGGACAACCGGGTGCTGGACTCCGGCTGCTGCGGCCTGGCGGGCAACTTCGGCTTCGAGCAGGGCCACTTCGAGGTGTCCGAGGCGATCGCCGAACGCGTCCTGCTGCCCGAGCTCCGGGCCGCCGCACCGGGGACGGTGGTCCTGGCCGACGGCTTCAGCTGCCGCACCCAGATCGCCCAACTCGCCGATGGGCGGCAGGCGTTGCACCTGGCGGAGCTGATCGCCACCCATCTGCGGCGCTCAGACTGACACCGTGTGCCCGCTGCGACGCTCAGGCTGACACCGCGTGCCCGGCGAGGAAGGCCCCGGCGTGCGCCGCCGCCTCCTCCCGGGTCGGGTAGCCGGCGGCCGCCTCCCCCACCGCGCCGTCGGCGCCGGTGGCCGTCCAGCGCCAGCCGTCCACCGCCTCGTCCAACTCTGCTGCACCGCCGAACAGTTCGAGCGATCCGGGCCGGGGCGCCAGGCGGACCACCGCGTCCGGCCACTTCTTGCGGGCGCCCTGCCGGGTGATGCCCCAGGCCGCCCCGAGCTGCTCGTAACTGGCGCCGTAGGAACCGGCGGTGGCGGCCGCGAGCGCGGTGAGCCGCTTGACCTCGGCGTCCACCAGCTTCCAGGCGGACAGCACCGAGAGCGTGACCTCGACCGGCTCCGCGGCCCACATCCGCTCCTCGGGCAGGTCGCCGGACGCGCGCGAGCGTACGGCGGCGGCGAGGGGGTCGAGCGCGTCGAGCAGGGCCTTGGCCAGTTCCGCCTGCTGCTCCGGGGTGATCTCCACGATCGTCATGCCGACAACTCTAGTTGTCAAACCTGCGCTTGACAACCAAAGTTACCGACCGGGCCGGTCCGAGCCCCACCGGATCCCGGAACTCCGCTGCTCGGGCGCGAACGGGATCCCGGAGGAGAGCCCGCGACAGCCGACCACCAGGGCCTCCCCCAGGAAGCCGACGCCGATCGACAGCTGCACCGGCCGGGCATCCGGGGCGAGACCGCCGCGCTCGGCGAACACGGCGAAGCCGGCCATCACCGCCAGCGAGAGCGCCGCGACCAGAAAGGTCCGGCCGGTGTAGCGCTGCCACAGCACCCCCGCGCGTTCGTAGACCCGGATGGTGGCGCCGCGCGCCGCCCCGAGGGCGACGCCGAGCCCGGCCCCGGCCGCCACCCAGGCGTAGTCACCCGCGCCGAGGCCGTGCCGCTGCAGCAGCGCCCAACCGCCGAGGCCGGTGAGCACCACCGGCGGCGCCAAGAGGTCCCGAGCATTGAGCGGTTCACCGCGCAGCCGTCGGACCACCACCACGATGATCACGACGGCGATCAGCACCAGGTGCACCCTGCTGTCCATGTCCCACTCCCCTGTTTTTATGGCTCGACCGTGCTAAATAAACAATTTAGCTCGACCGTGCTATAACGGCAACATGCCGAAGATCGTCGACCCCGTGGAACGCCGTCAGGCCGTCGCGGACGCCGTCCTGCGCGTCGCCGCCCGGGAGGGCCTGGAGCACGCCTCGCTGCGCAACGTGGCCGACGAGGCGGGGCTGGCGATCGGCTCGGTGCGGCACTACTTCGCCGGCGGCTCCGAACTGATGATCTTCGCGATGCAGGAACTGGGCCGCCGGATCGACGCCCGCGTCCGCGTCCACGCCCGGGCGCTGCTCGACCCGGACGCCGCCCCCGACGACGACCGGCAGGCGCGGACCGCCCGGCTGCTCGCCGAGATCCTCCCGCTGGACGCCGAGCGCAGGGAGGAGTCCGCGCTCTGGCTCTCCTTCGTCACCGCCGCCCGCACCCGGCCCGAACTACGGCCCCGCGCCGCCGAGATGCAGGCCGGACTGGACGCCCTGGTCCGGCGCGTCCTGGTCGAGGCCGGGCGCACCGGCGGCCTCGCTTTGGGCCTGGACCTCGACGTCGAGACCCGCCGGCTCTCCGCACTGCTGGACGGCCTCACCCTGCAGGCCGTCCAGCACCCCGACCTGGTCGGCCCGGACGAGCTGCGCGCGGTGCTCCACCGCCACCTGGACACCCTGGCCGCACCGGCCTCCTGACCACCGCCCCGGTCTCCGGACAACCGCACCGATCTCCTGACAGCGCGCCGACACCCCCGCCACAATGGCGCGATGACCCTCACCACCGCCGAGGCGGACAAGCTCCTGGCCGACCACTTCGCCCCCTGGGTGCAGGCCCTCGGCCTGTCCACCGCCGAGACCGGCGAGCGCCACGCCGTCCTGCGCCTCCCCTGGTCCGACCGGCTCGCCCGCGAGGGCGGCGGGATGTCCGGCCAGGCGCTGATGGCCGCCGCCGACACCGCGTGCGTGGTCGCGGTCTCGGCCGCGAACGGCGGCTTCGGCCCGATGACCACCGTCCAGCAGTCCACGAGCTTCCAGCGCGCGGTCGTCGGCCGGGACGTCCTGGTGCACGCCCGGATCACCAAGCTCGGCCGCCGGATCGCCTTCCTCGACATCACCCTCACCGCCGAGGGCACCGACGAACCCGCCGCCCACGCCACCGCCGTCTACGCCCTGGGCTGACCCACCCGTCCACCGCGGCGTGGAGCGCCCCCACCCCGGCGGGGTGGGGGCGTCAGCAGCCCGCGTACGTACGGCGGCGTCAGCTCAGCGCGGCCTTCGTCGGCGCCTCCTCCGCGCAGACCGCCGACACGAACTCGGCCACCCGCGCCTGCGGCATGCCGCGCGCGATGTCCGCCTCACTGATCATGCCGACCAGCTTGTGCTCCGGGTGGTTGATCACCGGCAGGCGGCGCACCTGGTACTGCTCCATCACCCGCAGCACCTGCTCGCAGTCCTCGTCGGCCTCCACCGTCATGGGCCGCCCCTGCGCCAGCTCGCCCGCCGTCACCGCAGCCGGGTCACGGCCCTCGGCGACGCAGCGCAGCACGATGTCGCGGTCGGTCACGATGCCCAGCAGCTTGTCGCCCGGGCCGCAGATGGGCAGGGCGCCCACGTTCCGTTCCCGCATGATCCGGGCGGCGGCCGCGAGCGTCTCGTGCTCGCGGATGCACTCCGCGCCCGGGTGCATGATGTCGCTGGCTATGGTCATGGTCCGCCTCCTGACCTGGCTTCCTCCCCCTGTCCATCGTGGTCCGGGCCCAGGGCCGCCGCCACCGGGCCGCCGCTCAGCGCTCCGGATCCGCCGGAGTGCCTGTGCCCCGCCCGGGCCGCCCGTCCGGCGAGCTCGGCTCATCCAGCGGCGAGTGCTCCAACAGCTCCTCAAGCGGCGGGATTTCGTGCCGGGGCGGCTCGGCTTCCACTTCCTCCTCGGAGACCTCCCCGCTCTCCACGGCCCGCTCCGCGGCCTTCGCCCCGACGGCCGCGGCGGCCGCCGTCAGCAGGTTCCGCTGCTGGGCCTCGGTCGCGCTCTCCAGGAAGCGCAGCAGCTCCACCGGGAAGGGCAGCACCAGGGTCGAGTTCTTCTCCGCCGCCACCTCCACCACGGTCTGCAGCAGCCGCAGTTGGAGCGCGGACGGGGTCGCGCTCATCACCGCGGCGGCGTCCGACAGCCGCTCCGAGGCCTGGTACTCGCCGTCCGCCGTGATGATCCGCGCGCGCCGCTCCCGCTCGGCCTCGGCCTGGCGGGCGATCGAGCGCTTCATCGACTCCGGCAGCGCGACGTCCTTGATCTCCACCCGGTCGATCTCGACACCCCAGCCCAGTGCCGGGCTGTCGATCATCAACTCCAGCCCCTGGTTGATCGGTTCCCGGTTGGCCAGCAGGTCGTCCAGCTCGCTCTTGCCGATGATCGAGCGCAGCGAGGTCTGCGCGACCTGGGAGATCGCGAAGTTGTAGTCCTGCACGTTGACCGTCGCCTTCACCGGGTCCACCACGCGGAAGTAGACCACCGCGTCCACCCGTACGGTCACGTTGTCCCGGGTGATGCCCTCCTGCGCCGGGATCGGCATCGTCACGATCTGCACGTTCACCCGGCGCAGCCGGTCCGCGACCGGCATCAGCGCCACCAGCCCGGGTTCACGCACCTCGTCGCGCACCTTCCCGAAGCGGAACACCACGCCCTTCTGGAACTGCTGGACCACCCTGATGCTCATGGCCGCCCAGATCGTTCCCAGGGCCGCCAGCCCTCCGAGAGCCCCCAGCACCGCATCGACGATCATCGCGGCCTCCTCGCGGCCTGCGCCCACCGGCGCCTCCGACCACCGCCCGCCCGGACAGGCGGCGGCGCCGGAGCAACTGCTTCCACGCTACGTCTGCCCGGCCACGACCGGATCGAACCCGACCGGACCGGGACGGAACCGGGCAAACCGCAAGCACCGGGGCGGGCGCTGCCCACCTAGGATCGGGGCCATGCCGATCACGGCCCCGCCGCCGTCCCCCGCCGACGACCCCGGCCACCCGCGCCACCCCGCCGAAGCCGCCGCCCGCGCCGACGGACTCACCGCGCTGGACCGCGTGGTCACCGGCTGCCGGGCCTGTCCGCGCCTGGTCGAGTGGCGCGAGGAGACTGCCCGCACCAAGCGCCGCGCCTACCGGGACTGGGACTACTGGGCCCGCCCCGTCCCCGGCTTCGGCCCGCCCGACGCCCCGCTCGTCCTGGTCGGGCTCGCCCCCGCCGCCCACGGCGCCAACCGCACCGGCCGGATCTTCACCGGCGACCCCTCCGGCGACCTGCTCTACGCGACCCTGCACGACCTCGGGCTCGCCAACCGCCCGCACTCCGTCCGGCACGGCGACGGCCTGGAGCTGTACGGCGTGCGGATCACCGACCCGGTCCGCTGTGCCCCGCCCGACAACAAGCCGAGCACCGCCGAACGCGACACCTGCCGCCCCTGGATCACCCGCGAACTGCAGCTGATGCGCCCGACCGTACGGACCGTGGTCGCCCTCGGCGGCTTCGCCTGGCAGGCCCTGCTCCCGGTGATCGCGGACGCCGGCTGGCAGGTCCCCCGCCCGCAGCCGGTCTTCGGCCACGCCGCGCTGGTCGACCTCCCCGCCCGTGACGGCGGCCCGCCGCTGCGCCTGCGGGGCTGCTACCACGTGAGCCCGCGCAACACGAACACCGGCCGTCTGACCACCACGATGCTCCGCGACCTGCTGCGCGACGCGGCCCGCTCGGCGGGGCTCGACCCGCGGTAGGGCCCGTCGTCAAGCCCCCGACGCCGCGGGACCGCTACCCGAACCGCGTCAGCTTCCGCTTGCCCGCCCGCTGCCACACGCCCGGCAGCCGCTCGCGGGCCGCGGCCTCGGCGGCCAGCTGCCGGCCGTACAGGGCGCCGTAGCCGAAGGGCTCGGCGGCGGCCACCGGCTGGGCCGCGAGGGTGGCCGCGGCGACCACCGCGTCCTGGTGCTCGCCCAGGACCTCCTGGACGGCCTTCATCCGTGCCGTGAAGCGCTCGGCCCGCGCGCCGGCCGCCGGAGCGGCCGTCTCCCCGGCGTAGCGGGCGCGCTTGGCGGCCTTGCGGGCCTCGTGGAGGGCGTGGTCGCGTTCGTCGGCCGCCGCGGCCAGGGCCGTCCGGACGCGGCCGGCGGTGCGTTCCTGTTCGCGGGCGGCGATGCGGGACAGCTCGGGCAGGGCCGGGCGGGTGGCGCGGCGGCGCAGCGGCGGGTCGGCGAGCAGGGTGGCGAGGGCGTCGCCGAGGGCGCGGCGGCGGGGGCTGTCGAGGGCGGCGACCACCTCGGGCCGCACCCGCCGGTACTCACGCTCGCCCCACTGCTCCAGTGCGGCGGCGACCCGCTCCGGGCCGCACGCGGCCGGCAGCTCGCGGGCCTGGGCCGCCAGCCGCTCGGCCAGCACCTCAAGGTCGCGCGCGCCGCCGAGGGCGGCGCCGAGCCAGCGCAGTTCCGTGACCAGCTGGTCCGTCGCGCCGGGGGTGAACAGCCGGCGGAAGGTCCGCAGGGCGCTGCGCAGCCGCCGGCAGGCGACCCGCATCCGGTGCACCGCGTCCGGTTCGTCGGCCCGGACGGCGTCGTCCAGTCCGGCCAGTACGGCCACCTGGGCCTCGACGCGGGCCAGCAGCACCTGCCCCACCGTGGTCTCGGGTTTCGCCATGCGCCTTCATCCCCTCGTCGGGGTCCGTCCCCTCGTCGGGGTCGCCGGGAACGATTCCAGGCTAGTCCGGCCGCGGCCGCTGTCGACCCCGCGTCCCGTTGAGGGCGTGTCAGGCGAAAGCGCAAGGGTCCATGCGCCCTCGTCCCGGGTGTGAGCCTCATGGCATACTCCGGAGCGTGACGACCTCGACCCATGCGACCAGGGCCCTGCGGGCCGCGGTGTTCACCGCGCTCGCCGTGCCGATGGCCGCGTTGGGCCAGGTGGTCATCACGGGCCGTCCGCTGCCGCTGTCGCTGGTGGCCTCCGCGTGCGCCGTCGTCTTCCTGGTCGCGGCCGCGCTGGCCGGCGGGGAGCGGCGGATGCTGCACATCTCCGCCGTGATGGTGCCGGTCGAGCTGCTGCTCAACACCACGTTCAACCTGGGCCAGACCGCTTGTGGGCCGGTGCTCTCCGGCCAGTCCCCCGCCCGCGGGGTGAACCTGCTGGTCTGCGGCGGCGGTTCGATGGACGGGTCGCTGCTCTCGGGCCCGCTGGGCCACGCCGGGCAGTTGGCGCCGGTCATGACCCAACTGCTGCTCCTGCTGGTGCACCTGGTGATCGCGCTGGCGGCCGCCGCCTGGCTGCGGCTGGGCGACTCGGCCCTGTCGGGCCTGGCCCGGGCGCTGCGCGCGCTGCGCCAGTCGGTGGCCCGGCCGCTGCGCGCCCTGCTCGTCCTGCTGGTCCCGGCCCCGGCTCGCCCGGTGCTGCGGGTGCCGCTGCCGGTGTCGGACCACGCGCGGCCGCGCCGCGAGGACGTGGTGCTCAGCCCGGCGCCCCGGCGCGGCCCGCCGGCCTTCGCGCCTGCCTGCTGATCGCTTCCGTACCGGGCACTCCCCGGACACCGATCACCTTTCCGTGGCCCCGTCAGGACGACGGACGCGGTACGCCCGCAGGCAGTGCGCACGACTCCCGCGTTTCCCCGACCCCGCCGCACCCGGTGCGGTTCCCCGCGCGCACCCGCGCGCCGCGTACAGGAGTTGACTTCCCATGGCTCAGGCCCCCAGCAAGCAGCAGGCCAACCGCACCAGTGTCCGTGAGCGGATCCAGGAGGCGCAGCGCCGCGAGCAGCAGGCCGCCAAGCGCCGTCAGCGGATCGTCGTGACCGTTTCCGCGGTCGCCGTGCTCGCCCTCGCGGGCGGCGCCGCGGTCGCGATCGGCTCGGCCTCGAAGAAGGACGACAAGGCCGCCGCGGCCGCCACCTCCGCCCCGCTGGTCGTCCCGGCGAACGCCGGGGGCCCGGACGGCACGGTGATCACCTACGGCAAGGCCGACGCGCCGCACACCATGGAGGTCTACGAGGACTTCCGCTGCCCGGTCTGCAAGCACTTCGAGGCGGCGAACGGCGAGACCGTCAAGAAGCTGACGGAGGACGGCCAGATCAAGGTGGAGTTCCACCTGGCGGCCTTCCTGGACAAGAACCTCGGCGGCAAGGGCTCGCGCACCGCGCTGGCCGCCGCCGGCGCCGCGCTGAACGAGGGCGTGGACAAGTTCAAGCAGTTCCACGACGTGCTGTACGCCAACCAGCCGGACGAGCGCCAGGACGGCTTCGGCGACGTGAACCACCTCCTGGACCTGGCGGGCCAGGTGCCCGGGCTGAAGACCGACGCCTTCGTGAAGGCCGTCACCGACCGGACCTACGCGCCGTGGGCGGCGAAGGTGGCCGACGCGTTCAACGACAGCGGGGTGACCGGCACGCCGACCGTCAAGGTGGACGGCAAGCCGGTGACCCTGTTCGCGGGCAACGCCGTCGTCCCGCCGGAGCAGTTCACCGCCCAGGTCAAGCAGGCCGCCGGCCTGCAGTAGGCCGGCCCGCTCCCCCGCACGGCACCACCGGCCCGGCCGATGTCCCGGCCGGGCCGGCTCCTCCCAGCCAGCCACCGGAGTGTGCTGCCATGTCCTCCGCCACCACCGTGCACCCGTCCCGTCCCGCTCCCGACGCCGCCGGCCGGGCCCCGATCGGGGCGGGCCGGGCCTACGCGGTCCTGCTGTTCCTCGGCGGGCTGATCGGTCTGGCGGCCTCGGCCGTCCTGACCTTCGACAAGCTCCGCATCCTGGAGAACCCCTCCTACGTCCCCAGCTGCAACATCAATCCGGTGATCAGCTGCGGCTCGGTGATGCGCACCGAGCAGGCGGAGGTGTTCGGCTTCCCGAACCCGCTGCTCGGCCTGGCCGCCTTCGGTGCCCTGGCCGCGATCGGGGCGGGCTTGCTCGCCGGTGCCGCGTACCGGCGCTGGTTCTGGCTGGGCCTGCACGCGGGCACCGCGCTGGGCGTGGTGTTCGTGCACTGGCTGGTCGACCAGGCGCTGTACGACATCGGCGCGCTGTGCCCGTACTGCATGGTGGTGTGGGCGACGGTGGTGGTGCTGTTCTGGTACACCACGCTGCACAACGTGCGCACCGGGGTGATACCGGTGGGCCCGCGGCTGCAGGCGGTCGTGCGGGAGGCGGCCCGCTACCACTGGGCGCTGCCGGTGCTGTGGGCCGCGGTGATCGCGCTGCTGGTGCTCAACCGGTTCTGGTACTACTGGAGCACGCTCCTCTGACCGTTCGTCACGCGGTTCGCACTCGATCACCCGAACGAGTGCCGTCGGCCCTCAGCCGAACACCAGCCGCCGGTAGGCGTTGCGCAGGTCGGTCAGCGGCTGGGTGACCCGGTCGTAGTGCACCTTGTTGGTGAGCAGCAGCGCCCAGCGGCCGAGCCGCCGGGAGACCCAGAAGCCGGTCCCGGTGAAGCCGTAGTGGACGAAGGTGGCGTCGGCGGGCTCGGTGCCGGGGGCGTACAGCCAGGACAGGCCCCGGGCGGGCCGCAGTCCGCCGGTCTGCTCGCGCAGCGACTCCTCGATCCACGCCCCGCCCCAGGCGAGTCCGGGCGGCGGGGCGAGCACCGCGGTGAGGAAGCGGGCGAGGTCGCGGGCGGTGGAGAAGGCGCCGGCGTTGCCGGAGACGCCGCCGAGCAGCCGGGCGGACGGGTCGTGGACGACGCCGCGCAGGTGGGTGCCGGTCCGCTCGTCGTACTCGGTGGGCGCCGCACGCTCGGCGAGCGCGGCGTCGAGCGGCCCGTACCGGGTGTCGGCCATGCCGAGCGGCTGCCAGGCCCGGCGCGCGGCGAGGGCGTCCAGCGGTTCGCCGGCGAGGTCCTCGACCAGGTGGGTGAGCAGCACGGCCGCGCGGTCGGTGTACTCGACGGCGGTGCCGGGCGCGCGGTGCAGCGCCGCCGCGACCACCCCGGCCCGGATCGCCGCGCGGTCGCGCCCGTAGAGCTGCTCGAAGCGGGTGTACGGGAGCATCCCGGCGGTGTGGGCGAGGAGGTGCCGGGCCGTCACCGCGCCCGCGGGCCGGCCGGCGGCCGGCGGCCACCAGCGGCCGAGCGGCTCGTCCAGCGGCAGCAGCCCGGACTGCCACAGCGCCCCGGCGCAGGGCCAGAGCGCGACGATCTTGGTGAGGCTGGCGAGGTCGTACAGCGTGTCCGGCCCGGGTGCGAGCCGCGCGTACGGGCCCTGCCCGAGCGGGCCGTGGCCGCCGCCGCCGAGCGTGCCCCCGGCGTCGCCGACGGCCCAGACGGCGCCCGCCCCGACGCTGCGCACGCCCGCCCGGACCAGCCGGTCCAGCTCCCCGCCGGGCGCGGCCAGGGCGGGGAGCCGGTCGGCTCCGGGTGCTCGGTGGCTCGTCCCTCGCTGGCTCATCCCGTCCCCCAGGGGCTATCGTCAGGGCGACGGGAGCCTACCCGGCGGGGCGGCCGCTCAGACCGCCGCGACGAGCTCCTTGCCGAGGCAGACCGCCAGCGGGTGGTCCTTGTAGTACCCGAACTTGGTGATCGCGACGTAGCCCTCGGACCCGTAGAGCGCGATGGCCTCGGGCTGCTGGGTGCCGGTCTCCAGGATGAACCTGGTGCGGCCGGCCTCGACCGCGGTCCGCTCCAGGTGGCGCAGCACCGCCCGGGCCAGGCCGCGGCCGCGGGCGTCCGGGACCACGAACATCCGCTTCAGCTCGGCGTCGCCGTCGAGCAGCCGGTCCGGCCCGCCGGCCTCCTTGGCCCGCCAGCCGCCGCAGGCGACCGGGCGGCCGTCCAGGTAGGCGATCAGGAACAGTCCGGCCGGCGCGTCGAAGTCCTCGGCGTTCATCTCGGTGAAGTCGGGGTCGCCGTAGCGGCGGACGTACTCCTGCTGGACCTCGGCCGACAGGGCCTGGGCGTCGGGGTGCGCGTAGCCGGTGATGCGGAAGTCGACGGTTCCGGTGTCCTCGGTGGCGATGGTGTCCATGGTTGAAAAGCCTACGATCCCCGCTCAGCGGGCCTCGAACCGGGCGACCAGGTCCTCCTTGCCGAACATCCGGGCGGTGTCGAGGGCGCTCGGGGTGCCGGCGTGCGGGTCGGCGCCGCCGGCCAGCAGGGCGGCGAGCACGTCCTCGGCGCCCTTGAAGACGGCGCCGGCCAGCGGGGTCTGGCCGCGGTCGTTGGCGAGGTTCGGGTCGGCGCCGTGCCGGAGCAGGGCCTCGACGGTGGCGGCGTGGCCGTGGTACGCGGCGAGCATGACGAGGGTGTCGCCGCGGTCGTTGGTGAGGTCGGCCGGGGCGCCGGCGCCCAGGTAGGCGGCCAGGGTGTCGGTGTCCCCCGCGCGGGCGGCGTCGAAGAGCTTCCCGGCCAGCGCGATCACCTCGGCGTCGGGGGCGTCGGCGGGCTGCTGGCTGGCGGCGTCGGTCATGGCGGGCGGCCTTTCCGGTCGGGTCGTCGGGCGGTCACGCGGCTGCGCCCAGGGCACGGTAGCGGCCGGCGCCGGAGCGGACCAGCCGGTGTCCGTGATCCGGATGACGGCCCGGGCCGGCGCGGACGCGCGTCCGAGCGGGTGGCACAGCCATTCGAGCGAACTTTCCGGACCCCCCGGAAACTTCCCGACCGCCCCCCGGGAATGCCTGGGCGCACCGAATCCCCGGGGCTTCCCCGCGGCGACCGGCCCCACCCCGGCCGGTTCGCACACCGCCATCCGGCTTCCGGAACGGCATTGAACGGCAGAACCACCCGTTTGCCCCGTTCCATCATCTATTACTTTTTGTCACGATTAATGCACTTTCCGTAACACCCACCCCGCTTGTCCCCCCTCCCGAGGAGCGGAACGTGATCCTCTCGATTTCCGGCATCGTCCTGTTCGGCACCATCGCCTTTCTCTTCTTCCGCAGGGACGGGCTAAAGGTCTCCCACGCCATCGTCTGCGCCCTGCTCGGCTTCTACATCGCCGGCTCGTCGATCGCCCCCAGCATCACCGCGGGCGGCGCCAGCCTCGCGAGCCTGCTCAGCGGCATCAGGTTCTAGCCGCCACCACCCCGTAACGGCCCGGGCGCGGATCCCACCGCCCCGGGCCCCGTCGTACCCCACCTCCGCACCCCACCCGTTCGTCCCACCCGCCCGGGGAGTCAAGGAATGTTGCCGCTGCACCGCCACCTCAGCAAGGGCCGCGAGATCGCCCGGACCGCCGGGGACCACGCCTCCGACATGTTCGCCCCGCTCTCGGTCATCGGCCGCGGCATGCGCCACCACGCCGCCTGGGCCAAGGGGCGCTGGCAGACCACCCCCAAGGAGCGCCGCGGCCCGACGCTGTTCCTGACCGCCGCGATGCTGGTCGGCATCTACCTGCTGCCGCACGGCCTGCTGTTCGCCCTGGTCGGCCTGATGGCCAGCGCCGCCTGGGCCGGCCGGGCGCCCAAGGCGCCGTCCGCCCCGGCCGCGCCGGACGTCGCCGACGTCAAGCTCGGCGCCCTCTACGCCGCCCTCACCCCGTACCTGTGCGGCCCCGACGACGCCAACCCGATGTACCACTTCGAGGGCAGCTACAAGGACGTCTTCGGCTCCTGGGAGTTCGACGGCGAGGGCCGGCTCTCCCGGCTCGAACTCGGCTACCCCGCGTACTTCACCGACACCGAGCCGGCCGCCCGGGCCCGGATCGAGCAGGTCGTCCAGGGCAAGGCCGGCCGGGCCCGGGAGTACCGCTTCGACTGGGACGAGGAGTCCAACCGGCTGCGGATCACCGCGCTCGCCCCGCTGCCCACCGACGTCGTCGCCCAGCGGTTCGTGGCCGCCCCCGGCGAGATCGTGCTGGGCTTCACCGACGAGGACGGCACCGCCCGGACGATCCCCGTCACCCAGGGCGGCACGACCGTCCAGCAGCCGCCGGTGGTCTGGCGCACCGGCCCGCGCTCCTCCGAGCCGCACCTGCTGGCGCTCGGCGTCGCCGGCTACGGCACCTCCAGCCTGCTCCGCTCGATCGCGCTGCAGGCCCTCCCGTACGCCGACCTGGTGGTCGTCGACGGCGCGGGCACCGGCGAGCACGCCTGCCTGGTGAACCGGCCCGGCGTGCACACCGTGGAGACCAGCCTGCACGGCGCCCTGGCCGCCCTGGAGTGGGCGGCCCAGGAGACCGAACGCCGGCTCACCGCGCTCAACGCCGCCCGGCGCGCCGGCTCCACCCCGCCCGAGGACGCCACCCGGCCGCTGTGGCTGCTGCTGGACCACCCGACCGAGCTGAGCGAGCTCGCCCAGGCCGAGGGCCGCCCCGACCCGCAGGACCTGCTGGAGCTCCCGCTGCGGCACGGCCGGGCCGCCCGGGTCACCGTCGTGATCGCCGAGGACGTCGAGGCCCGGGACCGGATCACCCCGACCGTCCGCTCCACCACCCGGGCCCGCGTGGTGCTCGGCCCGGCCGGGCCGGACGAGGCCCGGGCCGCGCTCGGCGCGCCGCTGGACATCGTGCCCGCCGCGCACGCCCCGGTCGGCCGCGGCTACGCCCGGATCGGCAACGGCGCCCCGGCCCGGCTGCAGGTGCCGGCGACCGTCGACCCGCTGGACGACGAGGCCCCGGCCGCGCTGCGGGACGCCGTGATCGCCCTGCTGCCGCACCGCGACACCCGCACCGAGGCGGCCGCCGGCGTGCCGCCCCGCCCGGAGCGCCCGCCGCTGGGCGCACCGGTCGACCCGGCCCCGCAGGCCCGGCCGGTCGACCTCGCCAAGGGCGAGCCGATGATCCGATCGCGCCCGATCTCCTGACCCCTCGCAGCGCCGGGACGGGGCCGACGGACGCTGTCGGAACCCGTCCCGGTACGCTCGACACAGAAAGTCCCCACGATCACCAGATGTGAAATAGGTGACACCTGGGGTGATATCAGCGGCCAGATGTGACAAATCGGGCGCAGGTGGGTACAAACAGGGGCGGCACGACAGACGACGCATGTCCCGGGACGGGAATCTTCGTCGGAAGCCGAGCGTTGACCGAACGACGAAGAACAGCGACCACTAGTCCTGTGGGCCATAAGCCCGGGAGGCACGATTCATGAGCGAGCGAGCTCTCCGCGGCACGCGACTCGGGGCCACTAGCTACGAGACCGACCGTGGTATCGATCTGGCTCCCCGCCAGACCGTCGAGTACGCATGTCAGAACGGACACCGATTCGAGGTTCCTTTCTCGGTCGAGGCGGAGATCCCCCCGACCTGGGAATGTCGCTTCTGTGGCCAGGAGGCGGCACTTCTCGACGGTGACGAGCCGGAGGAGAAGAAGACCAAGCCGACGCGCACCCATTGGGACATGCTGATGGAGCGCCGGACGCGCGAGGAGCTGGAGGAGGTGCTGGCCGAGCGGCTGGCCGTGCTCCGCTCCGGAGGGATGAACCTCGCGGTGCACCCGCGGGACACCCGTAAGAGCGCCTGACCTCGCTCCCGCCCAGTGCGGGAGGACGCGAAAAGGGGCCCTGGTTTCCAGGGTCCCTTTCGCGCTGTCCGGGGCCGGTCGGGTCACGTCCTCCGGGGTCCCGGAGAGGCATGCGGCTCGGCCCGGGGCCTGCGGGCCCCGGGCCGGTGGTCGGGCGGTCAGCCCGCGATCGGCGGGCGGTAGGTGGTGTCCGGGCCCTGCGGGCCGCGCGGGCCCGCCTCGGGCTCGACGACCTCGCCCTGGATCACCTTGCCGTCCGGACGGTGGATGCGCAGCTGCTCCTGCAGCCGCATCGCGTCCGCGAACGGGTCGGCGCCGACGGCGCCGGCGCTGCGCAGCGCCTTGTCGGCGAGCCGGCGCCCGGCCGCCCGCCACAGTGCCCGGGTCGGCGGGAACAGCAGGGTCAGGGCCAGCAGGTCCGACAGGAACCCGGGGACGATCAGCAGGACGCCCGCCAGCACCGTCATGCTGGTGCCGGTCTGCGGCTGCTGGGACTGCGGGTTCTTGCTCTGCTCGACCGCCGCCGAGAACGCCTTCAGCCCGGCCCGCTTGATCAGCGAGCCACCGATCAGGGCGCCCGCGACGAGCAGCAGCAGGACGGTGAACCCGCCCAGCCACGAGCCGACCTGGACCAGCAGCCAGATCTCCAGCACCAGCCAGACGGTGATCAGCAGCGGCAGCACCCGGCGGAGCCTGCCGCGCGGGGCCGGACGGGTGGGGGTAGCTTGCTGCGTCACGGTACGAATCCACTCCAAGCGGTGCTCTGCGCGCCGCACGGGAGATCCGGGCCGGCTACGGCACCACCTGGTCCAACGAATCCTGCCCGGCCGGTGTTCCGCCGGTGGCCTTCCGACGGCGTCCGACCAGCACCGCGGCACCGCAGGCCAGCAGGCCGCCGATGGCCAGGGTCCACTCCGGGGCGGCGCCGACCCGGTCGGCCACCGTGGTGCCGTCGCGCAGCGGGACGGTCGCCGACAGCTCGGCGGGCGTCAGCTCCTGGGTGCGCTGCTCGACGGTGCCGTCCGGGGAGATCACCGCGCTGATGCCGCTGGTGGCGGCGATCAGCACCGCCCGGCCGTGCTCGACGGCCCGCAGCCGGCTCATCGCGAGCTGCTGCTCGGGCTGGCCGGTCTTGGCGTACGTCGCGTTGTTGGTCTGGACCACCAGGACGCGGGCGCCGCTGTCCACGGTGTCGCGGACGATCTCGTCGTAGGCCACCTCGAAGCAGATGACGTCGCCGATCCGGGCCGGGCCGAGCTGCATCACGCCGTTGTGGTCGCCGGGGTAGAAGTCCCGGGCGACCCGCTGGAGGCGGGTGATCACCTTCATCAGCTGGGCGCGGAAGGGCACGTACTCGCCGAACGGCACGGGGTGCTGCTTGGTGTAGGAGGCACCGGGGCCGCTCCGCGGGTCCCAGACGATGCCCTCGTTCTGGACGTGCTGCGCGTCCGGGCCGTCCACCAGGGTGCCGACCAGGGTGGGCACGCCGATCGCCTTGACGGCCTCGTCGATGCGCTCGTAGGCCAGCGGGTCGCTGAACGGGTCGAGGTCGGAGGAGTTCTCCGGCCAGATCACGACGTCGGGGCGCTGCACGTTGCCGGCGGCGATGTCGGCGGCCAGGCGCTCGGTGGCCGAGGCGTGGTTGTTGAGCACCATCATCGGGCGGCCGAGGAAGTCCATGCCGGGGTTGGGCACGTTGCCCTGGACGATGGCGACCTTCACCGTGTCGGCCGCGGCGGTGGGCACCGGGACGACGTAGCCGGCGAGCAGCGCGGCGACCGCGCCGAGCGCCGCCAGCGCGGCTGCCCTCGGGGCCCTGCGCGGGCCCCGCAGGCGCAGCGCGGCCCAGGCGAGCAGGGCACCGGAGAGGGCGACCGCGAAGGTCACCAGCGGCGCGCCCCCGAGCGCGGCGAGCGGGGTGTACGGGGTGGCGGTGTTGGCGAAGGCGAGCCGGCCCCAGGGGAAGCCGCCGAGCGGCAGCCGGTCACGGGCCCACTCCTGGGTGATCCACAGGCAGGCCGCCCAGAGCGGCCAGCCGGGCAGCCGGGAGGTGACGGCCAGGGCGCCGCCGAGGAGGGCCAGGAACAGCGCCTCGACGACGGACAGGCCGACCGTGGCGTCCCAGCCGACCACCCGCAGCCAGCTGAGCAGCATCAGGAAGAACGGCAGGCCGAAGGCGAAGCCCGTCCACAGGCCCTGGCGGAAGGTGCGGCCCCGGGTGAGCAGCGACAGCGCGGCGACGCCGAGCAGGGACAGCGGCCAGAGGTCGTACGGCGGGAAGGCGAGGGCGAGCAGCAGGCCGGCCAGCGCCGCCAGGCCGGTCCGGGGCAGCCCGGCACGGACCTTGGCGAGCGCACGGGCACCGCGGCCCGGTCGGGGCGCCGGCTCCTCGGACGCGGGCGCGGTCCCGGACCGCTCCTGGGTGACGGGAATGGCCACCGGCGCACCATCTTCCTGGGGGCTTGCTGTTCGGACGCTGTGCGAAGAAGGTACCCCGGAACGTCGGTGCGACGTGAGGTGAGGGTGGTAGGGGCCCGGGGCTTCCCGGTGGTCAGCGCTCGGCGTAGCGGATCGGGCCCAGCGGCCAGTGCTCGGCGAGCCAGTCGGAGACGGCGCGGTGGAGCGGGGCGTCCAGCTCGGCGCGGTCGGCCCGGACCCAGGAGCTGACGGCGACCACCGACGGGTCCTCGCGGTCCGGGTAGATGTAGACGCAGCCGATCACCTCGCCGCCCGCCGGCTCCAGGACGGTGTAGGTGAAGCCGGTGCGGGCGGCGAAGTCGGCGGCGTGGCGGCGCAGGTCGGCCAGGTTCTCCTCCGGCGGCATCCCGTCCACGGGCGGCCAGTTGCCGCCGACGAAGCCGGGGGTGGCGCGGATGTGCCCGATGCTGCCGGTCCAGGCGGCGTGGTCGGAGGCGTTGTGCTGCTCGCCCAGGGGCTCCAGGCGGAACTCCGGGGCGAGCAGCTCGTGGGGGACGGCGAAGTCGGCGGGCACCAGCGGGTCGGTCGTCATGGTGGTCAACCTACGGGCCGGTGCGCCGCGTCCTCACCCGGTTAAGCGCCGCATCCGGTCGGGCACCGCATCCGGTCGGACGCCGGCGCCCGGTTCGGCGCCGGTGCCCGTCCGGCGCGGACGCCCGGGTTCAGCGCTGGTGGACGGTGCGGCCGCGGACCACCGTGCGCAGGCACGTCGGCAGCGGGTGGCCCGGGGTGAGGTCGGGCAGGCCGGGGGTGCCGGAGCGCGGGTCGGTGGACCAGCCGGCCACCCGCGAGTCGGGGGCCTGGACGACCAGGTCCCCGGCGGCCCAGATCGCGTAGCTGGCGACGGCCCCGGGCACCAGGACGCCGTCCTGGTCGCGGCCGATCGCACGCCAGCCGCCGCGGGTGTGGGCGGTGAAGGCGGCGCGCACCGAGATCCGGTGCTCCGGGGTCCGGTGGAAGGCCGCCGCCCGTACGGTGCCCCAGGGGTCGAGCGGGGTGACCGGGGCGTCCGAGCCGAAGGCCAGCGGGACGCCGGCCCGCAGCAGGGCGGCGAAGGGGTTGAGCGCGGCGGCCCGCTCGGCGCCCAGGCGCTGGACGTACATGCCCTCCGGGCCGCCCCAGGCGGCGTCGAAGGCGGGCTGCACGGAGGCGGTGAGGCCGAGTTCACCGAAGGCCTTGATGGACTCGTCGTCCAGCGCCTCGGCGTGCTCGACGCGGTGGCGCAGGGCCCTGACCCGGTCGGCGCCGACCCGCTCGCCGGCCGCCCGGACGCCCTCGATGACCGCTGCCACAGCGGCGTCGCCGATCGCGTGGAAGCCGGCCTGCAGCCCGGCCTCGGTGCAGGCGGCGACGTGGTCGGCCACCTGACCGGCGGTCAGGTAGGCGGTGCCGGTGTGCTCGGCGTCGGCGTACGGGCTGTGCAGGCAGGCGGTGCGCGAGCCGAGCGCGCCGTCCACGAAGAGGTCGCCGCCGGCGCCCACCGCGCCGAGCCGGCGGGCCGTCTCGACCCCGCCCGACTCGCCCCAGTAGCCGAAGACCTCGGGCCCCTCGCCCTCGGCGGCCAGGGCCAGGAGGGCGGTCAGGTCCTGTTCGGAGGAGATCTCCGGGCCGGCGCACTCGTGCAGGGCGCCGATGCCGAGTTCGGCGGCGCGGGCCAGGGTGGCGTGCTGGGCGCGGCGGCGCTGCTCGGGGGTGAGGCGGGCGAGCGCGGTCTGCCGGACGGCGTGGTGCGCGTCCTTGGTCAGCGGGCCCTCGGGGGCGTACCCGGGCCGCTCGGCGAGGCCCTCGGTGAGGGTGCGCAGCGCACTGGTGGCGAGCGCGGAGTGCACGTCGGTGCGGGAGAGGTAGAGCGCGGCGCCCCGGGCGGCGGCGTCGAGTTCGGCGAGCGTCGGCGGGCGGCCCTCGGGCCAGCCGGTCTCGTCCCAGCCGTGGCCGATCAGGACCCCGCCGGACTCGGCCCGGGCGTCGACGAAGGCGCTGACGGCCTCCAGGGTGGCGGCCAGCGAGGGGCTGCCGGTGAGGTCGAGGCCGGTGAGCGCCAGTCCGGTGGCGGTGGCGTGCACGTGGGCGTCGACGAAGGCGGGGGTGACCAGGGCACCGGCCAGCTCGACGATCTCGTCGGCGGTCGCGGCGTACGCCTCGGCGGCGCCGTCGCTGCCGACCCAGGCGATGTGCTCGCCCTCGACGAGCATCGCGGTGGCGAACGGGTCGGCGGGGCTGTAGACGGCGCCGCCGCGCAGCAGGACGGTTCGGGGGCCCCTCCTGCCCGAGGTCGGGCCAGGAGGGAGGGTGCGTTCGGTCATGCGGCCAAGTCTGCACCTCGCCCGTTCGGGCTCAGAGCTTCGGGGGTCGTGCCTCGTACGGCGTGGAGAGCACGACGGTGGTGCGGGTGGAGACCCCGGCGGCGCTGCGGATGCGGGCGAGCAGGTCCTCCAGGTCGCCGGGGGCGCCGACGCGCACCTTGAGGATGTAGTTCTCGTCGCCGGCGACGCTGTGGCAGGCCTCGATCTCGGGCAGGCCGGCGAGGCGTTCGGGGGTGTCGTCCGGGGCGCTGGGGTCGAAGGGCTTGACCGAGATGAACGCGGTCAGCGCCAGGTCGACGGCGTCGGGGTCGACGATCGCGGTGTAGCCGCGGATCACCCCGCGCTGTTCGAGGCGGCGCACGCGCTGGTGCACCGCCGAGGTGGACAGGCCGGTGGCCTTGCCCAGGTCCGTGTAGCTCATCCGGCCGTCCTCAAGGAGCAGCTGGACGATGCGTTGGTCTAGATCCTCCACAGTCGGCAAACCTACCCGGTCGGGTGCACGGGGGGCGCACGCGGTGGCACGGAGGGAGATCGCAGGTACTGCGCGGGCACGTGCCGGGTGCATGTGGCAGCCGGTGTGGCCAAGGACACACCCGGTGCATCGCGGTGCACGGCACCGCAGGGTTATGAGTCCGTGTCACAGGGAAGTGCTGGTTGTGGCCCTGGATGACCACGCCGGGCCCGATCCTAGGGGGATCCTCATGCCTGCTACTGACCAGCGCGTGCTGGGCGCCGACGAGACCGACGATACGACCGGCCGCGACGACCTCGCGGTCGACCACGCGCCGGGCACCGATCCTGGCGAGGCCGAGACCTGGGAGATCTTCCGGGTCCACTGCCCCGAGTGCCGCCGTCCGATCGCCCTGGTGGCGGACGAGGAGCGGCTGCCGCAGCACGCCCTGCTGCCGACCGCCTGGAACCCCTTCGCCCCCGCGATCTGCCCGGGTTCGGGCGCGCCCACCGACGACCTGGCGGAGGTGGAGGCCCCGGAGGACACCGAACCGACCGGGTTCGACGCGCTGTTCAGCCTCCCGAACGGGCTGGACTGGCGCACCCAGCCGTTCTCGCACGCGGTGGCGCACTGCCCGGTGCGAATCGCGGCCATCGGCCAGTCCGTGCCGCCCGTGCCCTCGGCCCCGACCGTCGCCGCGCTCCGCTCGATCCCGGAGCAGCGCCGCCGTCTCGTCCGGCGCTGACCGCCCGCCCCGCGCAGGGGAGTTGATTCTCCGTCAGAAAAGTCGAATGCCTCCGGTCGTCACTCCGCACCCTGGAGTGACGGCCGGAGGCCGTTGGGGGGAAGACCCGGGCCGTCCCCGGCAGCGGGCCTTCGTCGGGCGTCCGCCCTCGACGGGTGTCGCCCTGCGGTCGGGCGACACCCCGCGGTCGGGCGTCCTGCGGCCGGACGTCAGCCCTTGGTGAGGTGGCGGCCGATCACCAGGCGCTGGATCTGGTTGGTGCCCTCGACGATCTGCAGCACCTTGGCCTCGCGCATGAAGCGCTCGGCCGGGAAGTCCTGCGTGTAGCCGTAGCCGCCGAGCACCTGGACGGCGTCGGTGGTCACCCGCATCACCGTGTCGGTGCAGAACAGCTTGGCCATCGCCGCCTCCTTGGAGAACGGCCGGCCGGCGTCCTTCAGGCGCGCGGCGGACAGGTAGAGCGCGCGGCCCGCCTCGATCTGGGTGGCCATGTCGGCGAGCATGAAGGACAGGCCCTGGAACTCGGCGATCGAACGGCCGAACTGGCGCCGGGTGCGCGCGTAGTCGACGGCGAGGTCGAGCGCGGCCTGGGCGACGCCGATCGCGCAGGCGGCGATGCCGAGGCGGCCGGAGTCCAGCGCGGCGAGCGCGATCTGGAAGCCCTGGCCCTCCTCGCCGACCAGCCGCTCGCGGGGGACCCGGGCGCCGTCGAAGTGCAGCTGGGCGGTCGGCGAGGAGCGCATGCCCATCTTGTGCTCCGGCGGGGCCGACGACAGGCCCTGCTGGGCGCCCGGGACCAGCAGGCAGCTGATCCCCTTGGGGCCGTCGACGCCGGTGCGCACCAGGGCGCTGTAGAAGTCGGCCTGCCCGCCGTGGGTGATCCACGCCTTGGTGCCGTTCACCACGTACGCCTCGCCGTCGAGGTCGGCGCGGGTGCGCAGCGCGGCCGCGTCCGAGCCGGACTGCGGCTCGGAGAGGCAGTAGGCGCCGAGCTGCTCGCCGGAGAGCATGCCGGGCAGCCACTTGTCGCGCTGCTCGTCGGTGCCGAAGGTGGCCAGCGCGTGGCAGGAGAGGGTGTGCACGCTGACGCCGAGGCCGACGGCCAGCCAGCCGGCCGAGAGCTCCTCCAGGACCTGCAGGTACACCTCGTAGGGCTGCTCGCCGCCGCCGTACTTCTCGTCGTACGGGAGGGAGAGCAGGCCGGCCTCGCCGAGGGTGCGGAAGACCTCCCGCGGGAAGCGGCCGGCGGCCTCGTCCTCCGCCGCGCGCGGCTGCAGCTCGCGCTGCACCAGGTCCCGGGTGAGGCTCAGCAGCTCGCGCGCCTCGTCACTGGGCAGCTGGCGCTCCACGGCTTTCACAGGGGACGGGGTCATGGCGGCGGTCGCCTCCTCGATCGGGCGCCGGGCCGAGGTTTGGCGGGTCCGGCGCGGGTGGGGCAGGTCGGACCGACCGGCACCGGGTTGCGGTGAACGGCCGTTCACAGTCATGGCGAAGGCGAGTATGCCCCAAACCCGCGCTGCCGTCACGACCTGCACAGATGAACTGTCCGCAGTGGTGGGCTACGGCACCGTAGGGTTGACGATGTGGCTGCTTCCGGAACCCTCCCCACCCATGCCCGGTGCACTCCCGGCGACGCGCTGAGCGCGCTCGCGGCGGAGCTGCGCGCGCTGCCGCCGTCCTGCGGGCCGGTGCGGCTGGTCGCGGTGGACGGGCACGCGGGCTCCGGCAAGACGACCTTCGCCGGGCGGCTGGCGGGGGTGCTCGGCGGGGCTCCGGTGGTCCACCTCGACGACCTGGCCACCCACGAGGAGCCCTTCGGGTGGACCGGGCGGCTGCGCGAGCAGGTGCTGGAGCCGCTGGCGGCCGGGCGGGACACCGCGTACCGGGTGTACGACTGGACGCTGCGGCGCTTCGCGGGCACGGCCGAGGTGCCGGCCGCCCCGGTGGTGCTGGTCGAGGGGGTCGGCGCGGGGCGGCGGGCGGTGCGGCCGTGGCTGGCCCGGGTGATCTGGATGGAGCTGGACGCCGACGCGGCCCGTCGGCGCGGCGAGGAGCGGGACGGTCCGGATCTGGCCGAGTTCTGGGCGGGCTGGGCGCGGGCCGAATCGGCGCATTTCGCCACCGACCCGAGCCGCCCGTACGCCGTGACGCGGGTCGACGGGGTGACCGGCCGGATCGCGCCGGGCACCGTCGGTGAACCTTCAACAAGCGCCTTGACCTGCGACATCACCAGGATCTAGGTTCTCCTCAGCCGCCGGAACGAAAGCGTCCGGCCGCATCGGACCCGGCGTCCCCGGCTTGTTCCCCCGTGAGCCGGGGGCGCCGTCCGGTCCCCTTCCGAATCTCGCTCCCCCGCCGCCCGTTTCGGCGCCCGAGCGCTCAACGACCGCGCGCGCGATCGTATTTGACCCCGTGCGGCACCCTTCCGGATCAGCCCGGCGCCGGTACGATTCCTGGCAGGCGCATATGCGCCGCAGGGGCTCGACGACCACCGGCCAGGCTGTACGCACGCGACTCGCCGGCCGAGCCCCGGGCCACACCGCGGGGGGCGTGAGTGACGACGCTGGACAGTTCCGACAGCACGGCGGGCGGCCCGGACCGACTCGCCGACCGGGCCTGGCTGCGCGCCATGGACGCCTACACGGCCGGTGCGTACGCGCGGGCCGAGGAGGAGTTCCGGGCGGCCGTCCGGCTGGACCCCGGCATGGCCGACGCCTGGCTCGGCCTGCACGCGCTGCGCAGCGACACCTCGGCGGCCCTGCTGGCGATGTACCGCCACCAGAAGCGGTTCGGCGAGCAGCGGCGCCTGCACGGACGGCCGCTCAGCTCCTGGTACTGGCTGGGCTGGTGGGTGCAGCCCGTCCTGGAGGACGCCCGCGACCTCGCGCTGGCGCACGCCTCGCACTGGCTGGACGGCCGCCATCTCGCCGAGCTGGACCGGGCGTTGGAGCAGTGCCCGGCCCCCAGCGAGGACCCGTCCGCCCGGTTCCTGTACGCCTGCCGCTCCTACCTGCTCAAGGACTGGGAGCAGCTGATCCGGGACACCGACCGGCTGCTGGACGACCCGCTGCTCGGCATCGAGTCCGGGCTGTTCGCGGGCATGGCGCGGGTGCGCCTCGACATGTGCGCACAGGCCCAGGCGCCGCTGGCCGCCTCGCTGGCCCGCTGCCGCTCCGAGCAGCCGCAGCGCAAGGAGCTGCGGTACTGGCTGGCCCGGGCGTACGAGGGCGCCGGGCGCAGCGCGGCGGCGCTGCCGCTCTACCGGGCGGTACACCGAGCGGACCCGGCGTTCATGGACACCGCGACCCGGCTGGCCGCCATCGCGGCCGAGGACGCGCTCGCGGACGGGCTGCTGGCGGGCGGGAGCCCGGCCGGCGGCGGGGGCGAGGCGGGTGGCGACGGCGGGCCGGACGTCGAGGCGGGGTTCCTGGACGACGTCGGGTACGGGCCCGGTCCGGGGTACGGCGAGGAGCCCGGGGCCGGGCAGGGCGGCGCGACCGTCTCCGGCGACGGGGTGCTGGGCGGCGGGCCCCTCGTGGACGCCGGACTGGCGGACGCCGGACTGATGGACGCCGGCCCGGTCGACTGCGGTCTGGTGGATGCCGGCCTGGTGGACGGGCCCGCGCCGGACGGCGTGCCGACGGACGCCGGCGCCGGGGCCGGGGCCGGGTTACTGCCCGGCGGAGCCCCGCTCGACGGCGGCCCGCTCGACGGGGCGTTGCCGGACGGCGCCCCGCAGGCCGCCGGGGAGCGGTCCGGTTCGGGCGCCCCGGCCGCCCCGGCCGCGCCGCCGCTGCCCGTCCGCGGCCAGACGCAGCCCCGGACCGCCGCCGGGCCCGCACCCCGGCCGGACGGTGACGAGCGCGAGTTGGACGCCGCCCTGGCCGAGCTCTCGCTGATGGTCGGCATGGAGCCGGTCAAGCGCCAAGTGCGCGCACTGTCGGCCCAGTTGAGAATGTCCCGGCTCCGGGCCGAGCAGGGCCTGCCGGTCCAGCCGCCCAAGCGCCACTTCGTCTTCTCCGGCCCCTCCGGCACCGGCAAGACCACCGTGGCCCGCATCCTCGGCCGGGTCTTCCACGCCCTCGGCCTGCTCTCCGGCGACCACCTCGTGGAGGCCCAGCGCGCCGACCTGGTGGGCGAGTTCCTCGGCCAGACCGCGGTCAAGGCGAACGAACTGATCGACTCCGCGCTGGACGGCGTGCTGTTCATCGACGAGGCCTACAGCCTCTCCAACTCCGGCTACACCAAGGGCGACGCGTACGGCGACGAGGCGCTGCAGGTGCTGCTCAAGCGCGCCGAGGACAACCGGGACCGGCTGGTGGTGATCCTGGCCGGCTACCCCGAGGGCATGAACCGGCTGCTCGCCACCAACCCCGGCCTCAACTCCCGCTTCACCACCCGGGTCGACTTCCCGAGCTACCGCCCCGGCGAGCTGACCGCGATCGGCGCGGCGCTGGCCGGCCGGGACGGCGACGGCTGGGACGAGGACGCCGCCGAGGAGCTGGCCAGCATCTGCACCCACGTCGTCCGCGAGGGCTGGATCGACGAGCTGGGCAACGGCCGGTTCATCCGCACCCTGTACGAGAAGTCCTGCGCCTACCGGGACCTGCGGCTGTCGCTGCTGCGCGAGTCGCCGGGCCGGGAGGACCTGGCCACGCTGCGGCTGCCGGACCTCGTCCAGGCGTACGGGGAGCTGATCGACGGCCGGGGCTGATCGGCTTCCGGGGCCGGGCCGCTCGGAACCACCGGAACCACCCCCGGCCGTCGGCCGGCGGCTCAGCCCTTGAGCAGCGCCGCCTCCCGCTCCCGGTCGAGCCCGACCGTGACCCGGTCCGAGCGCTGCGGCGCGGTGCCGCCGATCGCCCGCAGCCAGGCCCAGGTGTCCCCGACCGTCTCCGCGACCGGGCGGCAGCGCAGACCGGCGCCGACGGCGCGGTCGACCGATCCGGTGTGCAGGAAGTCGTACAGCGGGCCGGGAGCCAGCCAGATCGGCAGTTCCGTCCACGGCTCGACGCCCGCCGCCAGGATCCGCTCGGGGTCCGTCCAGCGCAGCTCGGCCCCCGCGCCGGTGACGCGGACGCAGGCCTCCAGCAGTTCCCCCATGGTGGCGTGCCCGGACGGGCTGACCAGGTTGTACGGGCCGCCGAGGCGGGCCACCACCGCGTCCAGGGTCCAGACGGCGAGGTCGCGGACGTCGATGTACTGCAGGGCCAGGTCGCGCGGCCCGGGGGCGAGCACCGGGCCGCCCTCGGCGATCCGGTTGAGCCACCAGGGCAGTCGGCCGATGTCCTCGTACGGTCCGAGGATCAGCCCGGCGCGGGCCAGCAGGGCCTGTCCGCCGTACTCCGCCTCCAGGGCCAGCTCGGCGCCCCGCTTGGCCTCGGCGTAGGGCACCTCCCCGGTGAGGTCCGGCGAGGAGGCCACCACGGGCGCCGACTCGCCGCCGCCGGCCACCAGCGGGTAGTCGTACACCGAGCGGCTGGAGACGTACGCGTAGTGGCCGACCCGGCCCTTCAGCGCCCGGGCGCTGTCGCGCACCGCGGCCGGGGCCCAGGACCAGGTGTCCACCACCGCGTCCCACTCCCCCGCGCCGAGCGCCGCGAGCCCGTCCTCGGCCGTGCGGTCGCCCTTCAGCACCCGGACGCCCTCGGGTGCGGGCTGCGTGCCGCGGTTGAGGACCGTCACCTCCCAGCCCCGGGCCAGCGCCTCCTCGGCGACGACCCGTCCGACGAACCTGGTTCCACCCAGCAGGAGAAGTCTCATGCCGACCACTCTCCCCCGGGGGTGGCCGGCACGGAACGGCTGCATGCTCTGGGCAGAATCGCCGGGAGCGGACACGCCCTCGGCGAACCCGGGAACGCCGGGGCCCCCGGCTCCCGATGTCGGGAACCGGGGGCCGGGGGCCGGGCCGCCAGGAGCCGGGAAGTGGCTAGGCGGTGGCGCGGTGGTCCGGGTCGTGCATCTCGCCGATCAGCTCCTCCAGGACGTCCTCCAGCATGACCACACCGAGCGTGCGGCCGTCCTGGTCCAGCACCGCGGCCAGGTGGCAGGCCGCGCGGCGCATCGCGCCGAGGGCGTCGTCCAGCGGGAGGCCGCCGCGCAGCACCGTGATCGGCCGCCACAGGCGGGCCGGGACGGGCGCCGACGGGTCGTCCACGTCGAGGATGTCCTTGAGGTGCAGGTACCCGAGGTAGCCGTGGCCGGCCGGGTCGCCGTCGGTGACCGGGAAGCGCGAGAAGCCGGTGCGCAGGGCGAGCTCCTCGACCTCGGCGGCGGTCGCCTTGGTGTCCACGGTGACCAGCTGCTCGGGCTTGAGCAGCACCTCGGTGACCGGGCGGCGGCCCAGCTCCAGGGCGTCCTCCAGACGCTCCTGGCGCTCCTCGTCGAGCAGTCCGGCGTCCCGCGAGTCGGCCAGCAGGTACATCAGCTGCTCGGTGGTGAAGACCGACTCGACCTCGTCCTTGGCGTCGACCCGGAACAGCCTCAGGATGCCGTTGGCGAAGGCGTTCAGCATCCGGATCACCGGGGCGAGCCAGCGGGCCAGCCGGTCCAGCGGCGGTCCGAGCCACAGCGCGGCCTTCTCCGGGCCGGCCATGGCCATGTTCTTCGGCACCATCTCGCCCATCACCATGTGCAGGAACACCACGACGGCGAGCGAGATCCCGTACGAGAGCGGGTGCATCAGGCCGGCCGGCACGCCGAGCGCGTGGAAGGGGCCCTCCAGCAGGGAGGCGATGGTCGGCTCGGCGAGCGCACCGAGGCCCAGCGAGCAGACGGTGATGCCGAGCTGGGCGGCGGCCAGCATCGCGGAGACGTTGGACAGCGCGTGCAGCACGGTGCGGGCGCGCTTGTGCCCGGCCTCCGCGAGCGGCTCGATCTGGCTGCGGCGCACGGACACCACGGCGAACTCGGCGCCGACGAAGAAGGCGTTGCCGAGCAGGAGCAGGAGTGCGACGGCCAGTTGGAGCACCGTCATCGGACGTCCTCCCCGTCCTCGCCGAACGACGCGGGCCCGACGGTGCGCTCCACCCGGACCCGGCTGGTGCGGTGGCGGTCGACACCGGTCACGGTCAACCGCCAGCCGGGCAGCTCGGCCTGCTCGCCCACCTCGGGGAGCTTGCCGAGCAGGTCGGCGACCAGGCCGGCCAGCGTCTCGTACGGGCCGTCCGGGGCGTTCAGGCCGATGCCCTCCAGCTGGTCGATCCGGGCGCGGCCGTCGGCCTCCCAGACCGGCAGGCCGTTGACGGGCGGCAGCGCGAACAGGTCGGGGTGGTCGTCGGGGTCGTGCTCGTCCTGCACCTCGCCGACGATCTCCTCGACGATGTCCTCGACGGTCACGACGCCGGCGGTGCCGCCGTACTCGTCGACCACGATGGCCATCGGCTGGAGCCGGCGCAGCCGCTCCAGCAGCGTCTCGGCGGGCAGGGTCTCGGGCACCAGCAGCGGCGGCGAGGACAGCTCGGCGACCCGCACCAGGCCGCGCTGGGCGGCCGGAACGGCGAGCGCGTCCTTGAGCGTCACGATGCCGGTGACCTCGTCCAGGCTGTCGGCGTAGACCGGGAAGCGGGACAGGCCGGTGGCCCGGGTGAGGTTGACGACGTCGGAGGCGGTGGCGTCGCGCTGGAGCGCGGACACGTCGACCCGCGGGGTCATCACGGACTCGGCGGTCAGCTCACCCAGGCCCAGGGTGCGGACGAACAGCGTCGCCGACTCCTCGTCTATCGCCCCGGCCCTGGCCGAGTGCCGGGCCAGCGAGACCAGCTCGGCCGGGGTCCGGGCGTGGCCCAGCTCCTCCTGCGGCTCGACGCCGAAGGCGCGGACCGTACGGTCGGCGGCGCCGTTGAGGAAGCTGATCAGCGGGCGGCAGACGAAGGAGAAGGCCATGTGCGGGGCGGCCACCGCGCGGGCCACCTGCAGCGGGCGGGAGATCGCCCAGTTCTTCGGAACCAGCTCGCCGACCACCATCTGGACGACGGTGGCCATCACCATGCCGACGACCACGGCGACGCCGCGGGCGGCCGCGTCGGGCACGCCGAGGCCGGACATCACGGGTGCGAGCAGCGTCGACAGGGCCGGCTCGGCGAGCATGCCGACCACCAGCGAGGTGACGGTGATGCCGAGCTGGGCGCCGGAGAGCTCGAAGGAGAGGTGCCGCAGGGCCCTGGAGACCCGGCGGGACTGCACGTCACCCGCCTTCGCGGAGCGTTCCACCGCCCCGCGCTCGACGGTCACGAAGGCGAACTCGGCGGCCACGAACAGGCCGTTGGCGAGGATCAGGAGAACGGCTGCGAACAACAGCAGCCAGGCGGTGATCACAGTGCCGCCTGCCTTCCGGCGATCGGAAGTGAGGCGGCGCAGGTACTACCGGACGGATCGTCCATCGAGGGGGAGTGTCACTCCTCAGGTCGGTACGGGCGGCGCTTCTCGCGCGCGCTTCAGCGCAGGGCGCACTTTGCCCTGCTTTTACCAGCGTAGACCATAGCCGGACGGACGTAGGAAGGGTGTTCGGGCCCGCCGGGCCCCGGAACCGCAGGTCGCGGGGCCACGGATGCGACGCGGTGGCGGCGGGCGGCCGGGGGGTGCCGACGCGGTGGCGGCGAGTGGCGGCGAGTGCCGGCGGGCTCAGACCGCGGCGTAGTGCTCGACGAGGTCGCGCAGCGCGCGGGCGTCCGCGATCGCCTGCGCCTTGCCGACACCGGGCTGGATGCCGACCGCGGCGAGCGAGGTGCCGTCGGCGAGGTCGAGGGTGGCCCACGGGTCGCCCTGGCGGAAGTTGACCCGGACGATCTCGGCCCAGGCGAGCCGGCGCGTGCGCACGAAGTTGACCACCGTCACGCCGTCCGCGTCGGCGCTCACCCGGGGGCGGGCCAGCATCAGGCCGACGGCGGCGAACAGCACGCCGCTTGCCACCATCATGATCCGGTCGTTGAACTGCCAGTTCTCCGGGAGCAGCACGGCCAGCACGGCGAACAGCACCACCAGCAGGACGCAGACCGGCAGCAGCACGACGCGGGTGCGGCGCGGCGCCCAGGTGACGGGGAACTCGACGGGCGGCGTGGACACGTGGGTCTCCGGGGTGGTTCTGGTGGCGACAGCGCGACGGGGCGGGGGCGCCGACCGGCGTCCCCGCCCCATTGAAGCGTTCTTTACCCGCGAGTGTGCGAGCGGGTCAACCGACCGGCCCGCGAGCGGGTCAGAGGCGGCAGGCGTGGATGTTGGTGACCAGGATGGCCCGGGCGCCGATGCCCCACAGGTCGTCCATGATCCGCTGGGCCTCCTTGCGGAGCACCATCGAGCGGACCGCGACCCAGCCCTCGGTGTGCAGCGGGGAGACGGTCGGCGACTCCAGACCGGGGGTGAGCGCCACGGCGGCGCTGACGTTCTCGGCGCGGATGTCGTAGTCCATCAGCACGTAGCGGCGGGCCACCAGCACGCCCTGGAGGCGGCGCAGGAACTGCTCCACCCGCGAGTCCTCGCCCGCGCCCTTGGGGCGGATCACCACGGCGTCCGAGATCAGGATCGGCTCGCCGAACACCTCCAGGCCCGCGTTGCGCAGGCTGGTGCCGGTCTCCACCACGTCGGCGATCACGTCGGCGACGCCCAGCTGCACCGCGGTCTCGACCGCGCCGTCCAGCTTGGTGACCGTCGCCTTCACGCCGTGGTCGGCGAGGTGCTGCTCGACCAGGCCGGTGTACGAGGTCGCGATCCGCAGGCCCTCCAGGCCCTTGACGTCCTCGACCGCCACGCCCTCGGGGCGCGCGAAGCGGAAGGTCGACCCGGCGAAGCCGAGGGCGAGCACCTCCTCGGCGTTGGAGTGCGAGTCCAGCAGCAGGTCGCGGCCGGTGATGCCGACGTCCAGGCGGCCGGAGCCGACGTAGACGGCGATGTCGCGCGGGCGGAGGAAGAAGAACTCGACCTCGTTGTTCGGGTCGACGAGGACGAGCTCCTTGGGATCCTTCCGCTGCCGGTAGCCGGCCTCATGGAGCATCTCCGCCGCGGGACCCGAGAGAGAACCCTTGTTGGGGACGGCGATGCGCAGCATGGGAGGTTGCTTCCTTACCTGTTGGGAGGGGTGTGCGGTACGGACCGGTTCGGGGGTACGTGTCGACGTCTTCGGGGGGTACGTGCAGACGGTCGTCTAGAGGTACTTGTAGACGTCGTCGAGCGTCAGCCCGCGGGCGATCATCATCACCTGAAGGTGGTAGAGGAGCTGGGAGATCTCCTCCGCCGTCTGCTCGTCCGACTGGAACTCGGCGGCCATCCAGACCTCGGCGGCCTCCTCGACGACCTTCTTGCCGATCGCATGGACGCCCTGCTGGACGAGCTGCGCGGTACGGGAGGACGAGGGGTCGCCGGTGGCGGCCTTCTGCTGGAGCTCGGCGAAGAGCTCCTCGAATGTCTTCGAAGCCATGATGGGCCCACCATACGGCGTGCGGGCGAGCGGACGGTAAACGGTCCCGGACCGTGGACAGTCCGGTGGACGTCCACGGTCCGGGACCGTACGGGCGGGTGCTCAGAGCGCGGCGCGCAGCACCGCGGCGGTGGCGACGGCGGCGGTGACGGCCTCGTGTCCCTTGTCCTCGGCGGAGCCCGGCAGCCCGGCGCGGTCGAGCGCCTGCTCCTCGTTGTCGCAGGTCAGCACGCCGAAGCCGACCGGGACCCCGGTGTCGACGCTGACCTGGGTCAGGCCGGTGGTGGCCGCCTGGCAGACGTAGTCGAAGTGCGGGGTGCCGCCGCGGACGACCACGCCGAGGGCGACGACGGCGTCGTAGCCGCGCTCGGCGAGGCGCTTGGCGGCGACCGGCAGTTCGAAGGTGCCGGGGACGCGCAGCACGGTCGGCTCGGCGATGCCCAGCTCCTTGAGCGCGCGGTGGGCGCCGTCCAGCAGGCCGTTCATCACCACGTCGTGCCACTGGGCGGCGACGACGGCGACCTTGAGGTCGGCGGCGCCTTCGATGGTCAGCTCGGGGGCTCCGTGGCCGCTCATGTTCTTCGTCCGATCTGTCGTGTGGGGCGTGCGGGTGGGGCGTGCGGGTGGGGTGGGTTCAGGAGCCGAGGCCGGGCAGGTCGTGGCCCATCCGGTCGCGCTTGGTCTGCAGGTAGCGCAGGTTGTGCTCGCCGGGCGCGATCTCGACCGCCTCGCGCCCCTTGACCTTCAGGCCGTGCTCGGTGAGCGCGGTCAGCTTCTGCGGGTTGTTGGTGAGCAGGGTGAGCGAGCGGACGCCGAGGTCCACCAGCATCTGTGCCGCGATGCTGTAGTCGCGGGCGTCGGCGGGCAGGCCGAGGTCCAGGTTGGCGTCGACGGTGTCGCGCCCCTGCTCCTGCAGCTCGTACGCGCGCAGCTTGTGGGCCAGGCCGATCCCCCGCCCCTCGTGCCCGCGCAGGTAGAGCACCACGCCGCGGCCGGCCTCGGCGACCCGCTGCAGCGAGGCCTCCAACTGCGGGCCGCAGTCGCAGCGCAGCGAGCCGAGCACGTCGCCGGTCAGGCACTCGGAGTGGACCCGCACCAGGACGTCCTCGCCGCCCGGCAGCCGTCCGTCGGCGTCCAGGCCGCCGGCCACCAGCGCGATGTGCTCGACGCCGTCGAGGGTGCCCTTGTAGCCGACGGCGGTGAACTCGCCGTGCACGGTGGGCAGGGCGGTCACGGCGGCCCGGTCGACGTGCAGCTCGGTGCGGCGGCGGTAGGCGATCAGGTCCTCGATGGAGATGATCGCGAGGCCGTGCTCGCGGGCGAAGGCGACCAGCTCGGGCAGCCGGGCCATGGTGCCGTCGTCGTTGACGACCTCGGCGATCGCGCCCGCCGGCGGCAGCCCGGCCAGCCGGGCCAGGTCGACGGCGGCCTCGGTGTGGCCGGGGCGGACCAGCACGCCGCCCTCGACGGCGCGCAGCGGGAAGACGTGCCCGGGGCGGGTGAGGTCCCCGGGCTCGGTGCCGGCGGAGGACAGCAGCCGGACGGTGCGGGCGCGGTCGGCGGCGGAGATCCCGGTGTCGACCCCGTCGCGGGCGTCCACCGAGACGGTGTACGCGGTGCCCTTGCGGTCCTCGTTGACGTGGGTCATCGGCGGGAGCTTGAGGCGGTCCAGCTCCTCGCCGGTCATCGGGGTGCAGATCACGCCCGAGCTGTAGCGGATGGTGAAGGCCATCAGCTCGGGGGTGGCCGCGGAGGCGGCGAAGACGATGTCGCCCTCGTTCTCGCGGTCCTCGTCGTCGACCACGATCACGGCACGGCCGAGGGCGATGTCGGCGATCGCCCGCTCGACCGGGTCGAGCACGAGCTCGACCCCGGCGGTGCCCTTGTCGGACTGGTTCTCGGTCATGCCGTGGCTCCCTGCGGGACGGTGGCGGACTTGGTGCGCGGCTCACGGGTGCTCAGCCACCAGGAGCGCAGGCCGAGCAGCACCAGGACGAAGTAGACGGAGTAGGTGAGGCCGGAGAAGGAGTAGCCGCTGTTGAAGGCGAGCGGGACGCCGACCACGTCGACCGCGATCCAGGCGAACCAGAACTCCAGCCAGCCGCGGGCCTGGGCGACCATCGCGGCCAGCGTGCCCACGAAGATGTAGGCGTCCGACCACGGGCTCCAGGACAGGCTGGGGAAGGAGGTGAAGAGCAGGGCCAGCGCGATGGTCCCGGCCGCGGTCCCCGCCACCAGGGCGGCCCGCTCGGGCCAGGTGGCGAACCGTACGGCGATCGTGCCGGTGTCCCGGCGGCCCCGCCGCCACTGCGCCCAGCCCCAGGCGGCGGTGGCGATCACGATCAGCTGCTTGCCGATCAGGCCGGGGACGTGGCCCCCGAGGTAGGCGCTGATCAGCACCACGCCGGACAGCAGCTGGACCGGCCAGCTCCACACCGAACGGCGCCAGCCGAGCGCGAGGCCGCCGAAACCGAGCAGGTTGCCGATCATGTCGGCCCACTTCACGTGCTCACCGAGGACGGTGAACGCCTCTCCACTGAGCCAGCTCACCGGGACTCCTCCGGGGTCTCGTCGGTCGACGCGCCCTGCGGGCCGGACAGGCCGGGCAGGTTCGGCAGGTTCGGCAGGGTGCGGGACTCCAGCAGGCGCTCGACGTACTTGGCCAGCACGTCCACCTCCAGGTTGACGCTCTCGCCGACGGTCTTGGCGCCGAGCGTGGTCAGCGCGAGGGTGGCCGGGATGAGGCTCACGGTGAAGCTGTCCCGGGCGGCCTCCACCACGGTGAGGCTGACGCCGTCGACCGTGATCGAGCCCTTCTCCACCAGGTAGCGAGAGATGGTGTCGGGCAGCGAGAACCGCAGGACCTCCCAGCGCAGTTCGCCGTTCGCGTCGCGCTCGCCGGGCTCGCGGCTCAACAGCCGCCCGGTGGCGTCGACATGGCCCTGCACGAGGTGGCCGCCGAGGCGGGCACCGAGCGCCATGGCGCGCTCCAGGTTGACCCGGGAGCCGGGCTTCAGCTCGCCGAGGCTGGAGCGGTGCAGCGTCTCGGCCATCACGTCGGCGCTGAACTCACCGGTGCCCGCGGCCAGTTCCTCCGGGCTGTCGACGACCGTCAGGCAGACGCCGTTGACCGCGATGGAGTCACCGTGGCCCGCGTCCGCACAGACCACCGGGCCGCGCAGGCGGATCCGCGAGGAGTCGCCGATCTCCTCGATCGACACGACCTCGCCGAGCTCTTCGATGATGCCGGTGAACACCCGGGTTCTCCTCGCGCTTGGGGCGCGGACTCCGGGGCGGCATGGGAGATGACACGGACGGGCACCGGTGCGCGAACCCGCGGCACGACCCGTCGCCGGGATGCCGAGGCCGCCGGGAGATCGCTCGCCCGGCCCGGGAGACACCGCTCCCGCCGTACACCTGACCGCGGTCCGGTCCGGTAACGACGGACCACGGGTACTGCTCTTCGTCCGCCCGCGCACGCCTCCCATCCGGACTTTAACCGTCGGTCCAGGAATTTCACCTGGTCAACCGGCCGCTGGCTGCGGACGGGTCGCGGACTGTAACCGCCGGTTCGGATTTTCACCGACCCCGGAGTGCGCTGAACGTCACTGCTGTTGCGGTCATTCTGCCACGGCCGACGCAAGGCCAGGGAGTGCCTTCCGCTGTGGTCTGTTTCACGGACTTGCGGGGAATGCGCGTCGGGGTGCTACGCGCTGTGGGCGGGCCTCGTGGAGCGGGCTTCGCCGGGCGGGCCTCGTGGAGCGGGCCGCGTCGTGGGGCTTCGTCGGCCGCGTCGGGGCCGGTCTGGTGGCGGAGGCGGGCGGCGGGGGTGAGGCTTGAGGTGGGGGCCCTGCCGGTGACGCACCGAGGCAACGGAGGCGAGGGACATGGCGAAGTTCATGGACGTCCACCACGGGATGGCCGGGATCACGGCCGAGCAGCTCAGGCAGGCCCATGCGGCCGACCTGGCGGCCCAGGGAGACGAGGGCGTCCAGTTCGAGCAGGCGTGGGCGGACCCGGAGTCGGGCACGGTGTACTGCCTCTCCGACGCGCCCTCCAAGGAGGCCGTGCAGCGGGTGCACAGCCGTACCGGTCACCCGGCGGACGAGATCCACCCGGTGCCGTTGTCGGTGTGAGCCCGGGTCTCCGCTTCGGGCGGTTCGGGCTTCGCGCGGTTCAGAGCGTGGCGGGCGTGCCGATCTGCAGGAAGTGGGTGACCTCCGGAGGGTGGGCGAGGTAGCGCAGCTCGCCCTCCGACCACACCGGCCGGATCCGCCACATCGGCCCCGCGTACCCGCGCAGGGCGTCCTCGTCCCGCCAGCGACTGACCACCAGCACGCGGTGCCCGTTCTCCTCCGACACCGAGCGCAGCAGTTCGCCGCCGAGGCAGCCGTCCGTCCGCCCCAGCTGCGGGATCACCTGGGCGGTCAGGTGAGCGCAGAACTCCTCGATGCGACCGGCGAGCACCTGCCCGGCCCAGATTCTGACGATCACGACCACCACCTCCGGCTGGCTGGAGTCCCTGGCCCCATTATGGGCGTAAAACCGCTGGTGGCGAGGGGTGGAGCCGAGCTTCGGCCGGGGGTTCCGGAACGATCTGCCACTGGCGTGCCGCAGGGCCTGCACTACATTCCCGGTATGACCACCACACCGGAAGCTGTCGTTCCGTCAAGCACCAGTCCGGACCGGCCGGGCGGCCTGTTCGAGGCCCTCCGCGCGGGGGCCCTCCGCGACGCCGCCCAGCTGCGCGAGATCTACGAGCAGCCCGGCGACCACGCGCGCCGCAAGCAGGTCGACCACCTGCACGAGGTCGCGCAGCGCCTGATCGCGTGCTCCTCGCTGGTCTTCGTCGCCAGCGCCGACGCCGCCGGGCGGTGCGACGTCTCCCCGCGCGGCGGGCCGGCCGGAGTGGTCTCGGTGCTCGACGAGTACACCCTGGCCATCCCGGACGCCACCGGCAACAAGCGGTTGGACACCCTGCACAACATCCTGGAGACCGGCCGGGTCGGCCTGCTCTTCGTCGTCCCGGGCCGCGACACCACGCTGCGGGTGAACGGTCGGGCCTGCGTCTCCACCGACCCGGAGCTGCTGCGCCAGCTGACCGCCGTCGGCAAGCCGCCGCGCAGCGCGATCGTCGTCGCGGTGGAGGAGGTGTACGCGCACTGCCCGAAGTCGCTCCTGCGCGCCTCGGCGTGGAAGCCGGAGAACTGGCTGGCCGAGGACACCCAGCCGACCTCGGCGGAGATCACGCTCTCGCACCTGCGGGACGAGTCGCTGACCATCGCGATGATCGAGCAGAACGAGCGGGAGGCGTTGCTGTACCGGTACGAGTGAGGTCCGGCCGCGTTGCGGCGGGTGGGGGTGCCGGGAGCGTTGCGGGTGCCGGGGGGCGACGTGCCCGGTGGGCGGGTGTGCCCGCGCCCGCCGGGCTCCGCGCTCCGGGCTCCGGGCGCTCAGGCGGCCTTGGGGACGTCCACCACGGCCGCGCCGTCGGCGGCCCGTTGGACGGCGTCGACGCCCTTGTGGGCGGCCTCCTTGCTGGCGTAGCCCTGGCCGGTGGCGACGATCTCGCCGTTGCCCGCCTTGAGCCGGAACCGGTACTTGCCACCGGAGTCCTCGTAGACCTCGAACTTGCCCGACATCCGGGTACCTCCTCGTGGGGCGCGCGGGACGCGCGCTGATCGGCCCCCTGCAGCACCGTGCGCCCGGCGGCGGGGCGGGCGCACCCGGTCGGCACCCGGTCGGGTGAAGGCTCAGCCGTGGGGGTTTGCCGGGGTGCCGGGGGGACCACCGGTGGCTTGAATGGACGGATGGACTGCGTCTTCTGTGCGGTGGTGGCGGGCGCGGAGCCCGCGCACCGGGTGCTGGACGACGAGGCGGCGGTCGCCTTCCTGGACCGCCGGCCGCTGTTCCCCGGCCACGTCCTGGTCGTGCCACGCGCCCACCACCGGACCCTGGCGGACCTGCCGGCGGACGAGGTGGGGCCGTTCTTCCTGCGCGTGCAGCGGGTGGCCGCGGCCGTCGAGCGCGGGCTGGGCGCGGCGGGCAGCTTCGTGGCGGCGAACAACCGGATCAGCCAGTCCGTGCCCCACCTGCACGTCCACGTGGTTCCGCGCAATCCGAAGGACGGGCTGCGCGGGTTCTTCTGGCCGCGGGGGAAGTACCCGGACGAGGCGGGGGCGGCGGAGGTCGCGGCCCGGTTGCGGGCGGCTCTGGCGGCACCGGCCGGATGAGCGCCGCGCCGAGGTGCGCCGTGAGGTGCCGCGGTGTGCGGTGAGGTGCCGTCAGGTGCCGAGGCGCGCCGCACGGGGTCCCGCACGGGGTCCCGCCGCGCGGGGTCCCGCCGCGCGGGCTCCTAGCGTGCGGAACGCGGCCGGACGTACACCCGGAGGATCATCGGGGGCGGCCGAAATCGTTTCCGGGGCTGACGATCCGGCAGGTCGGCCCGCCTAGGCTCACTGCCATGAACGAACTCGCGCGCGTCGTGCAGCAGACGGTCGATCGGCTCGCGGACCGGCACGTCGGCGCGGTGGTCGCCGGGCTGGCCGGCGGTGACACGGAGATCCGCGGTGCCGGGCGGACGGGGCCCGGTGGAAGCACGCCGGGGCCGGACACCGTCTTCGAGATCGGATCCGTCACCAAGGTGTTCACCTCGCTCGTGCTCGCGCGGCTGGCGCTCGACGACGCGGTGCGGCTCGACGAACCGCTCGCCGAGGTGCTCGCCGACGCGCGCGGCGGCAGCCGGGTCGTCGTCCCCGGCCGGGGCGGCCGCCCGATCACCCTGCGACACCTGGCCACCCACACCGCGGGGCTCCCCCGACTGCCCCGGGGCATGCTGTCGAAGGCCCTGCTCAGGCCCAACGACCCTGATCCGTACGCCGGTTGCACGGCCGAGTACGTGCTGGACGGGCTCGCCCGGACCCGCCTGCGGGCCGCACCCGGACACAGCTTCCGCTACTCCAACCTCGGCGCCGGGCTGCTCGGCCTGGCCCTCGCACACCGGGCCGGCACCGGGTACGAGGAGCTGGTGGCGCGCGAGGTCTGCGAACCGCTGGGACTGACGGACACCCACGTGCGGTCGGACGCCGAGCGCTCCGGGCGGCTCGCGCACGGGCACACGACGGGCGGACGGCCGGTACCGTACTGGGACCTGGCGGCCGTGCCGGGCATGGGCGGGCTGCGGTCGACCGCCGCCGACCTCGCGGTGCTGCTGCGGGCCCAGCTGACCGCCGAGCGCGAGCCCGACGCGCCACTGGCGCCCGCGATCACGCTCACCCGGGAGACCAGGCACCGGGTCAACCCGTTCGCCTGGATGCACCTGGGCTGGCTCGGCCACCGGCTGCACTCCCAGCAGGGCGGCCACCTGCAGATCTGGCACAACGGCGGTACGGGCGGCTTCCGTTCGTTCGTGGCCTTCGACCCGGAGAAGCAGGTGGGGGTGGTGGTGCTGGCCAACACCCGCCGGTCGGCCGACCCGGCGGGCACGGCGCTGCTGCGCCGCCTGCAGCAGGACTTCGCGACGGCGGGGTGACCGGGGGCCGGCGGGCGCGGGCCGCTCGGGAGCGTGGACGGCGGCCCGGGATCAGCGGGGCGGACGACGAACGGCCGCGTCGCTCCCGCCGGCCGGTCCGCCTGACCCCGGTGCCCGGCCGCGGGGCCCGGCCGCCGGGCGGGCGGGCCGTCCCGATCCGGTGCCGCCGATGGACGTTCACCCGGCGCCGGACGGCGACCCCTGCCGATGTGCACCCCCGGTCGCGGTGAGCTCCGGGCGGGAGGCGATGATGACGGGGTCGTTTCAGGCCAAAACGTGCTGATTGGCACTGTTGCCGGGTACGGCGGACGGTCGATGCTGGTGATCCGGCAGATGCGGTTCCGACGGGAGGCCGCCGAGAGAAAGGGGCCGACGTGGCGGTGGTGTGGTCGCCGACGCGGGCGCGGGCCGTCCGCCCGGTCGTGCAGGCCGGAGCGGCCGGGCCGACCGGGCTCGGCGGGCCGGGCGACCGGCTCGGCCCGGTGGTGCGGGTGCACCGGCGTTTCCGGCCGGTCCCTCGGCGGGCGCGGGCGTGGGTGGACGTCTGCGCGGCCGTCGTCGCGGTGGTGGCCTGCCTTGCGCTCGGGCAGTGGTGGCCCGCGCCCGTGGTGGGGGCCGTCGCGGTGGTGGCGGCGAGCACCTTCGGGTGGCTGCGGCCGGTGGCCGGGCCGCGGGCGGTGCGCGTCCACGAGGGCGGGCTGGTGCTCGTCGCGGCGGACGGCGGCGAGCGCACGCTGCCGTGGAGCGCGGTGGAGGCCACCGAGTACGTTCCCGGCGGGCGGCGCGGGGTCCGCGAGCAGGGGCGAATATGGCCGGCCGGCGCGGACGAGCCGGTGGTGCTGGAGCACCTGCGCGGGCTGGGCCGGTTGTTCCGGGAGCTGGAGGTGCGCCTCTCCCCCGGGCTGCGGGCCGCGCTGCACGAGTCGCTGGGCACCGAGGGGAGCGTCCGGTTCGCCCGGGGGCGACTGACGGTGACGGCCGGCGGCCTGGTGCACCGGCCGCCGCACCCGCTCGCGGCGACGGAGGCCTACCGCTGGGCGGAGGTGGAGTCGGCCCGCGCGTCCGACCTCGGAGAGCTGGAGATCCGGACGCACTCGGCCGGCCTGCCGCTCACCTTCCCGGCACCCAACGCCCGAGCGGCGGCGGACTTCCTGGAGGAACTCCGGGCTGCGGCCCCCTAGGGGACGCGAAGGGCTCTTCCCGGAGGGGATCAGTACGCCGCTGAGTGGACGTCAATTCCCTTGCCGGAAGCCTACCGTCGCCGATATGAGCCGACTTCGCACCACTGCCGCCGCGGCAGCCCTGCTGCTCGCGCTGCCGCTGTCCGTAGCCGCCGCCGTGCCGGCCCTGGCCGCGCCCACCGCCCCGGCCCCAGCCGGGACCGCCACCGCCACCGCTCCGACCACCACCCCGGCCGCCGTCCACATCGAACTCCCCCGCCCGACCGGGCCGTACGCGGTCGGGCAGGAGGTCCTGCACCTGGTGGACCAGAACCGTCCGGACCCGTGGGTGCCCTCCGCCGGTCCGCGCCAGCTGATGGTCTCGATGTACTACCCCGCACACGCCGGGACGGGCAGCCCGACGCCGTACATGACCGACGGTGCCGCCCGCGCCCTGCTGGACACCAAGGTGCCGGGCAACACCATCCCGACCGAGGCGATCACCGGCGCCCGGACGTGGGCGGAGTCCGGCGCGCGCCCCCAGGGCGGCCACTACCCGCTCATCGTGCTGTCGCCCGGCTTCACCATGCCGCGGACCTCGCTGACCGGCCTCGCCGAGGACCTGACCAGCCGCGGGTACGTCGTCGCGCTGATCGACCACACCTACGAGAACACCGGCACGACCTTCCCGGACGGGCAGACGCTGCCCTGCGTGATGTGCGGCCGCCCCAAGGACTGGTCGAAGGTCGACGAGAGCCGCGCGAAGGACGTGTCCTTCGTCCTCGACCGCCTGACCGACCGCCCGCACCCGGCCTGGCGCTACGCCCGCATGATCGACCGCGACCGGATCGGCATGGCCGGGCACTCGGCGGGCGGCGCGGCCACCGTCCCGGCCCTGCTCACCGACGACCGGATCCAGGCCGGGGCGGACCTGGACGGCAGCATGGACGTCCTGGTGCCCGCCTCCGGGATCGGCGGCAAGCCGTACCTGATGATGGGGCACCCGCTGCCCGGCGGCGCCGAGGACAGCAGCTGGGTCCAGAGCTGGCCCAACCTGGACGGCTGGAAGCGCTGGCTGACCGTCGACGGCTCCAACCACGGCAGCTTCACCGACTTCCCGCTGTTCATGGAGAAGCTGGGCCTCCCCCAGGACCCGGGCACCACGCTGTCCGGCCTGCGCGGCATCGAGCTGACCCGCCGGTACGTCGGCGCCTTCTTCGACCTGCAGCTGAAGGGCATCGAGCAGCCGCTGCTCGACGGGCCGACCGCCGCCGACCCGGAGGTGCGGTTCGACGGCTCCGGGCACTCCTGAGGGCTCCCGGGCACCCGCCCGTGAGCGGGGCAGCCGGCACCCGGCCGGCGGCCCCGTCGGCGCGGCGGCCGGTTCGAACCCCGCGGCGGGACCGCCGGAGCACCCCCGCGGGACCGCCGCACCCCGTCCGACGTGCGAGGATTCCCACATGATCACCGCGGCGCGGGGCTGGCTGGACGGAACCGACTCGGGGCTCTTCGTGCTGCTCGCCGAGGAGGCCGTCGAGGGCTGGGAGGGTTGCCAGGAGGCCGTGGTGGAGACGGCCGGGGACTACGCCGCCGCCCACCCGGTGCCCGGGCGGGAGGCCGTGCTGGTGCTGGGCGGGGAGCCGCTGCCGATCGGCTGGCTGCCGGAGGAGCGGGTGTTCGTCCGGCCCCTCCTCTTCGACTGCTCGGACGACGTCCGGCCGCTGGTACGCGAGGCTCTGCGGTCGGGGACGTGGGAGGACGGGCCGGTCCTGGAGCTGACCGCCGGGCGGTACCTGCTCACCGATGTGTTCCACGACGGCCCGGACGCCCTGGAGAGCAGCGAGTACCTGACCGTCGACCTGCCGCCCGGGCGGTACCTGGTCCGGTCGCTGAAGGCCGAGCCCGAGCGCTGGGAGGAGTTCCACCTGGAGCGCCTGCTGCCACGGTGAGCGGCGGCCCGGGGCCGCGTGCGAAGATGGCAGGGCTGGTGGGAACGATCTCCGGACGGTTCTGGGACGGTTCTCTGGCCATGGTGAACGACAACGCGCAGCGCGGGGCGGAGCCGCGGCAGGACGCCCTGCTGATGGTTCCGATCGCCACGGCGCTGATCGCCGCCGACGGGCGGATCCTGCACTGGAGCAGCGACGCGGAGGCGCTGCTCGGTCACCCCGTGGAAGAGGCGGTCGGGACGAAGGCGGCCAAGCTGCTGACCACCGACGAGGAGCGGCCCGAGGTCCTCCAGCTGTTCCAGCGGATCCTCGCGGGCCGGGCCTGGACCGGCGTGTTCCCGGTGCGCCACCGCGACGGGCACATGGTGAACCTGGAGTTCCGCACCCACCCGATCCGCGGGCCCGGCGGTGAGCCGCTGGTGCTGGCGGTGGCCTCCGAGGTGACCACGCTGCGCCGGATCCAGGCGGACCTCGCCGTGCTGGACGGTTTCTTCACGCAGGCCCCGGTCGGCATGGCCGTGTACGACACCGAGCTGCGGTTCATCCGGCTGAACGAGGCGTTGGCCCGGGCCAACGGCCTGTCCCCCGAGGAGCACGTGGGGCACCGGCTCAGCGAGGTACTGCCCGGGATCAACGGCGCGGAGTCCGAGGCGGTGATGCGCCGGGTGCTGGAGAGCGGCGAGCCCGTGGTGGACGCCCGCTCGCACGGCCGGACCCCGGGCGACCCGCAGCACGACCACGCCTGGTCGGCCTCCTACTTCCGCCTGGAGGACCGCAGCGGGCGGGTGCTCGGCGTGAGTTCGACCGTCATCGACGTCACCGAGCGGTTCCGGGCCGACGCCCGGGCGGCCCGCGCCCAGGAGCGGCTGGCCCTGCTGGTCGACGCGACCGCGTCCATCGGCACCACCCTCGACCTGCGGCAGACCGCCCGGGAGCTGGCCGACGCGATGGTGCCCAGACTCTCCGACATCAGCGGGGTGTTCGCCCTGGAGGCGCTGGTGGCCGGCCGCAACGTCGAGCCGCCCGCCCTGGACGCCCCGCAGCTGGTGCGCCGGCTGGCGCTGGCCACCGCGGACCCGCTCTACCCGTCGGACGCGCTGCCGGTGGACACCGTCTACGAGCTGCCGGCGGACTCCCCGTACGCCCGCGCGCTGACCACCGGGCGGACGGTGGTCATCCCGTCCTGGGAACTGCCGATGCTGAGCGAGGGCATCAACGAGAGCCGTCGGCAGGCCTTCCTCGGCGACCGGCCGCGCACGGTGCGGATCACCCCGCTGGTGGCGCGCGGCACCACCCTCGGCATGGTCGTGTACTCGCGGCGCGGTGAGCGCGAGTCCTTCGCGGAAGCCGACATCACGCTCGGCGACGAGCTGGCCTCGCGGGCCGCCGTCGCGATCGACAACGCCCGGCTGTACCTGCGCCAGCACCAGACGGTGCTGGCCCGCCAGCAGGCGCTGCGCGAGGCCAAGGCCGCGCAGGAACGCCTCGCGCTGGTCAACGTGGCCTCCACCCGGATCGGCACCACGCTCGATCTCGCCCAGACCGCGCAGGAGTTGGCCGAGGTGGCGACGCCCAGGCTGGCCGACACGGTGGTGGTGGAGGTGCTGGACGACCTGGTGCGCGGCGAGCGCGAGGCCCGCGCCCCGGCAGACGGTTCGGCGCTGCTGCAGCGGATGGCCTTCCACTCGGTGCACGGCTCGACCCTGCAGCCGATCGCCCGCACCGGCAACGTGCACCGTTTCCCGTCCGGCTCGCCGTACGCCTGGAGCCTGGCGCACCGCGAACCGGTGCTGGTGCCGCGGATGGACGAGGAGGGCCTGGCCTGGTTCGCCGAGGACCCGGTGCGCACCGCCGCCATCCGGGAGCAGAACGTGCGCTCGCTGATGGTGGTCCCGCTGATCGCGCGCGGCACCCCGGTCGGTGTCGCGGGCTTCTACCGGACCCTCGTCGAGCGGCCGTACGGGGACGACGACCTCGCGCTGGCCGGGGAGTTGGCGGTACGGGCCGCCGTCTCCATCGACAACGCGCTGCTGTTCACCCGCGAACGCGACGCGGCGGCCGCCCGGCAGCGGGCCCTGGACGAGGCGTGGGCCGCCCAGCAGCGGCTGTCGCTGCTGAACGAGGCCAGCAACCGGATCGGCACCACGCTCGATCTGCACCGCACCGCCCAGGAGTTGGTGGAGGTGGTGATCCCGCGCTTCGCCGACTTCGTCACCGTGGACCTGCGCGACGCCGTGCTCAGCGGCGAGGAGCCCGGGGCCGTCCCGCCGGAGGGGCGGGTGCTGATGCGCGCGGTGGCGGTCGGCGAGGTGACCGAGGAGGGCAGCATGACGGAGGCCGCCGACCAGGTGGGCGAGACCTCCCAGTCCGCCCGGCTGTACGCGCAGAGCCTGCGCACCCGCCGCTCGATCCTGGTGTCCGAGGTGACCGAGGACGAGCTGCGCCGGATCGTCGCCTCCCCCGACCGGGTGCAGCCGGGGCTGGACGCCGGGTTGCACTCGTACCTGATGGTGCCGCTGGTGGCGCGCGGGCACGTGCTGGGCGGCGCGGAGTTCGTCCGGACCCGCAACCCGGCGCCGTTCGGCCCGGCGGACCGCTCGCTGGCCGAGGAGCTGGCCGCGCGCACCGCGCTCGCGATCGACAACAGCCGGCTCTATCGCCGGGAGCGGGACACCGCGCTGATGCTGCAGCGCAGTCTGCTGCCGCAGGAGGTGCACCGCACCCTCGGCCTGGAGATCGCCTACCGCTACCTGCCCAGCAGCGTGGTCAGCGAGGTCGGCGGCGACTGGTTCGACGTGGTGCCGCTCTCCTCCGGACGGGTCGCCCTGATCGTCGGCGACGTCATGGGCCACGGCATCCGGGCCGCCGCGACCATGGGCCAACTGCGGACGGCGGCACGGACGTTGATCACGCTGGACCTGGACCCGGCGCGGGTGCTGCACCGGCTGGACGAGGCCACCACGGCCGTCGGCGAAGGGCAGTTCGCCACCTGCGTCTGCGTGGTCTACGACCCGGTGGACCGCCACTGCACCGCGGCCAGCGCCGGGCACCTGCCGCCCGTGGTCGCCGACACCGAGGGCCGGGCGCAGCTGATCGAGCTGCCCACCGGCACCCCGTTGGGCGTCGGCGGAGTCCCCTTCGAGAGCGCCGAGTTCACCCTCCCCGAGGAGGGCATCCTGGTGCTCTACACCGACGGCCTGGTCGAGCGCCGGGGCCGCGACCTCGACGAGGGTCTGCAGTTGCTCCGCCGCACGGTCGCCGACCGGCAGCGTTCGCTGGAGCAGACCTGCGACGCCGTGCTGACCCGGCTCACCGGCCGCACCAGCGAGGACGACATCGCCGTCATCATGGCGCAGGTCCGCCCGCACGGCGCGGACCGGATCGCCACCCTGCCGCTCACCGGCGACCGCGCGATGGTCGCGCACTCGCGCCGCTTCACCCGCGAGACGCTGGAGGCCTGGGGGCTCGGCGCGCTCGCCGACTGGGCCGAACTGCTCACCAGCGAGCTGATCACCAACGCCCTGGTGCACGCAGGGTCCCCCACCCAGCTGCGGCTGTTCTGCAACCGGGTGCTCACCGTCGAGGTCGCCGACCAGGAGGCCGAGACGCCCCGGATCCGCCGCGCCCGCTCCGAGGACGAGGGCGGCCGGGGCATCCACCTGGTCAACGAGCTCGCGCACCGCTGGGGCAGCCGTCGGACCGCCGACGGCAAGGTGGTCTGGTTCGAGCTGGAGCTGCCTCCGGGGGCCTCCTCGGCTGCATGAACAACGGACGGTTGTCGGGCCGCCGCCACGGTTGTTGGCCCGTCGGCGGGCCCGGGCGGTTACCTGGTGCCACGGCGGGACAGCCCCGACCGGACCGACCAGAGGAGCCACCATGCAGCACCCCGACGCCCGCACCGTCGTCACCGACTACGTCACCCTCATCGCGGGCGGCGACCGCGAAGCCGCGATCGCCCTGTTCGCCGAGGACGCCACCTGGACCTACCCGGGCCGGCTCGCCATCTCCCGCACCTGGCGCGGCAAGCAGGAGATCTTCGGCGACTTCCTCGGCCGGATCGGCGACTACTTCGCCGCCGACGGCCTGCCCGTCATCACCCTCACCCACGTCCTCGCCGACGGCCCGCAGGCGGTCGCCGAGTGGACCACCGTCGGCACGGCCGCGAACGGCGAGCCGTACGAGAACCACTGCCTGGGCGTCTTCACCGTCGAGGACGGCCGGATCACCGCCGTCCGCGAGTACCTGGACACCGACCACGTCGCCCGCACCCTGCTGGCGTGACGGGGCATGGCATGGCGTGGCATGGCATGGCGGGGCGTGACGTGGCGGGGCCCGGGCCGGGAGCGCGCCGGGTCCGGGCCGGGCTCAGTCCGGCAGCAGGAGGTTGACGTCGCCGAACTCGTGCCACAGGTAGCGGTGCCGGACGGCCTCCCGGTAGCAGGCGGCGAGGAGGGGGCGGCCGGCGACGGCGGCGAGCATCAGGAGGTGGGAGGCGCGCGGTTCGTGCCAGCCGGTGAGCAGGCCGTCGACGGCGCGCACGCCGCGCTCGGGGGTGATCACCAACTCCGTCCAGCCGTCGGCCTCCCGGAGCGAGCCGTCCGCTGCCGCGGCGGACTCCAGGGCGCGGACCACGGTGGTCCCGACGGCGATCACCCGGCCGCCGTCGGCCCGGACGTGGCCGGCCAGGCGGGCGGTGGCGGCGGGGACGTGGAAGCGTTCGGCGTACGGGGCCTCGTGCGCCTCGGGCGAGGCCACCCCGGTGTGCAGGGTGACCGGCGCGACCAGCACCCCCCGGGCGGCCAGCCGGGCCACCACCTCGGCGGTGAACGGGCGGGCCGCGCTGGGCATCTCGCTGCTGCCGGGGACGGTCGCGAAGACCGTCTGGTAGGCGTCGATCGGCCACTCGCGGTCCACGTAGCCGTAGCGGATCGCCCGGCCGTGCGCCGCCAGATACGGCAACAGCTGGGCCGGAAGGGCGAGTTCGGCGTACCAGAGGCGGGCGGTGAGGGCCCGGGTCAGCACCGCCGCACCACCCGCGGGCAGGGCGACCCGCAGGCCCGCGCGGGCCGGGGACTCCTCCGGCGGGTAGTACGCCGCCGCCTGCCCGGGCACGACGCGGCGCAGCTCGACCAGGTGGGCGCCGTGCCGGTCCGGCTGGGCGGAGGAGAGGTGCACCGCGACGGGTGTGCCGTCGGGCAGCCGCCCGGGCAGCGCGGCCGGCAGGGTCGCCGAGTTGTTGACCACCAGCAGGTCCCCCGGGCCCAGCACCTCGGGCAGGTCGGTGAAGCGGTGGTGCTCGACGGCGCCGGTGGTACGCCGGCCGACCAGCATCCGCACGCCGTCCCGGGCCGTGCCGCGTGCCTCCGCCGGCGCCCGGGCGGACAACTCGGGCGGGACGGTGAGGCCGGAGTCGAACCCGTCGAACCCGTCGATCCCGTCGAACCCGTCGATCCCGGAGTCGGACCCGGAGCCGAAGTCGGTGGTCGCGGTCATCGCCCACCCCGGTCGGCTGCCGGGACGGCCGGGTCCGCCACCGGGACGGCCAGGTCCTCGGCCCGGTAGCGGCCGGACGGGGCGCGGTCGCGGAGCAGGCCGAGCAGGAGCGGCGCCACCTGCTCGGGCAGTGGCTCACCGGAGATGTCGTCGCCCGGGCTCGCCTCCTGGAGCATCCGGGTGCGCATGCTGCCCGGGTCGACCGCCCAGACCCGCAACTCCGGCTCCTCCCGGGCGAGGACGGCGGTGGCGAGGTCGAGCGCGGCCTTGCTGGCGCCGTAGCCGCCCCAGCCGGCGTAGGCCTCCACCGCGGCGTCGGAGCTGATGTTGAGGACGGCGCCGGCGTGCCCGCGCAGCTGGGGCAGGACGAGCTGGGTGAGGGCGATCGGGGCGAGCGCGTTCACCTCGAAGGTCTCCAGCAGGTCCGGCAGCGGGTGGTCGGCCAGCCGGGGCAGCGGCTCGGATCCGGGGGCGGCGGCGCCGTTGAGCGTGCCGGCGTTGTTGACCAGCAGGCTCGCGCCGCCGAGGCGCTCGGCGGCCTCGGCGAGGCGGGCGCGGTGGTCGTCGTCGACGACGCTGCCGGGCAGCGCGACGACCTTGGTGACGGCGGCCAGGTCCGCCTCGGCGGCGGCGAGTCCGGCCGCGCCCCTGGCGGTGATCACCAGCTGCCAGCCGTCGGCGGCGAGGGCGTGCGCGAGGGCCAGGCCGAGGCCCCGGGAGGCGCCGGTGACCAGAGCGACGGGGGCGGTGTGCGGTGCGGCGGTGCGCTGTGCGGCGTTCATGCGGCAACCATCCCGCCGCCGGGCGGGCGGCGGATCGGCCACCGGGACCGGGACCGGGTCGGACGTTGGGACTAGTCCGCCGGACGGTCCTAGGACTCCCCGACGGGCTCCCGGACGGCCTTCCGGACGGGCTCCCGGGACGGCTCTCCGACGGACCGCCCGGCGGGCTCCCCGACCGGCTCCCCGACCGGCTCCCCGGCGGGCCCGACGCCGGGGCCTTCGGCCCACGCCTGCGGGTCGGTCCAGGCCGCCAGGGTGCGGCGGCTCTCGAAGCGGCGTTCGCGGCCGGTCAGCGGGTCGGTGAACTCGACCGCCGAGGCGAGCAGTTGCAGCGGGCGGCGGAAGTCGTCCGGGGCCGTCTCCGGCAGCACCACCGGGTACACCGGGTCACCGAGGATCGGCAGTCCGAGGCCGCTCATGTGCAGCCGCAGCTGGTGCGTGCGTCCGCTGAGCGGGCGCAGCCGGTAGCGGGCCAGGCCGTTGCGGCGCTCCAGCAGGTCGATCCGGCTCTCGCTGTTCGGCGGCGCGTCGATCTCCTGCGCGGCGATCACCCCGCGCTCCTTGACGATGTGGCTGCGCACGGTGCGCGGCAGGCTCAGCTCCGGGTCGTACGGGGCGATCGCCCGGTACTCCTTGCGCACCAGGCGGTCGCGGAACAGCGTCTGGTACGCGCCGCGGTCCTCGGGGCGGACCACGAACATGGCCAGGCCGGCGGTGAGCCGGTCCAGGCGGTGCGCGGGGCTGAGCTCGGGCAGCTCCAGGGCGTGCCGCAGCCGGGAGAGCGCCGTCTCGGTGACGTGGCTGCCGCGCGGGGTGGTGGCCAGGAAGTGCGGCTTGTCCACGACCACCAGGTGCTCGTCGCGGTGCAGCACGACCAGGTCGAAGGGGACGCGCACCTCCGGCGGGAGGTCCCGGTGGAACCACAGGTGCGTACCTGGGCGGAACGGTTCGTCCGGGGTGATCGGGCCGTGCTCGCCGACGATCTCGCCGTCGCGCAGCGCGGCGTCGATCCGCGCGGCCGGGACGGCGGGCAGCCGCTCGACCAGGTGGTCGCGCACGGTCGGCCAGGGGCCTTCCGGCGGCAGCCGGAGGTGCACCGGGTCCACGCCGTGGCGCTGCGGGAGGGGGGAGGCCGGGCGGCGGCTCTTGCGTCTCATCTCCCGGCCCAGCGTAGTGCGCGGCCCCGCCGGAGCCGCGGGCGAGGTGCGGCCGCGTCCGGCGGGCGGGGCGCCGCCGTTCGTGGGCGCGGGGTTGCCGCCGTCCGGCGGGCGAGGCTGCCTCCGTTCGCGGGCGCGGGGTTGCCTCCGTTCGCAGGCAGGGGCGCCGCCGCCGTCCGCGGCCGGGGGCCGGACCGGACCCGGTCGAGGTGCTGACCCGGGTCGGGGCGGGGAGAGTGGACCGGTGGCCCCCGCACCCCCGGGGGCCGCCGACCATCCGCCCATCCCCGCCGGCCCCGCGCCGGCCGTCTGCCGGACCCCGGTCGGACCTTCCGACGGACCACAGGAGGACGCGTGACCGCCGACGGCCCGGACGGGGTGCCGCCGCTGCACCTGCCCCGACGGACCCGGATGCTGCTGTACGGCTCGCTCCTGCTGCTGGTCGCCGCCGTGGTGGCCGCCCTGGCCATCGGCCCCGGGACCACCCTGGCGCCGCTGCTCGCGGTGGCCCCCGTCCTCGCCGGGGCCACCACCCGGCGGGCCCGGGTGCCGCTGCTGGTCGGCGCGGCGGCGCTGCTCGCGGTCGGGCTGCTGGAGTCGGCCAACGCGCAGCTGCCGCTCTCCGTCCGGATCAGCGTGCCGGTCACGGTGCTGGCCTCGACGCTGGCCAGCGCCGCCAGCGTCGTCCTGGTGGCGGCCCGCGAACGGGAGCTGTTCCAGGTCCGGACGGTGTCCGAGGCGGCGCAGCGGGCCCTGCTGCGGCCGCCGGCCGAGCGGATCGGGCCGCTGCGGGTGGCGGTGCGCTACGTCGCGGCCGCGGCCGAGGCGCGGATCGGCGGGGACCTGTACGCCGTGGTGGAGACCCGCTTCGGGGTGCGGATCCTGCTCGGGGACGTCCAGGGGCACGGGCTCCCCGCGGTGGAGACGGCCGCGGACGTCCTGGGGGTGTTCCGGGAGGCCGCGCGGACCGAGCCCGACCCCGGACGGCTCGCGGAGCGGCTGGACGCGGCGCTCACGGCCCGCCCGGACGGGGACCGGTTCGCCACCGCGGTGCTGCTCGACGTGGCGCCGGACCGGGGGCCGGTGCGGGTGGTGAACTGCGGCCACCCGTCCCCGCTGCTGCGCCGGGCGGGCCGGGTGAGCGAGCTGGAGCCCCCGTTCCCGGCGCCGCCGCTGGGGCTGCTCTCGCTGACCGGCGAGGAGTATCCGACGCGGCGCTTCGACCCGGAGCCGGGCGACCTGCTGCTCCTGCACACCGACGGCGTGTCGGAGGCCCGGGACGCCGGCGGGCGGTTCTACCCGCTGGCACAGCGGCTGCCCGGACTGCACGGCGGGAGCCCGGCGGACGTGCTGGACGCCGTGCTGACGGACGTCGGCGGCTGGGTCGGGGACTCCGGGCTGGCCGACGACGCGGCGGTGCTGGCGGTGCGCTGGGAGCCGTGACCGGGAGCCGTGCCGGGCGGCGCCGGGCGCTCGGGCCTTTCGTGCTTGGGTCCTTGGGTGCTCGGCCGCTCGGCCGCTCGGGCGCGATTGTCAGTGCCGTGTGCCAGGCTCGGTACGCGATCGGCGGGGAGCCCGCCGGCGGGACGTGTTGCGCAATCGACGAGGGGACTGTGCCATGGGGTCCAGGGCCGAGGGGTCGTTCGAACTGACGGCGTTCGAACCGGTGGAGACGGAGGAGCGCGAGGGCGCGTCCTTCGGGCGGATCCGGATCGCCAAGACCTTCACGGGCGCGCTGAGCGGGACGAGCGAGGTGCGGATGCTCTCCGTCGGAGGCCCCTCCGGCGGCCCGGCGTCGTACGTCGCGGTGGAGCACGTGACGGGTGAACTGGACGGCCGCAAGGGCTCGTTCGTGCTCCAGCACGCGGCCTGGGACACCGCCGCCACGACGATACGCGTGGTGCCGGGCACGGGCGCGGGCGAGCTGGCCGGGATCACCGGGGAGTTCCACCTGACCGTCGACGAGTCCGGCGCCCACACCTTCGTCCTGGAGTACGAGCTGGGCTGAGGCGCGCCGCCCGGCCGGGCCCCGGCGTGCCGTGCCCGTGCGGCGCCGGGCCGCACTGTCACGATGATGCGATCAGTGCACGATCGACATCGGAGGGTGGCACATGCCCGACACGGCGGTGGATCGTACGACGGCAGCCGACGCGGCCACCGGCACAGGGACAGCCACGGCCACGGCCACGGCCACCGGCACGGCCACGGAGGAATCCGCCCGCGCGGAGGCCGACACGGTGGAGGAGGTGCTCGGCCGACTGCGGGAGATCGGGGCAGGGCTGCCCGAGGCCGACGGCGTGGCGGTGTTCAACCGGCTCTACCTCGATGTCACGGCGGCGGTCCGCGACCGGCTCGCCGGCGGGTACTTCGCCGACCCCGCGGCGATGGCCGAGCTGGACGTGCTGTTCGCCCGGCGGTACCTGCGGGCCGTGGCCGCCGACGCGGCCGGGCGGGAGCCGCCCGCCTGCTGGCGGGCCCTGTTCGCGCTGCGCGCCCACCCGGGCGTGCACCCGCTGCAGTTCGCCCTGGCCGGGATGAACGCCCACATCCAGCACGACCTGCCGCTGGCCGTCGTGGACACCTGCCACCGCCGGGGCTGCGGACCGGCCGCGGTCGAGGAGGACTACCACCGGATCAACGGGGTGCTGGCCGAGGTGGAGACGGCCGTCCGGGAGCGGCTGATGCCCGGGCCCGACCTGCTGGAGCACGCCGAGCCGCTCACCCACCTGCTCGGCACCTGGTCGGTCGAGACCGCCCGCGAGGGGGCCTGGTCCGCCGTCGAGGCGCTCTGGGAGCTGCGGCACCTGCCCGGCGCGGCCCGGGCCTTCGCCACCGCGCTGGACGGCTCGGTCGGCCTGCTCGGCCGCGCCCTGCTGCTCCCGCTGGGGCTGCGCGGCGGACGGGACGCCCCCGGACCGGCGCCGGCCGGCCGGCTCCCCGAGGCGAGGAACCGGCCGGCCGGTGGATCATCCGCCGGAGCGGACGGTGGCGGAGCCGACGGTGGTGGACCGGGCAGCGACGCAGCAGGCACCGAGGCGGCGGGCGTCTGCGCCGCGGCCGCGGCCGCGGTCGATCAGGCCCAGCTGGAGTGCAGCGGCTTGCCCTCGGCGTAGCCGGCCGCGCTCTGGACGCCCACGATCGCCTTCTCGTGGAACTCCTCCAGGCTGTTGGCGCCCGCGTAGGTGCAGGAGCTGCGCACGCCGGCGATGATCGAGTCGATCAGGTCCTCGACGCCCGGGCGAGCCGGGTCGATGAACATCCGGGAGTGCGAGATGCCCTCCTCGAACAGCGCCTTGCGGGCCCGGTCGTACGAGGAGTCCTGGGCGGTGCGGTTGCTGACCGCGCGGGCCGAGGCCATGCCGAAGCTCTCCTTGTACTGGCGGCCGTCGGCGGCGGTCTGCAGGTCGCCCGGGGACTCGTACGTCCCGGCGAACCAGGAGCCGATCATCACGTTGGAGGCGCCGGCGGCCAGCGCCATCGCGACGTCGCGCGGGTGCCGCACGCCGCCGTCCGCCCACACGTGCTTGCCGAGCCGGCGCGCCTCGGCGGCGCACTCCAGGACGGCGGAGAACTGCGGCCGGCCGACGCCGGTCATCATCCGGGTGGTGCACATGGCGCCCGGGCCGACGCCGACCTTGAGGATGTCGGCGCCCGCCTCGACGAGGTCGCGGACACCGGCGGCGGAGACCACGTTGCCGGCCACGATCGGGATCTGCGGGTCCAGGCCGCGCACCGCGCGCAGCGCGCTGATCATGGACTCCTGGTGGCCGTGCGCGGTGTCGACCACCAGCACGTCGGCACCGGCCTCGATCAGGGCCTTGGCCTTGCCCGCGACGTCGCCGTTGATGCCGACGGTGGCGGCGATCCGCAGCTTGCCGGCCGCGTCCACGGCCGGGGTGTACAGGGTGGCGCGCAGCGCGCCCTTGCGGGTGAGGATGCCGACCAGGCGGCCCTCGCCGTCGACCACCGGGGCGAGCTTGCGGTGCCCCTCGGTGAGCTTCTCGAAGGCGGCGCGCGGGTCGATGGACTCGTCGAGCAGCAGCAGGTCGCGGGACATGATGTCGGCGAGGCTGGTGAAACGGTCCACGCCCTGGCAGTCGGAGTCGGTGACCACGCCGACCGGCTTGCCGTCCTCGACGACCACGAGCGCGCCGTGCGCGCGCTTGGGCAGCAGCGAGAGCGCCTCGGCGACGGTGGCGCCCGGGGCGAGGGTGATCGGGGTGTCGAACACCAGGTGGCGCTGCTTGACCCAGGAGATGACCTCGGCGATGACCTCGGTGGGGATGTCCTGCGGGATGGCGACCAGTCCGCCGCGGCGGGCGACGGTCTCGGCCATCCGGCGGCCGGCGATGGCGGTCATGTTGGCCACGACCAGCGGGATGGTGGTGCCGGTGCCGTCGTTCGAGGAGAGGTCCACGCCCTGCCGGGAGCCCACGGCGGAACGGCTGGGGACCATGAAGACGTCGTCGTACGTGAGGTCGTACGAGGGCTTGAGGTCGTTCAGGAAGCGCATGAAGGGGGCTCTCTGGCTGGGAGAAATTACACCTCGGGTGCGGTTGCGGCGATGCCGTCGGGGCGCACTCGGGCGCCCTGCACCCAGCATTCGATTCTCCGTGAGGGCGGGGGCAAAAGCCAGTTCGAGGAACATTGCTGGGGCTGTGCACAAACCGTGATCAAAGCTCCGCGCGTAGACCTGGAGGATCATCCAAAGACTGCCTCCGACGTCGGCTTTTCGCCCCGGTCGGGACGACTCCCGTAGCATTCACGCGGTAATGGGCGAGGCGAACGGGAAAGCGGCAGCAGGCGTGGGCATCGGGCAGACGGACATCCAGCACGGCCAGGACGAGGGCACCGAGGAGGAGATCGACTACGGTCCCGGCCTCGACCCCGAACGGCTGAAGCTCTGCCTCGACGTGATCGCCGAGCTCGACGAGCTGCACGTCGACCACCCGGACGCGATCACCGTCCGGCAGGCCGTGGGCGGCATATTCCGCACCCTCAAGCAGCGCCGCCGCCAGGAGACCCGGGCCCGCAAGACCGCCAACGACCGCGCGGTCACCGCCCGCACCGCCACCGGTGCGCCGACCCGGATCGACGACGAGACGGCCGGCGCCTTCGGCCTGACCACCGTCACCACCACCGAGATCGCCGGGATCCTGGAGCGCCCGCGCTCCTGCTACACCTGCAAGCAGCGGTACGTCGAGGTCGACGCGTTCTACCACAACCTCTGCCAGAAGTGCGCGGTGCTCAACCGCTCCCGCCGCGACGCCCGCGCCGACCTCACCGGCAAGCGTGCGCTGCTCACCGGCGGCCGGGCCAAGATCGGCATGTACATCGCGCTGATGCTGCTGCGCGACGGCGCCCACACCACCATCACCACCCGCTTCCCCAACGACGCCATCCGCCGCTTCAAGGCGATGCCGGACAGCGCCGACTGGATCCACCGCCTCAAGATCATCGGCATCGACCTGCGCGACCCGGCCCAGGTCATGGCCCTCGCCGACGAGGTCGCCGCCGACGGCCCGCTGGACATCCTGATCAACAACGCCGCGCAGACCGTGCGCCGCCCGCCGGAGTCCTACCGCGAGCTGGTCAACGCCGAGTCCGCCCCGCTGCCGGCCGGCGAGCTGCCGCAGGCCACCACCATCGGCCGCTTCGGCAGCGGCGGCGTCGCCCTGCCCGAACTCCCCCACCAGGCGACCGGCGGCGAGCAGCGGCTGGCCGCCGAGGACGTCACCTCGCTCGCGCTGGTCACCGGCTCCGCCACCCCCGCCCGGATCGAGGCCGGCACCGCGATCGACGCCGGCGGCCTGGTGCCCGACCTCGCGGACACCAACAGCTGGGTGCAGACCGTCAGCGAGGTCGGCCCGGTCGAACTGCTGGAGGTGCAGCTCTGCAACTCCACCGCGCCGTTCATCCTGATCAGCCGACTGCGCCCGGCGATGGCCGCGTCCGCGTCCCGCCGCAAGTACGTGGTCAACGTCTCCGCGATGGAGGGCGTCTTCACCCGCGGCTACAAGGGCGCCGGCCACCCGCACACCAACATGGCCAAGGCCGCGCTCAACATGCTCACCCGCACCAGCGCGCAGGAGATGTTCCAGAGCGACGGCATCCTGATGACCGCCGTCGACACCGGCTGGATCACCGACGAGCGGCCGCACCCGGACAAGATGCGCCTCGCCGAGGAGGGCTTCCACGCCCCGCTCGACCTGGTCGACGGCGCGGCCCGGGTGTACGACCCGATCGTGCGCGGCGAGCAGGGCGAGGACCTGTACGGCTGCTTCCTCAAGGACTACGAGCGCGCCAACTGGTAACCATCCGAAGGAGAGCCCGAGTTGACCACCCCACCGCAGGCCGGGACGACCGCACCGATGCTCGGCGCCGGGATCATCGTGCCCACCGGGGACGGCCGGGTGCTGGTCGGCCGACGCACCACCGCCGGTGAGCCGCCCACCTGGAGCCTGCCGGGCGGCAAGGTCGACCCGGGCGAGTCCTTCGAACAGACCGCGGCCCGCGAACTCGCCGAGGAGACCGGCATCGTGCTGCCGGCCGGGGGGATGCGGGTGCTCGCCGTGCACCTCGACCACGAGCTCGGCCGGCCGCGGCTGACCGCCGCCGTCCTGGCCCCGCCCAGCCTGGCCGAGGCGGTGGTCACCGAGCCGCACGCCTGCGCCGGCTGGGAGCGCTTCGCGGTGGACGAGCTGCCGGAGCCGATGTTCTACCCGTCCGCGCTGGTCCTCGGCAGCTGGCTGCCCGGCCTGGACGGCGTGCGGCGGGACGGGACGCACGGCTACCCCGTCGTCCGCTGAGCGCGGGCGACGGGGCGACCGGCGCGGTGGTCGGCTCCGTGACGGCGCTCAGCCGTTGCGGTGCCGGCCGTTGCGGCGCCAGCAGTTACGGCGCTCAGCCGTTGCGATGCCGGCACTGACGGCGCTCAGCCATTGCGGGCCGCCGCCGGCCCGGCGATCGGCGAGAATGCGGCCCTGACCGGGGAAACACCTGTTCCGGAGGCGAAGTCGCGCACGGAAAGCAGGGGGTGGCCGCGCGACCACCCCCTGCCCCGTACCTCGGCCCGGCACCCCCACGGTCGAACCGGGCCACGGCCGCGCCCAGGCACGGGGGGCGCCGCCGGTACCCAGCCTGCCCCGGCGGGGCCACTGCTGCCGAGGGCCGAACGTCCCGGCTGCGGGGCCGAGCGGCACTGGCGGGACGGACGGCGGAACGAACGACGGAAGTGGCGGCCGGCTCGCGGCGACAGCGGTCCTCCGAGCGCGCACGACTCTTGTGCCCGGGGCCCGACGGGTGGAAATTGGTGGCGAACCGCCGTACTCCCCCGCGCCCCTGAGGAGCCGTCAACGTGTCCGACACACCCCGCACGGCCAGGCCCGCGTCGCTCCCGCAGCGAACCGGCCGTCAGCTGCGGCGGGCCCTCGGTGCCCGGCACGAACCCCTCGCCCGCCCGCTCGACCGCTCCCGCGCCCGGGCCTGGCTGCTCGCCGCCCTCGGCGCGGCGCTCGTCCTCGCGGTCTCGACCGTCGGTGCACTGCTGCTGTTCCGCATCACCGCGCCCCAGGCCGACATCGAACGCGCGCGACTGCACCAGGTCGACGCCGTGATCCGCACCGTCCCCGGCCAAACCGCCGCCGGCGGCGGGCGGTTCGCCGGGGGCCACAACAGCCGGACCGAGGTCGAGGCCACCTGGACCGCCCCCGACGGCACCGCGCACGCCGGCACCGTCCAGGCCCTGCGCCCGGCCGCCGCCGGCAGCAGCGTGTCGATCTGGATCGACGCGGCCGGCGACGCCTCCCCTCCCCCGGTCGACCGCGCCGCCCTCGCCGTCTCCGCGGCCTGCGCCGGCACCGGCACCCTCCTCACTCTGCTCGCCCTCGTCGTCCTCGCCCTCCGTCTGCGCCTGCACGCCCTCGACCGCCGCGCCGAAACGGCCTGGACGGACGGCTGGTCCCGGCTCGAACCGCTCTGGAGCGGCCGCGCGGGGCACCGCCACGAGGACTGAGCCGCCCGGCACGGCGGGGCGGCAACGCCTGGCGGACGAACCCGGCTCGGGGCCCGGGGCCGCCCGGCGGGCGCACCCGACGACCCCGGACGGGCGGGCGGGGTCCGCCGCGCGCCCGCTCACAAGGGCTTGGTCCACTCCGGGGCGGGGGTGGACCCGGCGCTCCGGTGGGTGACCACGGCGACGGCGAGGAGGAGGGCGAGGGCCAGGCCGAGGGCGCCGGGGACGTCGGCGTGCAGGACGAGGACCGCGCCGAGGAGGGCACCGGCGAACATCCAGACCGCGGAGGCGAAGCGGCGGGGGCCGGTGAGGTCGGCGGCGAGGGCGGTGATCGTCATGGTGAGCACGGTGGTGGTGAGGTCGGGGATCTTCAGTGCGCGGACCACCGCGTTCTGGCCGCCCATGGCGAAGCCGAGCAGCCCGATCAGGGTGTAGCGGGCCGGGTCGGAGGTGTGGCCGACGACCGCCGCCAGGACGGTACCCGTCGCGACGAGCGCCGCCTGGACGCCGACGGCGGTGGTCAGCAGCCGGCCGCGGTGGCCGGGCAGGCGGCGGGCGAGGTGGCCGCCGGCCAGGGCGCCGAGGAGGAACGCGGCCAGGGCGGCCAGCGAGGCGATGGCGGAGAGGTTCGGCGCCCCGGCGATGGCGAAGCCGAGGAACACCACGTTGCCGGTCATGTTGGCGACGAAGACGTGACCGAGTGCGAGGTAGCTGACCGCGTCCACCACTCCGGTGACCACGGTCAGCACCAGCAGCATCAGCACCAACGGTCCGTGCTTCGGATCGGGGCTCGGCATCGGGCCTCCCAGGCGGCTCATGTGACGGTCCTTCCGTTCTACCCCCTCGGACGGGCGCCGGGCCGCCCGGCTCGGACCACGGCCGTCCGCGCCTTGCCCCGTCTCTCCCCGCCTCTCCCCGCCCCTCCCGCACCCCTGCCTCTCGCACGCCCCTCGGCTCCCCGACACCTCCCGACTCTTCTTCGACACCTTTGTAGAAGTTTGACCGAGCCCGACCCGCGGCGGGTCCGCCTTGAACTTCATCTCCCGGCATATATAGTTCACCGACATATGCAGTCGAGAAGCTCACAAGGGGGAAGTGTGTCCACCACCGATCCGGCCCGACCGGGGCCCGTCCTGCAACTGGCCAACGTCACCCGGGTGCACGGGCGGGGCGCCGCCGAGGTGCACGCCCTGCGCGGCATCGACCTGGCCGTCCACCCCGGGGAGTTCGTCGCCGTCATGGGGCCGTCCGGCTCCGGCAAGTCGACCCTGCTGACCCTGGCCGGCGGGCTGGACCGGCCCAGCGACGGCGAGGTCCTGGTGGAGGGGGTCCCGCTCGGCAAGCTCGGCCGGGGCAGGCTCGCCGACCTTCGGCGACGCTCCATCGGGTACGTCTTCCAGGACTACAACCTGATCCCGGCGCTCACCGCCGCCGAGAACATCGCCCTGCCGCGCGAACTCGACGGCGTCCCGGGGCGCCGGGCCCGCCGGGAGGCGCTGGCCGCGCTGGAGGAGCTGGGCATCGGCGAACTGGCCGACCGCTTCCCCGACGACATGTCGGGCGGCCAGCAGCAGCGCGTCGCGATCGCCCGCGCCCTGATCGGCGAGCGGCGCCTGGTGCTCGCCGACGAACCGACCGGCGCGCTCGACTCCGCCACCGGCGAGGCCGTGCTCGGGGTGCTGCGCGCCCGCTGCGACGCCGGGGCGGCCGCGATGATGGTCACCCACGAGGCCGCGCACGCCGCCTGGGCGGACCGGGTGGTCCACCTCCGGGACGGCGCGGTCGACTCCGAGAGCCGCGGCCCCCGATCCGCCCGCCACCGGTCCACCGGTCACCGGTCCGCCGACAGCCCTTCCCCCGACGCCGGTTCCGCGTACGACCGTTCCCCGTACGGCCCTTCCACCGACGACGGTTCCGCGTACGACCGTTCCCCGGACCGTCCGACGACGGGCCACCGCCCCGGCTCGATCGGCGGGGTGACGCGGTGAGGCTCGGAGCCTGGCGGGTCGCCCTGCGCATCGCCCGCCGCGACGCCCTGCGGGCCAAGGGCCGCAGCGCCCTGATCGCCGCCATGATCGCCCTTCCCGTGCTCGGCGTCACCGGCGCCGACGTGGTCCACCGCAGCGGGCAGCTCACCCCGGCCGAGCGGGTCGAGCGGGTGGTCGGCGGCGCGGACGCCCTGGTCACCGCCCTCGACCCGGGCCGCACCGTCGAACAGGCGCCGGTCGCGGAGGACGGCGTCCTCGTCGTCCAGCCCCGCCCGGGGGAGCAGCCCACCGCCGAACAGCAGAAGGGCGCGACCGCCGACCCGGTCGGCCTGGTCGGCTCGCTGCTGCCGTCCGGCAGCGCGCTCACCCCGGCCCGTCCGGGGCCGGAGAGCGGTGCGACCTCACCCGAGGGCCTGGTCCGCACGCTCACCACCGAGGCGAACCTCGCCGACCCGATCTGGCACGGCCGGATCGACCTGGTCGAGGGCCGCGCCCCGAGCGCCCCGCGCGAGGTGGCCGTCACCCGGGCGTTCCTGGACCGCTCCGGGCTCCGGCCGGGCGGCACCACCACCGTCCAGGGACTGGACGGGACGACCTTCACCATCACCGGTGTCGTGGAGCACCCGGACGAGCTCGGCCGGGTCGAACTCGTCGCCCGGCCAGGCGAGTTGCTGGACCAGCTGGCCGCCGCCCAGGCCACCGGCCGGCCCGCCGCCGAGCAGCGTCCGGCCGAGCGCGCCGCCTGGCTGGTCCGGCTGCCGTCCGGAACCGCGCTCGACTGGGCCGCGGTGCAGCGGTTCAACGCCCACGGCTTCACGCTCACCGCCCGCTCGGTGGCGCTCGCCCCGCCGCCGGAGCAGGCCGTGCCCTACTACCGCGACGCGCACCGCTTCGGCGACCTGTCGACCGGCGACAACACCGAGATCGTCGTCGCCACCGTCACCGGCATGGCGCTGCTGGAGGTCGCCCTGCTCGCCGGGCCCGCCTTCGCGGTCGGCGCCCGCCGCTCCCGCCGCCAGCTCGCCCTGCTCGGCGCCGCCGGCGGCAGCCGCACCCACGTCGGCGCGGTGGTCCTCGGCGGCGGGCTGGTCCTCGGCGCGGCCGGGGCGCTGGCCGGGGTGTCGCTCGGCACCGGGCTGGTCGCCGTGCTCCGGCCGCAGATCGAACGGGTCGGCGGCGCACGGTTCGGACACCTCGCCCTGCCGCCGCTGGACCTGCTCGCGATCGCCGGGATCGGCCTGGTCACCGCCCTGCTCGCGGCCGCACTGCCCGCCGTGCAGGCCGCCCGCCGCAGCGTCACCGCCGGACTCACCGGCCGGGACACCGTCCGCGGCCCCAGCCGCGCGGTCACCGTCGGCGGCGTGGTGCTGGTCGCCCTCGGCGGCGTCCTCGCGGTGTACGGCGCCGGTGCCGTGCAGCGCGACCTGCCGGGCGTCGGCGGCTACGACACCCGGACGCTCACCGTGCTCGGCGGCTCGGTGACCGCCGAGATCGGGCTGCTGCTCTGCACCCCGATGCTGGTCGCCCTGATCGGCCGGGCGGCCGGCAGGCTGCCGCTCGGGCCCCGGCTCGCGCTGCGCGACTCCGCCCGGCACCGCTCGCGCACCGCACCGGCGGTGGCCGCGGTGATGGCCGCGGTGGCCGGCGCCGTCGCCATCGGGGTGTACACCACCAGCACCGACGCCGAGAACCGGCGCGACTACCGGCCGCAGGCCCCGTACGGCGCCGTCCAGCTCACCAGCTCCACCGACGGGCCCCGGCTCGACCGGCTGCGCGGCGAACTGGAGGAGCAGCTGACCGGCCTCGGCCCGCGCGGCGACCTCGCCGACGTCATGTACCGCTTCTGCGAGAACTGCTCCAGCACCGTCCAGCTCAAGGGCCCGGTGAACCGGCGCAGCCTCGGCGCCCCGCCGCACCTGGCCGCCGGGGACGCCACCGTGCTGCACAACCTGTTCGCCGTCCACGACCCGGCCGCCGAACAGGCGCTGGCCGCGGGGAAGCTGCTGGTCTTCGACCGCGCCCTGCTGGGCGCCGACGGGAAGGCCGTGCTGATGCTGCGCGGCGGCAGCGGCGCGGTGCAGCCGGGCGAGGTGCCCAAGCCCGATCTCCAGGAGGTCCCGATCGACGCGGTGCTGGTCGACAACCAGGCCGCCGCGGGCTTCGCCCAGGGCATGGTGCTGCCCTCCGCGCTGCCGCGCCTCGGGCTCTCCGCACGGCCGACCGGCTCGGTCTGGCTGCCCGCCACGCCGCCCGACCGCCGGGCGCAGCAGCGCGCCGAAGCGGCTGCGATCCGGCTGGACCGGATGGCCACGCTGTCGGTCGAGCGCGGTTTCCAGCCGAAGAGCGACGCGCTCACCCTGGCGCTCACCGGCTTCGCCGGGCTGGTCGTGCTCGGCGCGGCCGGGATCGCCACCGGCCTCGCGGCCGCCGACTCCCGGCAGGACCAGGCCACCCTGGCCGCCGTCGGCGCACCGCCGCGGATCCGGCGGAGCATGGCGGGCCTGCAGTGCGCGCTGATCGCCCTGCTGGGGGCGCTGCTCGGCGCGGCCAACGGGTTCGTGCCGGCGGTGGGGCTGCTGAAGTCCCGGGCGAGCGGGTTCGGGGCCAAGCCGGCGCTGATCACCGCGCCGTGGGTCGAGCTGCTGCTGGTGGTGCTGGTGCTGCCGGTGGTCGCGGGGCTGCTCGCCGCGCTGTTCACCCGGTCCCGGATCCCGCTGGGGCGGCGGCTGTCCTGACCCCGGCCCGTCGGGTTCGATCACCGGTTGCACACGTACCGGGCACCGGTCGACACCGCTCGGACACCACCTGGGCACCACCCGGAAGACGCCGGGCGCCCGCCTCCGGAGGCCGGGGGCGGGCGCCCGGCGCTCGCCGTACCATGGGCCGCGTTCCGGCGGGCGAAGGGCGCCGGCGGTGGGCTCGGCGAGGGAGACAAGGGCGGTGCTACGGGGCTTCGGCGATCTGGAGGCCGAGATCATGGACCGGCTCTGGGCCTGGGGCCGACCGGCCACGGTGCGCGAGGTCGTGGACGACCTGCAGCAGCAGCGCGCCGTCGCGTACACCACCGTCACCACGGTCGCCGACATCCTGCACACCAAGGGCTGGCTGCGCCGTGACAAGGTCGGCCGCGCCTGGGTGTACGAGCCGACCTGCACCCGCGAGGAGTACACCGCCCGGCTGATGCACCAGGCGCTGGAGACCACCCCCGACCGGGCGGGCGCGCTGCTCCGCTTCATCGACCGGATCAGCGGGGACGAGGCCTCCGCCCTGCTCGCGGCCCTCGAACAGGTGAAGTCCCGGGATCCGGAGTGACCCTCGCCCTGCTCGTCCTCTACCTGGTGGTGACCGGGGTGCTGCTGCCCCGGCGGCTGGCCGGCTCCGCGCGGCTCCAGGCCCGTCCGGCGGCCGGTGCGGGGCTCTGGCTCGCGCTGATGGCCTCGTTCACGGTCGCCCTGCTGCTCGCGGCGCACCACGCGGTGGAGCCCTTCGCCCACGAGCCGGCCGGGCTGCTCGGCCTGCTCCCCCACGCCGAGCCGGCCGGGGGTCTCCTCCCGCACACCCACGACTGGTGGCTGCTGGCCGCCGCCGGCGCGGTGGTCGCCGCCCTGGTCACCGCCGTCGGCGTCCGCACCGGGCGGGCCCGGCGGCGGCACCGGGCCGTGCTGGACCTGGTCGCCGTCCGGGACGGGCGCTGGGACGCACTGGTGCTGGAGCACGCGCACCCGACCGTGTACTGCCTGCCCGGACGGCGCTCCCGGGTGGTGCTGTCGCGCGGGACGCTGCGGCTGCTGGACGAACGGCAGCTCGCCGCGGCCGTCGCCCACGAGCACGGGCACATCCGGGGCCGCCACCACCTGTTCCGGCTGCCGGCGGACACCTTCGCGCTGCTCCTCGGACCGCTGCCGCTGGCCCGGCTGGGGCGCTCGGAGGTGGCGCTGCTGCTGGAGATGGCGGCCGACGACGCGGCGCTGGCGCACGCGTCCCGGGGTGAACTGGCCTCCGCGCTCTACGCGTTGGCGACCGCCGGGGTCCCGTCCCCGGGCGGCGGGGTGGCGGGCGGCGGGGCGCTGGGGGTGGCCGTCACCGGGGTGCTGGCCCGGGTCCGGCGGCTGGCCCGCCCCGGTGGCGGCCGACGGCGGCCGGCCTGGCGGCTCGGGGTGCTGGCGCTGCCGGTGCTGCCGTACCTGCTGGCCTGCGCACCGCACCCGTAGCACCGGTAGCACCCGAAACACCGGTGGCACCTGCAGCACCCGTAACGCCGGTAGCACCTGCAGCACTCGCAGCGGGCCGTCCGCGACCGGCCCGGAACGCCGCGGGCCCGCTGCCGCCGGAGCGGGAGCGGGCCTGCGGTGGGCAGTGCGGCGGCCGGGCCGCCGCGGGCGCGGTCAGGCCGGCCGGACGGCGCCCATGTACGGCATCACGGAGATCGGGAGCACCTCGATGTTCTTGCCGGTGCGCGGCGCGTGGATCATCTTGCCGTCGCCGATGTACAGCCCGACGTGGTGCAGGTCGTCGTAGAAGAAGACCAGGTCACCGGGCTGCAGGTTGGCGCGGTCGACGTGCGGGCCGTCGTTCCACTGGTCCTGGGACATCCGGGAGATCGTGCGGCCCCCCGCGCGGTAGGCCTGGCTGGTGAGGCCGGAGCAGTCGAAGCTGTCCGGGCCGGTCTTGCTCCAGCCGTACGGCTTGCCGAGCTGGGCCTGGGCGAACGCGATGATGGCCGCGGCCCGGCCACTGGCGGCCGGCAGCGGGGCGTTCATGTCGGGGCGATCGGCGGAGCGGGAGGCGCGGTCCGCCGCGGCGGCGGTGCCCGCGGCGGCGGCCTGCTTGGCCTCGGCCTTGGCCTTCTCCGCGGACTGCTGGGCGTTGATCCTGGCGCGGTCCTCGGCGCTGAGCTTGTTCAGCATCTCCTGCGCCTGCGCCAGCTTGGTCTGGATGCCGTTCTTCTGCTCCGCCAGCTGCTTGCCGACCGCGTCGAGCGAGGCGAGGGTCGCGGTGGCCTCGGCGCGGTCCTGGTCGAGCTTGCGCTGCTCGTCCTGGGCCTGCTTCAGCAGGTTCGCCTGGGATTCGGCGACCTGGTTCTGCACCGCGGCGCGCTCCAGGTAGCCGGACGGGTCGGAGTCGAGCATCAGCTGGACCGACGCGTCGATGCCGTTGGTCCGGTACTGGTCGGCGGCGACGGCCCCGAGCCGGGTGCGCAGCTCGTTCATCGCCTCCTGCCCCCGGACCACCTTCTCCTGGATCTGGTTGGCGTCGACCTGGAGCTTCTGCTGCTGGGCCTGGAAGCCGTTGTAGCGCTCGATGGACTGCTCGGCCTCCTCGTTGAGCTTGTCCACCTGCTCCTTGACGGAGGCGAGGGTCGGCGCGGGCTCGGCGTGTGCGGTGCCCGAGGCGAGGACCGCGCCGCCGGCCGCCATGGCCGTGGTGAGGACCGCCATACGGGCCCGGCTGGGGGGGCTGGGCTTGCGGCGCTTTCCCATGGGCGGTCGGCTCTCCTTCGGGGGAATCCGGGGCCGGCCCGTACGGGCCGGGGGACGGCGAAGGCAGGCGGGGCGAGCAACGGGGGGATGCTGCCCCGCCCACCTTCTTCGAAGTAACTTAATAGATGAGGGGCGGGGTTCCGCAATCCCCCTGATCATGACGTTTCGGGGCCATGACGGGACATCGATCGCGTTCCGTGCCATCGGTATTGACTACGGGCGCCGCCGGGGCCGCGGTTCAGCTCGGTTCACCCCGGTTCACCCCGGCCCGACCGCCGGCGCTCCTTCCCCCGCTCCCGCCGCGGGTGACCCCGCCGGATCCGTGATCGCCGGCCCATGGCACGGCCCGCCCCGCGGAGTGCTGAGAATGCGCCAAATCGAGGGAAAGGTCACACACGGCGCCCCTCCTGCGGGTACGCGAACGGGCGCTAACCTGCGCACATGAAGGTCCCGCCCGAAGGGCTCCCCCTCGCCGCCGAGTTCCCGGCTGCGCACCGTGAGCAGTGGCAGCAGCTCGTCCAGGGCGTGCTGCGCAAGTCCGGTGCCCAGCCCGAGGACGGCGCCGCCGCCGAGCAGGCACTCACCACCGAGCTCCAGGACGGGCTCGGTGCACGCCCGCTGTACACCGCCGAGGACACCGCGGTCGACCCCGGGTACCCGGGCTTCCCGCCGTTCGTCCGCGGCGGCCGGCCGCAGGGCTCGGCCGTCGCCGGGTGGGACGTGCGGCAGCGACACGCCGACCCGGACCGGCGGCGCGCCAACGAGGCCGTGCTGGCCGACCTGGAGAACGGCGTCGGCTCGCTCTGGCTGGAACTGGGCGGCGGGGCCCTCCCGGTGGACGCCCTGCCCGAGGCGCTGACCGGCGTGTACCTGGACCTGGCCGCGGTGGCACTCGACGCCGGACCCGAATTCACCGACGCCGCCGAGCAGTTGTTCAAGCTCTACGAGCAGCGCGAGGTCTCCCCCGGCGACGCCTCCGGCAACCTCGGCGCCGACCCGCTCGGCCTCCAGGCCCGCACCGGCGACACCGCCCGCACCGACGAGCTGCTCGCCGAGGCCACCGCGCTCGCGGCCCGCTGCGCCGCCGACTACCCGAACGTCCGGGCGCTGACCGTCGACGCCCTGCCGTACCACGAGGCCGGCGCCTCCCCCGCGCAGGAGCTGGGCTGCGCGCTCGCCACCGGCGTCGCCTACCTGCGCGCGCTCACGGCCGCCGGACTGTCGGTCGACGCCGCGCTCGGCCAGCTGGAGTTCCGCTACGCGGCCGACGCCGACCAGTTCCTGACGATCGCCAAGTTCCGTGCCGCACGCCGCCTCTGGGCCCGCGTCGCCGAGGTGTCCGGGGCGTCCGCCGCGGCCTCGGCGCAGCGTCAGCACGCCGTCACCTCCCGGGTGATGATGACCGCCCGCGACCCGTGGGTGAACATGCTGCGCACCACCATCGCCTGCCTGGCCGCCGGGGTCGGCGGCGCCGACGCCGTCACCGTGCTGCCCTTCGACAGCGCGCTCGGCCAGCCGGACGCCTTCGCCCGCCGGATCGCCCGCAACACCCAGTCGATCCTGCTGGAGGAGTCCCACCTGGCCCGGGTGATCGACCCGGCCGGCGGCTCCTGGTACGTCGAGCAGCTCGGCGAGGAGCTGGCCCGGGCCGCCTGGGCCTGGTTCCAGGAGATCGAGCGGGCCGGCGGCCAGCAGGCCGCCCTCGGCTCCGGGCTGGTCGGCGAGCGGCTCGCCGCGACCTGGGCGGAGCGGTCCGTCAGGCTCGCCAAGCGGCGCGAACCGGTCACCGGCGTCAGCGAGTTCCCGCACCTGGACGAGCAGCCGCTGGTCCGCGAGCCGGCCCCGGCCGCGCTCGCCGGCGGCCTGCCGCAGGTGCGCCGCGCCGAGGCGTACGAGGCGCTGCGGGACCGCTCGGACGCCGCGCTCGCGGCCACCGGCGAGCGGCCGAAGCTGTTCCTGGCCTCGATCGGCACCGCCGCCGCGCACACCGCGCGCACCACCTTCGCGGCCAACCTGTTCCAGGCCGGCGGCATCGCGACGACCTCCCTCGAAGGCGTCGACCCGGCGGCGTTCGCCGAGGCGTTCACCGCCTCCGGCGCCACCGTCGCCTGCCTCTGCTCCAGCGACGCCCTGTACGGCGAGCACGCCGAGGCCGTCGCCGGCGCCCTGAAGGCGGCCGGCGCCGCGAAGGTGCTGCTGGCCGGACGGCTCGGCGAAGCCCCGGCCGGAGTGGACGGGTTCATCCACGCGGGCGGGGACGCGGTCGCCGTCCTCACCTCCCTGCTGGACCAGATCACCGGCGCGCGCGGCGCCGACGAGGACGAGAGCGAGGCGGCTCGATGATTCCCGACTTCACCGGTATCGGGCTGGACGGCGGCGCCGCCGACGTCTCGGACGACCAGTGGCAGGCCGCCTGGCGGCAGTCCACCGGCAAGGACGTCGACGAGCTGGTCTGGGACACCCCCGAGGGCATCGGCGTCAGGCCGCTGTACACCGCGGCGGACCTGGCCGGGCTGGACTTCCTGGAGACCTACCCGGGCATCGCCCCGTACCTGCGCGGGCCGTACCCGACCATGTACGTCAACCAGCCGTGGACCGTCCGCCAGTACGCGGGCTTCTCCACCGCCGAGGAGTCCAACGCCTTCTACCGCCGCAACCTGGCGGCCGGCCAGAAGGGCCTCTCGGTCGCCTTCGACCTGCCGACCCACCGCGGCTACGACAGCGACCACCCGCGCGTCACCGGCGACGTCGGCATGGCGGGCGTCGCCATCGACTCGATCTACGACATGCGCCAGCTGTTCGACGGCATCCCGCTGGACCGGATGTCGGTGTCGATGACCATGAACGGCGCCGTCCTCCCGGTGCTGGCGCTGTACATCGTCGCCGCCGAGGAGCAGGGCGTGCCGGCGGAGAAGCTGGCGGGGACCATCCAGAACGACATCCTCAAGGAGTTCATGGTCCGCAACACCTACATCTACCCGCCGCAGCCGTCGATGCGGATCATCTCGGACATCTTCGCGTACACCTCGCAGAAGATGCCCCGGTACAACTCGATCTCCATCTCCGGCTACCACATCCAGGAGGCCGGGGCCACCGCCGACCTGGAGCTGGCCTACACCCTGGCCGACGGGGTGGAGTACCTGCGCGCGGGCCTGGACGTGGGGCTTGACGTGGACGCCTTCGCGCCGCGGCTGTCGTTCTTCTGGGCGATCGGCATGAACTTCTTCATGGAGGTCGCCAAGCTGCGCGCGGCCCGGCTGCTCTGGGCCAAGCTGGTCAAGCAGTTCGACCCGAAGAACCCCAAGTCGCTGTCGCTGCGCACCCATTCGCAGACCTCCGGCTGGTCGCTCACCGCGCAGGACGTGTTCAACAACGTCACCCGCACGTGCGTGGAGGCGATGGCCGCCACCCAGGGCCACACCCAGTCGCTGCACACCAACGCCCTCGACGAGGCGCTCGCCCTGCCCACCGACTTCTCCGCCCGGATCGCCCGCAACACCCAGCTGCTGCTGCAGCAGGAGTCGGGCACCTGCCGGGTCATCGACCCGTGGGGCGGCTCGGCGTACGTCGAGAAGCTGACCAACGACCTGGCGGCCCGCGCCTGGCAGCACATCCAGGAGGTCGAGGCCGCCGGCGGCATGGCCAAGGCGATCGACGCCGGCATCCCCAAGATGCGCGTCGAGGAGGCCGCCGCCCGCACCCAGGCGCGCATCGACTCCGGCCGCCAGCCGGTGATCGGCGTCAACAAGTACCGGGTGGAGAGCGACGAGCAGATCGACGTCCTCAAGGTCGACAACTCCGCGGTGCGGGCCCGCCAGATCGAGAAGCTGCGCCGGCTGCGCGCCGAGCGCGACGAGGCCGCCACGCAGGACGCGCTGAACGCGCTCACCCGGGCCGCCGAGGCCGGACCGCAGCGCGGCGGCTCGCTCGACGGCAACCTGCTGCACCTGGCCGTCAACGCGGCCCGGGCCAAGGCCACCGTCGGCGAGATCTCGGACGCCCTGGAGAAGGTGTACGGCCGCCACTCCGGCCAGATCCGTACCATCTCCGGTGTGTACCGAGACGAAGCGGGCCCGTCGGCCGCCCTCCAGCGCACCCGCGACCTGGTCGAGCGGTTCGAGGAGGCCGAGGGCCGCCGGCCGCGCATCCTGGTCGCCAAGATGGGCCAGGACGGCCACGACCGCGGCCAGAAGGTGATCGCCACCGCCTTCGCCGACCTCGGCTTCACGGTGGACGTCGGCCCGCTGTTCCAGACCCCGGCCGAGGTCGCCCGGCAGGCCGTCGAGGCGGACGTGCACATCGTCGGCGTCTCCTCGCTGGCCGCCGGCCACCTCACCCTGGTGCCCGCGCTGCGCGCCGAACTCGCCGCGGCGGGCCGGGAGGACATCACCATCGTGGTCGGCGGGGTCATCCCCCCGCAGGACTTCGACGCGCTGTACGAGGCGGGCGCGGCGGCGGTGTTCGGCCCGGGCACGGTCATCCCGGACGCCGCGCACGACCTGCTGACGGCCCTGGCCTCCGAGCTCGGCCACGAGCTGTGAGCCGCTGAGCCGATGCCTCCGCGGACGATCGACCTCGACAGCTACGTGACGGGTGTCCTCGACGGCTCGCGCGCCTGGATCGCGCGCGCCGTCACCCTCGTCGAGTCCTCCCGTCCCGACCACCGCGCGCTCGCGCAGCAGCTGCTCCAGCGGCTGCTGCCGCACGCGGGCGGGGCGGTCCGGGTGGGTATCACCGGGGTTCCCGGTGTCGGCAAGTCGACCTTCATCGACTCCTTCGGCACCATGCTGACGGGGGAGGGCCACCGGGTCGCGGTCCTCGCCGTCGACCCGACCTCCAGCCGGACCGGCGGCTCCATCCTGGGCGACAAGACCCGGATGGAGCGCCTGGCCGTCGACCCGCAGGCCTTCGTCCGCCCCTCCCCCACCTCGGGGACCCTGGGCGGCGTCGCCAAGGCCACCCGCGAGTCGATGGTGGTGATGGAGGCGGCCGGCTACGACGTGGTGCTGATCGAGACGGTCGGCGTCGGCCAGTCCGAGACGGCGGTGGCCGGCATGGTGGACACCTTCCTCCTGCTCAGCCTCGCCCGGACCGGCGACCAGCTCCAGGGCATCAAGAAGGGCGTCCTGGAACTCGCCGACGTCATCGCGATCAACAAGGCCGACGGCCCGCACGAGACCGACGCCCGCGCCGCGGCCCGCGAACTCGCGGGCGCGTTGCGGCTGTTGCAGGCCCCCGACGCGGTCTGGACCCCACCCGTCCTCACCTGCAGCGGCCGTGAGAACGCCGGCCTCGACGTGCTCTGGGAGCGCCTCCAGCAGCACCGCAAGGTCCTCGACGCCACCGGCGCCCTGGCCGCCAAGCGCCGCGACCAGCAGGTCGAGTGGACCTGGGCGATGGTCCACGACCAGCTCTACGCCCGCCTGCACGAGCACCCCGACGTACGGCGCCTGGCCCCCGACCTGGAAGCCCGGGTCCGCGCCGGCACCCTCCCGGCCGGACTGGCCGCCCAGCGCATCCTGGACGGCTTCTTCGGCACGCCCTGACGACCGGTTGCGGGGCGGTGGCGGCACGACCGCCGCACCGCCCCGCCCGGGTGACGCGACGCGTCACGGAGTGGTCTGGACCGGGTAGCCGGTGGGGCGGCCCTGGGCCTTCAGCCAGGTGAGCACCTGGTCGAGGGCTTCGACGGTCTGCTGGCGGTCGCCGCCGCCGTCGTGGAACAGGATGGTCGGGCCGAGGTGGAGCTCCTTCTTGACGGTGTCCACGATGGCGCCGGTGCCGGGCTTGTTGAAGTCCTTCGAGTCGACGTTCCAGCCGAGCGGACGCATGCCGTTCGCGGCGGCGATGCGCCGGCTGTCGGGGGTGAACGAGCCGCCGGGAGCCCGGTAGTACATCACCTTGGCGCCGCCCGCGGCATCCTCGATCATCTTCTTCGCGTCCAGGATCTCCTTCTCCTGGTACGCGACGGGCTTCTTGTCCATGGAGGTGTCGTGGTCCACGGTGTGGTCGCAGAGCCGGTGGCCCTCCGCGACGACCCGCTTGACCAGGTCGGGGTGGGCCTTGGCCTGCGGTCCGATCATGCAGAACGTCGCCTTCACGCCGTGCCGCTTGAGGACGTCGAGGACCTTCGGCGTCCAGGTCGGATCGGGGCCGTCGTCGATGGTGATGTTGACGGCGTTGCCCCCGCTCTCGGAGGCGTGGGCGATGCCGTCGGGTATCCCGCTGCCCTGCTGCGTGCCGCCGTCGCCGCCCTTGGCGCCGTCCCCGCCGCTGCCGTCGGCGGACGTGCCCTGCTCCTGTGCGATGTCCTGCCGGGGGACGCCGTCCGGCCCGGCGAGGGTGGCGACCCCCCAGGCGCCCGCCGCCAGGGCGACGGCCGCCACCGCGAGCGCCACCCGACTGCCGGCCAGGTCCTTCATCCGTGCTTTGCGGTCCATCGGCTGACTGCCCCCCACCTGTCTGCGGTCTCTCCGAGGTTCATGACGTGAACCCCGTCGAACGGGTTCCCGAAATCCCCCGTCATCGCAGGTGAAGGCTTGATCGTCGACCGCCCTCAGGAGGCCCGGCCCCGGGCCCGGCCCAGGCGACGGCAACGAGGCAGGGACAGGGGCAGCGGAAGGGGAAGGGAGGGCCCCGGACCGCCCGACCGGTCCGGGGCCCTCCCCGTCACCCGAACGAGGTCAGGCGCCCGTGACGGCCGCGAAACGGGCCGAGACGTCCTGCCAGTTGACGACGTCCCACAGGCGGGTGACGTAGTCCGGGCGGACGTTGCGGTACTGCAGGTAGTAGGCGTGCTCCCAGGCGTCGAAGGCCAGCAGCGGCGTGGTGTTCTGGCCGACGTTGCCGTGGTGGTCGTAGACCTGCTCGACGATCAGGCGCTTGCCGAGCGGCTCCCAGGAGAGGATGCCCCAGCCGGAGCCCTGGACGCCGGTGGTGGCGGTGGTGAGCTGCTTCCTGAAGGCCTCGAAGCTGCCGAAGTGCTCGGTGATGGCGTCGGCCAGCTCGCCCTCGGGGCGGTCGCCGCCCTCCGGGGAGAGGTTCTGCCAGAACAGCGAGTGCAGCACGTGGCCGGACAGGTGGAAGGCGAAGGTCTTCTGAAGGCCGACCAGGCCGCCGAACTGGTCCTTGTCGCGCGCCTCGGCGAGCTGGTCGAGGGTGTCGTTGGCGCCCTTGACGTAGGCGGCGTGGTGCTTGGAGTGGTGCAGCTCCAGGATCTCGGCCGACATCGCCCGCTCAAGCGCGGAGTAGTCGTACGGAAGGTCGGGAAGCGTGTAGGTGCCCATCAGGACACGGCCCCTTTCGGCGGGTTGAGCGATGCTGATCGTGCCGGGACAACACTATTGCGTATGACTTGCAGGAACGAACCATGGGCTCCTGCTTATTCCTCGGCTTTGACGCTCGATCGGGGGCCTCCCGTCAGGGTCTGACAACTTTTCCGCTCCCGGGGCTTCCCGCAGCCGCCACCCGTGTGCCATTTTACATGTCACACATTGGAGCGGCCGTGTCCCCAACCACGGCCACCACCGGCCCCGGAGGCCCCCACACATGCGTCCCTTCCGGATAGCGAAGGCGAACGCGCGCAGACTCCCTGCGCTCGGCGCCGCCTTCTTCCTCGCGCTCGGACTCTTCGCACCGCAGGCCCACGCGGCGCCCGCCCCCACTCCCCAGGGCAAGCCGACCGCGCCCACCGCCAAGCCCGCCGCGCCGCACGCCATCCCCGTGCCCAAGTCGCCCGACACCCCCAGGGACGCCCGGCCGCTCGCCTCGGACGCGCGGGCCAAGGCCAACGCCCCGACGGCGGGCAGCACCGTCGGCACGAACGCCAAGGCGCCCCGGCAGCTCGCCGCCAACGCCTGCGACGTGTCCGCGTTCACCGGCAACTCCGGTGCCGCGCTGGTCCAGCAGGTCAAGGCCGCCGGCCTCGACTGCGTCAACACGCTGTTCACCCTGACCGGCGACAACGCCAGGGCCGCGTTCAACGAGGCCCAGATGGTCAGCGTCGCCAACGCCCTGCGCGACGCCTCCGCCGCCTACCCCGGCGACGACTCCACCTCGGCCGGCCAGCTGGTGCTCTTCCTGCGCGCCGGCTACTACGTCCAGTGGAACAACAAGGACGTCGTCGGCCCGTACGGCACCGCCCTGCAGACCGCCGTCCGCGGCGCGCTGGACGGCTTCTTCGCCGCCCCGCACAGCAAGGACGTCACCGAGGCCAACGGCGCCACCCTCGCCGAAGCCGTCACCCTGATCGACAGCGCCCAGGAGAACGCCCGCTACACCGGCGTCGTCAAGCGCCTGCTGGACGGCTACTCCAGCGCCTGGACCGGCTCCATGGCCGCCGCCGTCGCCAACACCGAGACCGTCATCGAGCGCGGCTTCGACCTGCCCGACTTCGTCGGCGCCCTGCAGGCCGACCCCTCCTTCGCCACCAGCATGGCGGGCTTCGTCACCCGCAACGCCTCCCAGCTGACCGGCTCCGACCCGGTCACCTCGATCGGCATCCAGATCGGCAACCTGGTCGCCAAGGACGCGCTGCGCGCCCAGGGCCGCCCGATCGTCAAGGACCTGGTCAACCGCTACCCGCTGGTCGGCAACACCGGACCGCTCACCATGAACCTGCTCTGGTTCGCGGAGAACAAGGACAGCGGCAACTGCTCCTACTACGGCACCTGTGACGTCCCGGCCAAGCTCGTCCCGCTGGTGCTCACCGTCGACCACACCTGCAACGCCAACCTGCGCATCCGCGCCCAGGACATGACCGCGCAGCAGCTCGCCGACACCTGCACCAGCCTGGTCAACCAGGACGCCTACTTCCACAAGGTGGTCAAGGACGGCGGCCCGGTCGCCAACGACAACAACACCAGCCTGGAGGTCGTCGTCTTCGACGACTACTACAACTACAGCCTCTACGCCTGGGAGATGTACAAGATCGCCGTCGACAACGGCGGCATGTACGAGGAGGGCGACCCGGCCAAGGCCGGCAACCAGGCCCGCTTCATCGCCCACGAGGCCTCCTGGCTGCGCCCCCAGTTCCAGATCTGGAACCTCAACCACGAGTACACCCACTACCTCGACGGCCGCTACGACTTCTACGGCGACTTCGACGCCGGGATGACCACCCCGACCATCTGGTGGGTCGAGGGCCTCGCCGAGTACATCTCCTACAGCTACCGGGGCGTCCACTACGACGACGCGGTCGCCCAGGCCGGCAAGGGCACCTACGCGCTGAGCACCCTGTTCGACAGCACCTACGCCAACGCGGACTCCACCCGGATCTACAACTGGGGCTACCTGGCCGTCCGCTACATGCTCCAGTCGCACCCGCAGGACGTCGACGCGCTGCTCGCCAAGTACCGCGTCGGCGACTGGAACGGCGCCCGCACCCTGCTGAAGTCCACCATCGGCACCGCCTACGACGCCGACTTCGCCGCCTGGCTCAAGCAGTGCGCCGCCGACAACTGCGGTTCGCTGCCCGCCTCCCAGGCTCCGCTGTGCACCGCCGCCGACAGCCGGCAGTTCGACAAGAACTGCCGCCGCGACGGCGCGGCCGCCACCACCGGGAACTACAGCTACAGCTTCCTCTACCTCCCGGCCGGCGTGCAGCAGCTGACCATCACCACCAGCGGCGGCACCGGCAACGCCGACCTCTACTACAACGGCGGCGCCTGGGCCACCACCGGCTCGTACCAGGCCAAGTCCACCAACAGCGGCAACGGCGAGACCCTCACCATCGCCAACCCGCCGTCCGGCTGGGTGTACTTCAGCCTCTACGGCCAGCAGGGCTTCGGCGGCGTCACCGTCACCACGACCTACAACTGACCACTCCTGCACGCACCGGAGGGCCCCGCGGCGACGCGGGGCCCTCCGCCGTTCCCGTCCGCGCGCCGTCCCCGCCCGGGCCGCCGACCGGACGACCAGCGGCGGGCGGACGGCGGCCCGCGGGCGGCGCGCGGACGGGCAGGCCGATGGCCCCGGTCCTCGGCTCCATACCGTCATCTTCCCCCCACCCGCGGACGTTCCGGATCAGGGTTATAACAATTTGCCCTTCGAATGGCCGTCAACATTGCGCGAGGATTCGAATAGCGACTGTCAAAGGGGTGTCGGAACGTCGGACGGTCGGTTATGGTCCAAGAACGGACGGGGCGTTCGGAATCCTTCGACGGAATTCCGTATCCGCCGCCCGGCCGGGGCGCGTCCCGTGTCGCGCCCGATGTGTCCCGCCCACCGCCACAGAACGGAGACAGCCATGAAGATGATCAAGGCGATCGTCAAGAAGTTCAAGAAGGACGAGGACCTCGCCGCCAACGCCTGGATCCTGCACGTCATCTGACGTACCACCGCCGGGCGGCGGGGACGCGGCGCGGCCGAGCCGCGCCCCCCGCCCGACGACGCGGCGCTAAGACGCGCCACCTAAATTCCGATATTCCGACAAAGGCAGGGAACTCGTGAAAGAAATGGCGCCGACCGCCGCGCGCGACCATTCCCTGGTTTATGCCCCGAGAATCCGCGACCTACTGGACCGGACCGAAAAGGTATTCCGGATCGACCCGGCCACGGTGGGCGTCGCCGACTGCCGGCTCCTGGCCGAAATCGTCGCGGCGCGTCCCGTGCGGTCCGACGAGCGCTCGGTCTACAAGCCGGCCGCGGGCGCCGACATCCCCCACGACAGCGCGACCCGGACGATCCGCGCGCTCGGACAGGACGTCATGGCCGGCATCCGGACACCGCCGCCCCCGGCCCGCGGACTCGCCGGCGCCTGGCCCTACGCGTCCACCTCCTACCTGCGCCGCTGGCTCTTCGGGTCCGACCCGCTGCCGGTCTCCCTGCTGTCCAGACGCGGCGTCACCCGCTCCGACGCGCTCTCCCGGATCGTCGACCGCGCCGTCACCGCCTGGCCGGGCCCCGGGGCCGCCGGAACGTCGACCGCCCTGGCCGAACTGATCCGCGGAGCCTCCGACCCCCTGGACCGCAAGCAGGCCGTCGCGATGTACCGGCGGGCGACGGCCACCCTCTGCGACGGCGTGGCCGCACTGGCCGGCAACGCCGTGTGGCTGCTGCGGCAGGAGCAGCAGGGCGGGGAACGGGACGCGGCCCCCTCCGACCTCACCGCCGCCCTGTGGGAGACCCTGCGGCTGCTCCCACCCGCGTGGATGCTGTGGCGCAAGGGCGGGGAGGCCTACACCGCGATGCACCCCGAGATCGGCCCCGGGGACGACATCGCGCTGTTCCCGCTCCTGATGCACCGCCACCCGGAGCACTGGTCCGACCCGATGGAGTTCCGGCCCGAACGCTGGACCGGGGTGGCGGACCCCGAGAAGACGCCCGGCTTCATGCCGTTCGGGTTCGAGGGCGCGCGCTGCTGGGCCAAGCACCTGGTCGTCCCGCTGGCCGAACGCCTGCTGACCGTCGCCTTCGACAACGGCCTGGTCATCCGGGGACCGCACCGGGACGCCCCCGTCCCCCTGCGCTCCCTGCTCTCCGTGCGGTTCGACGCGGCGACGGCGGCCTGACCCGGCGGCCCCGGGCCGGAAACCGCCGACCGCCGACCGAACCCCCCTGACACCACGGGACACACCATGGAATCGCCCACGCTGGCCCACTGGGTCGGTGACGTCGAGAGCTTCGCCGACCACCGGTGGCAGCGCGAGCCCGCGGTCTTCACCCCACAGGCCCCCGCCCCGCCGTTCGGCCTCGACGCGTTGGACGCCGCCTTCGATGGAGGGCTGCTGCGCACCCCGTACCTGGAGATGGTGCGCTCCGACAAAATCACCGTCCCGGCCGGGGCCTTCACCACCCCGCGCGTGGTCAACGGCGTGACGTACGAAGGCTTCGCCGACCGGGCGAAGGTCCTCGCCCGCCTGCGCGCCGGCGCGACACTGCTGCTGCGGTGCGTCGACCAGTGGCACCGCCCGACCGGTGAGCTGGTGGCCCGGCTGTCGGAGGAACTCGACCGGCGCGTGGAGGCGTTCTTCTTCGTCACCCCCGCCGGCGCCCAGGGCCTCGCGGTGCACCGCGACGACGCCGACGTGTTCGTCCTCCAGAGCGCCGGACGCAAGACCTGGTACGTCCACGACGCGCCGGCGGCGCCGGACTGGTCCCTGGGAGAACTCCCGGACGACGAGCACTCGCCGCAACGCCTGCGCCACGTCCTCGAACCCGGCGAAGTGCTCTACGTCCCGCGCGGCTTCGCCCACCGCGCGGTGGGCGCCGGCGGGCTGTCCGCCCACCTGTCGCTGACCGTCCGCGACCTCTCCCTGGACGACCTGCGGACGGCCCTCGCGGGCCGGCTCGCCGAGGGGCTGGACCTCCCGGCCCGACCGCTCGGCCAGGCCGCGATCGGCGACGCCTGCGCCACCCTGATCGGCCATGCCAGGACGCGGCTCGACGCCCTCGAACCGGGGGACCTGCTGCGCGCCGCCCGGGCGGCGCGGCCCTCCTCCGCGCAACCGGCGGTGCCGACCGCACCGGGCGTGCCGGCGGAACCGGCCGCGCGGAGGGACTCCGTCACCGGGACGGCGCCGGAGACCTTCGCCGGGGCGGCCCGGGCCTGGCACGACGGCGGGCCCGGCGCCGGACGCGGCGGGCCGGGCCCGGTGGGCCGCACCTGGCGCCGGCTGCGCGACGCGGCACGCGCCGCCGACTGACCCCGGACCGCCGGGGAGACGAGCCACCGGGGAGACGGACCGCCTGGGCGCCGGGACCCGTGGTGAGTGCGGCGAGCCGGCCCGACCTCGTCGAAGCCGGTCCGCGCCGCCGCCCGTTCGACGTCCGCCATCAGCTCGTCGGTGAGATGGCCGAGGTGGACGTTCTCCGCGGCGCCCAACGGCCAGCGCGCGAACTCCTGCGGCACCCTGGCCACCCGGGACCACGTGCCGTCGGTGTCCGGTTCCTCCACCGGCACGCCGTCCCAGGTGATCCGGCCGGACTGCGACAGGTAGAGGCCGGAGAGCAGCTTCAGCAGGGTCGACGCCGCCGTACCCCTTCACGAGCCACCACACCCTGGGCTTCAGCCTGTCGACGACGTTCCCGTGGGTGACCGAGGGGGTCCCGTTCACCGACCCCCTGGGGAACGGCACCTACCGCGTCCGCGCCCGTACAGCCTCGACGTGCTCGGCACTCCGGACGGCCCGGAGGCGGCCGTCGCCCTGGTCGTCGCACACCTCCCGCCGGACCTCGGACCGGTCTTCGACCGACCCCAGGGGTTCCGACCCGTGGGTCAGGGAGCCACCGGCGGGTGGAGGGCGAGGAGGGACGGCACGCGGGCCGGGGCGGCGAGGCGGAGGAGGCCGTGACCGATGCCGGCGAGGCCGACCATGAGGGACGGGCTGTGGACGCCGTGCGGGAGCCCGCAGAGCCAGCCGCGGGTGTCGAGGGCGGCCAGGGTGGTGCGGGCCCGGGCGTGCCAGGGGGCGCCGGCGAGGTGGAGGGTCTCCAGGTTGCCGAGGTCGCCGTGGCAGAGCGAGAAGTTGAGGCCGAAGCCCTCGCGGCGCACCGTGTCGAGTGCGGTGTCCCGCTCCTTGCGCAGCGACTCCGCCCGGTCCGGCAGGAGTTCGGCGAGTTCGACCCGGGCCAGGGCGATCCCGGAGGCGCCGTGGCACCAGAGGGCGGGGAAGGAGGGGCCGTCCGGGCCGTCGTCCTCGCGGACGTCGCGCCAGTTGGCGGCGGACGGGTCGAACAGGGTGCGCTCGTAGTCGAGGCCGGCGAGGGCGAGTTCGGGCAGCGCCGGGTCGCCGAGGCGGTGGCCGGCGCGGGCGAGGGCCCAGGCGATGCCGGAGCCGCCGTGGGCGAATCCGGCCAGGGGCCGGTCGGCGGCCCCGGCGAGGGAGGCGGGGAGCCAGCCGACGCCGCCGTCGGGGTGCGGGGAGGCGGCCCCGGCCAGGCGTTCGGCGCAGGCGGCCAGGGCGGCGGTGACGGCCGGGCCAGGCCGGACGGCCTCCCAGGCGAGCAGGCCGCCGATGGTGCCCGCGTTGCCGGAGAGCAGGTCGTGGAGGGTGTCCTCGGGTGCGGTGGTGGCGATCCGGCCGATCACCAGCCGGGCCAGGTCGTCGAGTTCGGCGTCGGGATGGTGGGCGGCGAACTGTGCGAGGGCGTAGAGCACGCCGCCCGTCCCGGCGAGCCCGCCGCCGAGCCGGTCGACCCGGCGGCGGATCTGCTGACGTAGTGTCAGTTCGGCGGCGCGGGCGGCCTCAGCGTGCGAGCGGTCCCCGGTGACGACGGCGAGCTGGTGCAGGAAGAGCGTAATGCCCGCCGTGCCGCTGTAGAGGTCCGGACCGAGTTCGGCGGGGGCCCAGCGGCCGGGCGGCGTCCAGTTGGGGCCGGACCAGGCGAGGTCGGCGCTGCCCCGGTGGGCCTCGCGGAGCAGGTGCTCGCCGGCCTCGACGGCCTTGGCGACGGCGCGGTCGGCGAGCGCTTGCGCCGCGCCGGGATCGCCGTCCTCGGCGGGTAGGTCGCGCACGTCGGCGGGCAGGTCGCGCGCCTCGGCGGTGATCGTCCGGCGTGGCTCGCGCGCGCCGTCGGCCGTCGTCACCGACAGGCGCAGGAGCTGGAGTTGGTGCGCGAGGTCCTCCTCGCCGAGGCCGTCCGCCTTGGCGAGCGCGAGGTCCAGGGCCGGCCGGTCGGTGACACCGGGGATGACGGCGCCGGTGGCGGAGCGGGCGTCGACGCCGTCCGGGCGGACGGTGAAGACGGGCACGTCGCCGCGCCACAGGTCGGCGCGTTCGTGGGCGACGAAGGCGAGGGTGTGCTCCTCCCAGGCGGCGAGTGCCCAGAGCCGGTCGAGGTGGCGGTCCTGGTCGAGGGCGTCGCGCAGCAGGTCGGGGTGGCAGGCGGTGTTGAGGAGGCTGCGGTACTCGAAGGTGTCGCGGCGCAGCAGCCGGGTCTCGTCCCCCGCGAACGCCCGGAGCAGCGTGCGGAGCCGGTCCTTGTCGGCGGCCAGCAGCCGGTAGGCCTCGGTGAATCCGGCTTCCAGGGCGTCGAGGTGGTCGGCGAGTCGCAGCGGCTGCCCGGCGGGGACCGGGCGGCTTCCGGGCGCTTCGACGGGCAGCCTCCGGTACTCCAGGCGCAGTTCGTCCGTGCCCTGGCCGACGAGGACGGGGGCGGGCCGGGGCGGGAGGCTGGCCGGGTCCCAGCCGAGGGCGGAGAGGTCGGTGCCGCCGTTGCCCTCGTCCCACATGCGTTCGGGGAGCAGGCCGGAGCGCAGGACGGAGTGCCGGGCCCGGTGGCGGGCGAGGCGCTCGGACTCGGAGAGGTCCTTGGCCGGCTCGTGCAGGTCGGGGTGGAGGAGTGCCTCCAGGTCGATGAGGACGGGCTGGTCGCGGACGGCGAGCAGGTTCTGGGCGTGGCAGTCGACCGCGTCCAGGACGTACATCAGCGCCGCGAGGGTTCCGGCCCGGTGGTAGAAGTCGCTCAACTCGGTGTCGTCACGCGCCGGTTCGGCGGTGACGTGGGCGACCCAGCCGTAACCGTCGCCGGGCAGGTGGGCGAGGTCGCGCAGGGGCAGCCGCAGCCGGGGGTTGAGCCACCGCAGGAGGTGCTGGAAGTGCGTCTCGGCGCCGAACGGGCGCGGCTTGTGGACGATCCGGACGTCGTGCTCGAAGCGCAGGGAGCCGACCGTGGCGCCGCCCCGGTGCGGGTCGCCGAGACCGGTGGTGAGTGCGGTGAGCCGGCCGAGCGGGCGGCCGTCCGCGAAGGTGGCGGTGAGGGCGGGCAGGTCGGCGGCGAGCCGGCGGAACAGGGTGAGGGTGGTGTCCGTCCACTGTTCGGCGGCGGTGACGAGGCGGAACGCCAGGACCGGGTACTCGGACAGGAGGTGCAGGGCCCGCTCGGGGCGGGTGAGCCGGTCGAGGAAGTCGCGGTAGCGCAGTTCGGGGGTGTCGCCGGTCAACTCGCCGGTGAGGCGGGCGACATGGAGTTCGGTGATGACGGTCCGGGTGGCCATGCCGTGGACGGTCGCGGTGAGCGCGGGGAGGGCGAGCGCGGCCAGCTCCTCGGGGGTGCCGAGCGCGGGGGCGTCCAGCGCGGCGATCCCGGTGCGCAGCCGGTCACCGGCGTCGGCGAGCAGGGGGGCGACGAGCCGGGCGAAGGCGTGGTCCTCGGGGACGGCCGGGACGTCCGGTACGACCGGGGCCTCCGGTACAGCCGGGGCGGCGGCGGGGGCCTGGCGGTGGAACGCGGCGGCGAGCCGCTCGGCCCACGGGGGCACCCCGAGGCGCCCGGCGAGCGCGTCCGGGTGCTCGGTCAGGAGAACGCGCAGGGCCTCCGGGTCGAGGCCGTCGGCGGCGAGGCGGCGCTCGAACCAGCCGTCCCGGTCGAACGGCGCCTGGGCCCGCCAGCGTTCCAGCTTCCGGTCGGCGCGTTCGACGGCCTCCCGTCCGGGGGCGTCGCACGCCGGCACCGGGCCGCGGGCGGACAGCGGGACGGCTCGGGCGGCAGCCCGGAGGAGTTCGGACGCGTCGGCCACGGGGCGGTGCCGCCTCTCTGCTCTGGACTGCCCGGCGCTGCATTGCGCTGCGCTGCGCTGGTGGACGGCCGCCTCCGGGGGGGGGCGGCACGGGCCGGCGCGGACCGCCGGTGCGACCGGCGGCCGCGTCGGCCCCGGTGTCAGAAGCTGCAGACGTGCCCGCAGCTCGACCAGCCGCCGCAGGTGCTCGCCTGCACGGCGGCGGTGACGTAGAGCTCGTCCGTCGGCTCGCCGGCCGGGTGGACCTGGTGGCCCTGACCGAGGGTGAGCCGGAAGTCCTCGTCCTTGAGCGCGCGAACCTGCTCAGCCGTGGGCTGCATGGTGCCTCCTCCAAGCGGTCGGTCTGGCACGGGGTGTGCCGGGTCGGGATCCTGACAGCGGCCCACCCGTCACACCAGGGCCGACGCATCGCCGGTTCCGATTTCGGCCAGGATCGAAATAGCGTCCACCTGGTGCTCTCCTCCCCTTTCCCCCAGGCCACGTCCGGCCCGTTCGCGCGCCCGGGCCCCCCAGGCCGCCGCACACCTGTCCGAAAGCCGGACGACTACGACGCTGTGAACCCCGGCCGAGGTTTGAACGCATCCTTCCTGTGGCAGCGCCCTGCACCCAGGATCACGATGGAGGCCCGGCCAGGCCTGACCGCGCCACCCACGCCCGGAGCCCACCGCCCGCCCGCCGGACCCCCGCCGCCCTCCGTCACTCCGCCCGCAGGGCATCCACCGTCCTCGCCCGGGCCGCCCGCACGGCCGGGAGCAGTGCGCCGAGCGCCGCGATGAGTACGCCGCCCAGCCCGAGCAGCACCAGCACCGGGGTGCCGAGGACGTCCAGTGCCGCGTCCGGGAAGTTCAGCCCGGCGGAGTGGCCCATCGCGGGCACCGTGACCCGGTGCAGCAGGAGGCCGGCGGGCAGGCCGATCGCGCCGCCGACGACGCCGACCAGGAGCACCGGGGCGAGCACCACGCCCACGGTCTGCGCCGGGGTCATGCCGATCGCCTTGGTGACGCCCGTGTCCCGCCGGCGGTCCCGGGCTTCCAGGACGACGGTGTTGAACACGCCGAGCCCGGCGACCGCGACGAGTAGTGCGGTCAGTGTCGCGGTGAGGGATCGCATCGTGAGGATCATGTCGCTGGAGCCGTGCGGCACGTCGGCCTCGGCGATCATGTGGACCGGGGCGAGCGCGGCGCCGACGGCGGTGGCGTAGGCGACGCGGTCGGTGCCGGGCTTCAGCGTGACGAACCAGACGTCCGGCTTCGGGTCCGTCCCGGAGGGAAAGGTGGCGGCGTCGGTGAACAGCTCGTTGGTCTGCACGTGGGGGTCGAAGACCTCGCCGACGATCCGGACGGTGACCGCCCGGCCGTGGGTCGTGAAGGTCACCGGGTCGCCGATCTTCGCCGAGGCCTCGGTCAGGAAGGTGGCGGGTGCGACGGCCTCGCCCGGGCCCCGGTACCAACGGCCTGACACCATCCGGTAGCCGGCCCCGCTGCTGTCGCCGGCGAAGGCGGTCACGGTCGTGTTCCCGGCGACCCCGGGCACGGTGACGTCCTCGACGCCGGCGCCGTAGTGGCTCGCGGTGCCCGGCTGGGCCGTCAGGGCGGCGGTGACGGCGGCCGGATCGGCCGCGGCCGGACCGGCCGTGGCCGGACCGGCCGTGGGGGCCGACCGGGCCGCGGCCGGGGCGTCGGGCCGCTCGGGGTGCACCCGGATGTCGGCGATGTCGTGGTTCTTCGCCTGCTGCACCCAGGTCATCGTCCCGCCCATGCCCACCGCGAAGACCGCCGCCGTCGTGCCGAACAGCACCGCCGCGAGCATTCCGGCGGCCCGGGCGGGGCGGGCGAAGGGCTGGGCGAGGCCGAGGCTCAGCGGCCGGGGCAGCGGCAGCCGGGCGGCCAGCGCGGCGGCGCGGGCGGCGAGGGCGTCCCGCCGGGTGCCGCCCGCCGTGCGGCCGACCGCGAGTGCGTCCACCGTGCGCAGCCGTCCGGCGCGGGCGGCGGCGGCCCAGGCGACCAGCGCGACGGCGGCGAGGGTGCCGCCCGCGACCGCGGCGTCGACCCAGGGGTCGAGGCCGGAGGTGGTGGTGCCGTAGAGCTGCCCGGTGGTGGCGAGCACCGGGACGGTCAGCAGGTTTCCGGCGGCCACGCCGAGCAGGGTGCCCGCCGTGGCCGGGATCAGCGCCTGGGCGACGTAGGCCCGCACCACCTGGGCGGGGGTGCAGCCGAGCGCCTTGAGGACGCCGATCCGCCGGGTCGCGGTGCCGACCGCGCCGGCCACCACGTTGCCCGCCACCAGCACCGACATCGCCAGGCCGAGCAGGCCGAAGGAGACCATGAAGGGCAGGAACAGCGCGGTGTTGCGGTCGGAGCCCTGCTTGGCGGTGAGCCAGGACTGCGCGCCGGTGAGCGAGTCGGCGGGCGCGGCGGCGGTCACGGCGGCCCGGTCGGCGGCCATCTCGCCGGTGGTGCCGGCCCGGGCGAAGCGGCAGAGCAGTTCGTAGCCGGGGGTGCTGCCGGGCGCGGTGAGGGCGGCGACGGCGTCGGGGGTCACCCAGGCGTCGGAGGTGCGGCTGACGGACCGGGCGAGTCCGACGACCTTCAGCGTCGGTGTTCCCGGCAGGCCGGGCAGGCGCAGCGTGCCGCCGATGTCCACCTCCTGGTTCCCGTACCCGGAGTCGATCACCACCTCACCCGACCGCTTCGGCCAACTGCCTTGCAGGATCTCCACGTTGTCTACGTCCGCGGTGGCGGAGGCGCGACCCGTGACGGTCATCGGCGCCATGGTCACCCCGGGCGGGACGCTCGACCCCGGGCCGGGTTCGGGGTCGACGGTGACGGTGCGGAACGGCCCGGCGGCGACCGTCACCCCGGCGGCGTGCGCGGCGGCGGCGAGCTGCCCGGCGTCCGTCCTGGTGCCGTCGAAGCGCGCGGTGAGGTGGGCGCCGTGCTGACGGTCGAAGGCCCGGTCAAAGGGGGCCTGGGAGGCGACCAGCAGCGAGCCGCCGAGGACGGAACAGGTGGTCGCCACCATCGCGGCCAGCCCGACCGCGACCGACTGGGTCCGGCGCCTGCGGACTCCGGCACGCACGACCCCTCCGAGCGCGGTCACGCCGTCACCGCCGAGTCCGCCTCGACCCGGCCGTCGCACATCCGGACCGTGCGGGTCGCGCAGTCCTCGGCCAGGCCCAGATCGTGGGTGACGAGCAGGACGGTCTGGCCCTCCTGGTGCAGGTCCCGGAACAGCTCCTTGACGTCCTCGCCCGAAGCCGAGTCCAGCGCACCGGTCGGCTCGTCGGCGAGCAGCAGCGTCGGCCGGTTCATCAACGCCCTGGCCACCGCGACGCGTTGGCGCTCACCGCCGGAGAGCCGGCCCGGGTGGGCGCGGGCGTGCCGGTCGATGCCGAGCGACTCCAGCAGCTCGCCGGCCCGGCGCCGGGCCTCGGCGCGCGGCACGCCGGCCAGTTCACCGGCGAGCACCACGTTGTCGGTGACGGTGAGGTCGTCCAGCAGGTTGAAGAACTGGAACACCATGCCGACGGTGGCGCGCCGGTAGCGGGCCGAGGCCGCCTCGCCCAGCCGGTCGACGCGGACCCCGGCCACGGTGACCGTCCCGGCGCTCGGCCGGTCCAGTCCGGCCACCAGGTTCAGCAGCGTGGACTTCCCGCTCCCGGACGGCCCGAGCACGGCCACCGACTCCCCTGCCCGCACGCTCAGCGTGACTCCGTCCAGCGCCGCCCGGGCTCCCGCGTAGTGGCGGCTCACCCCGTTCAGCTCGATCACCGGGCCGCCGCCCGGCCCCGGTCCGGTCACTCCTCGGACTCCGCTCATCCCCGCTCCTCGTACGTCGTGCCTGGTGGTCGGCACGACGGTACGGACGGGCGGCGCCCGGTCGCGTCCGCCGCCCGCGGCAACTCCCGTACCGCGCCCGGTGGACCGGACGCGGCGTCATCCTTGCGACGTAGTCGCCGGGTGTACCGGTCACCGCCGCCCGCGGGGCTGTGCCGGGCGGCCCCCGGCCCGCACAATGTCCCGGTGATCAACCATCCGACGGTGCGGCGGCTGCGCGCGGCGGTCCGCCCGGCCGGCGGCCCGGACGCCCCGCCGCCCCGGCCGACCCGGCGCGGCCAGGCCTTCGACGTCGCCCTTGCCCTCTTCCTCGCCATCAGCAGCGGTCGCTACGCCACCATCGCGGACAACCCGCAGGTGACCACGGTGACCGGGCTGTTGCTGCTGGTCCCGCTGGTGCCGCTGCCGCTGGTGCTGCGCCGGCGCTTCCCGCTGGCTGTGCTCTGGACGGTGCTGCCGACCGCGCTGCTGGTCCGTCACCAGTCGCAGGACATCGCGTACTCAGCGGGCGTGGTCGTGATCGTCGCCGCGTACAGCGTGGCCGCGTACGAGCGCCGTCCGCCGGCCGTGCTGCTCAGCCTCCCGGTCGCGACCGCCGCGCTGGTGCTGCTCTTCGACGACGCCAAGCTGCCGCACTTCCCCAACGGGGTGATCGCCGTCCTGGTGCTGGTGCCGGTGTTCGCGGTCGCCTACGAACTGCGGATGTGGCGCCACCGGGTGGACGAGGGGCGGGAGCGGCTCTCCGCGCTGGAGGGCGAGCAGCTGGCCGCGCTGCGACGCGCGGTGGAACTGGAACGGGCCCGCATCGCGCGGGAGTTGCACGATGTCGTCACCCACAACGTGAGCATGATGACGATCCAGGCCGGAGCCGCCCGCAAGATCCTGGACACCGCCCCGGACAAGGCGCGCGAGGCGATGGCCGCCGTGGAGTCCGGCGGACGCGCGGCGATGACCGAACTGCGGCACGTCATGGGCCTGTTGACCATCGACTCGGCGGCCGGCGACGATCCCGCCGCCGACGCCGACCTCGCCCCCCAGCCGGGCCTCGACCGGCTGGACGCCCTGGTCGACGGCGTCCGGCAGGCCGGACTGCCCGTCGAGCTGACCGTCACCGGCGAGCGCCGGGCCGTCCCGCCCGGGATCGAACTGGCCGCCTACCGGGTCGTCCAGGAGGCCCTCACCAACACCGTCAAGCACGCGGGCGGCGCCGACGCCTCGGTCGCCGTCGAGTACGCCCCGGACCACCTGAAGGTGCAGGTCACCGACACCGGCGGCCGCCCCACCGGCGCCGCCTCCACCGGCAACGGGCGCGGCCTGCTCGGCCTGCGCGAACGCCTCGCCGTCTACGGCGGCACCCTGCAGACCGGCCCCCGGCCGCGCGGCGGCTACCGCGTCACGGCCCTGATCCCCTTGGAGAGTTCATGAGCGCGCAGCCGCTGCGGGTGGTGGTCGCCGACGACCAGGCCCTGGTCCGCACCGGGTTCCGGCTGATCCTGGAGTCCGAGGGGATCGACGTGGTCGCGGAGGCCGAGGACGGCGAGCAGGCCGTCGCGGCCGTCCGCCGGACCGCGCCCGACGTGGTCCTGATGGACATCCGGATGCCCGGCCTGGACGGCCTGGAGGCCACCCGCCGGATCCTCGCCGCCCCGGCGCAGGAGCCGCCGCGGATCATCATGCTGACCACCTTCGACCTCGACCACTACGTCTACGCGGCGATGGCCGCCGGGGCGAGCGGCTTCCTGCTCAAGGACGTCACCCCGGAGCACCTGGCCGCCGCCGTCCGGCTGGTGCGCACCGGGGACGCGCTGCTTGCCCCCGCCATCACCCGGCGGCTGGTCGAGCGCTTCGCCCGTCCGGACGCCGGCGCCGCCACCGCGGCGCCGCACCGCGAGCTGGGCACGCTCACCCCGCGCGAGCTGGAGGTGATGGCGCTGCTGGCGCGCGGCCTCAGCAACGCCGAACTCGCCGCCGGGCTGCAGCTGTCGGAGGCGACGGTGAAGACGCACGTGGCCCGGATCCTCGGCAAGCTGGGCCTGCGGGACCGGGCACAGGTGGTGGTCGCGGCGTACGAGACGGGGCTGGTCAGCGTGGGCGCCGCGCCCGACGCGCCGTGACGACGCGGCCCGGCAGGCGGGCGGGAGCCGGGGCGCCGTGACGCGGGCGGGAGCCCGGGGGTCGATCGCCCCGGGCTCCCGCCCGCACCGCCGTGGGGATCAGACGAGGTCGAAGCGGTCCGCGTTCATGACCTTGACCCAGGCCGCGACGAAGTCCGTCACGAACTTCTCCTTGGCGTCGTCGCTCGCGTACACCTCGGCGACGGCCCGGAGTTCGGCGTTCGAGCCGAAGACCAGGTCGGCCCGGGTGCCGCTCCACCTGACCTTGCCGGAGGCGTCCCGGCCCTCGAAGGTGTGCGAGTCCTCCGAGGTGGCCGTCCAACGGGTGCCCAGGTCCAGCAGGTTGACGAAGAAGTCGTTCGTCAGCACGCCGGGGGTCTCGGTGAGCACGCCGTGCGCGGACTGCCCGTGGTTGGCGCCCAGCACGCGCAGGCCGCCGACCAGCACGGTCAGCTCCGGGGCGCTCAGGCCGAGCAGGTTCGCCTTGTCGAGCAGCAGGTACTCGGCCGGCAGGCGGTTGCCCTTGCCGACCCAGTTGCGGAAGCCGTCGGCCTTGGGCTCCAGCGCGGCGAAGGACTCGGTGTCGGTCAGCTCCTGCGGCGCGTCCACCCGGCCGGCCGCGAACGGCACCTCGACGGCGAGGCCGGCCGCCTTGGCCGCCTGCTCGACGCCGACGCCGCCGGCCAGCACCACCAGGTCGGCCAGCGAGACCTGCGTGCCGCCGCCCGCCTGCGCGTTGAAGTCCCGCTGCACGCCCTCCAGGGTGCGCAGCACCGCGGCCAGCCGGTCGGGCTCGTTGACCTCCCAGCCGATCTGCGGCTGCAGCCGGATCCGGCCGCCGTTGGCACCGCCGCGCTTGTCGCTGGAGCGGAAGGAGGAGGCCGCCGCCCAGGCGGTGGAGACCAGTTCGGCCACCGACAGGCCGGTGTCGTTGATCCGCCGCTTGAGGTCGGCCACGTCGGCCGCGCCGATCTGCCGGTGGTCGACGGTCGGCAGCGGGTCCTGCCAGAGCAGGTGCTCGGCCGGGACCTCCGGGCCGCGGTAGCGGACGACCGGGCCCATGTCGCGGTGGGTCAGCTTGTACCAGGCGCGGGCGAAGGCGTCGGCGAACGCCGCCGGGTCCTCCAGGAAGCGCCGGGAGATCGGCTCGTAGACCGGGTCGAAGCGCAGCGACAGGTCGGTGGTGAGCATGATCGGGACGTGGCGCTTGTTCGGGTCGTGGGCATCCGGGACGGTGCCCTCGCCCGCGCCGTCCTTCGGCTTCCACTGGTGGGCGCCGGCCGGGCTCTTGGTGAGCTCCCACTCGTAGCCGAACAGCGTCTCGAAGAAGCTGTTGTCCCAGGTGACCGGGGTGGGCGTCCAGGCGCCCTCCAGGCCGCTGGTGATCGCGTCCCCGCCGACGCCGGTGCGGAAGGCGCTCTTCCAGCCGATGCCCTGCTGCTCCATCGGCGCGTCCTCGGGGTCCGCGCCGACGTTGTCCGCCGGGCCGGCGCCGTGGGTCTTGCCGAAGGTGTGGCCGCCGGCGATCAGCGCGACGGTCTCCTCGTCGTTCATCGCCATCCGGTAGAAGGTCTCGCGGATGTCGCGGGCGGCGGCGATCGGGTCCGGGTTGCCGTTGGGGCCCTCGGGGTTGACGTAGATCAGGCCCATCTGGACGGCGGCCAGCGGGTTCTCCAGCTCGCGGTCGCCGGTGTAGCGCTCGTCGCCCAGCCAGGTGGTCTCCGGGCCCCAGTAGACGTCCTCGTCGGGCTCCCACTCGTCCACCCGGCCGCCGCCGAAGCCGAAGGTCCGGAAGCCCATGCCCTCCAGCGCGACGTTGCCGGCCAGGACGATCAGGTCGGCCCAGGAGAGGCTGCGGCCGTACTTCTTCTTCACCGGCCACAGCAGGCGGCGCGCCTTGTCCAGGCTCGCGTTGTCGGGCCAGCTGTTCAGCGGGGCGAAGCGCTGCTGGCCGCCGCCGGCGCCGCCGCGGCCGTCGCTGATCCGGTAGGTGCCGGCGCTGTGCCAGGCCATGCGGATCATGAACGGGCCGTAGTTGCCGTAGTCGGCCGGCCACCAGTCCTGGGAGGTGGTGAGCACCTCCTGGATGTCCCGCTTGACGGCCGGGAGGTCGAGCGCCTCGAAAGCCGCCGGGTAGTCGAATTCCGCTCCGAGCGGATTGGCCACGGCGGGGTTCTTGGCGAGGATCTTGAGATTGAGCCGCTCCGGCCACCACTGGCGGTTGCCACCGCCCTGCGTGGGGTGCGCGGCGCGCCCGTGGTTCACCGGGCAGCCCTCCGCCTTCGCCTCTACGCCGGTTGCATCGTGGATGTCAGACATGGGAATCCTTCCCTCACAAGGCGGATCACGGTGTCTTCTGTGCTACCTACGGCATCTACATCTACTGCTGGTACCTAGGCTAGCGCCGGAGCCGATCCTACGATGGACGGAATCCAAGTCAAGAATGACACCAAACCCATATCCGATCGGGATCCGGATGACCCAGGATGTGTATTGGTAAACTCCGGTCTTCCCCTTGACCTGAATAGGTGAACCGATATGAGTGACCTGCTGGAGCGACTGCGCGGGCGCGGCTGGCGCCTCACCTCCCAGCGGCGTGTCGTGGCCGAGGTCCTGGACGGCGAGCACGTGCACCTGACCGCGGACGAGGTGCACGCCCGCGCGGCGGAGCGCCTCCCGGAGATCTCCCGGGCGACGGTCTACAACACCCTCGGCGAGCTGGTCACCCTCGGCGAGGTCATCGAGGTCTCCACCGACGGGCGCGCCAAGCGCTACGACCCCAACGCGCACCGCCCGCACCAGCACCTGATCTGCACCGGCTGCGGCGCCATCCGCGACGTCCACCCGCTCGGCAACCCGCTGGCCGACCTCCCGACGGAGCAGCGCTTCGGATTCACCGTCTCGCAGGCCGAGGTCACCTACCGGGGCCTCTGCCCGACCTGCGCGGGCTGATCCTTCCGGCGGCCCCCGGCGGTCCGGCCGTCCGCTTCCGACTGCGCGGACAGGCCGACAGCACCACCGCCTGCAGGGCGCGCCCCGGGGGTGGATCAACCGCGGGTGGCCTTGCGGCGCAGACGGAAGCCGAGCACGACGAGCACGACGGCGACGGCCGCGGTGCCGACGGCGGCCCAGGCGGCGGCGGTCGAGCCGTCGTCGTCCGCGGAGTCCTTCGGCCGGGCACCGGACGTCGCGGTGGCGGAAGCGGAGGCGGTGGCGGAAGCGGTGGCGGGAGCGGAGGTGCCTGCGGGAGCGGAGGTGGTCGGGTCGGTGGGGGCAGGGGCCGTCGGGTCGGCGGTGGGGCCGAGGGTGACGACCGGGGACGGGACGGTGGTCGGCCCGGAGGTGGGGGCAGGGGTGGGCGCAGTGGTCGGCCCGGAGGTGGGCGCAGTGGTGGGCACGGAGCCGACCGGGTCGCTGATGGCGGCGGCCTGCACGTCGAGTTCGCGCTCGCCGTGGCCGAGGTCGGGGAAGGCGCAGTCGACGGTGATCTTCCAGTGGCCGGCCGGCAGGATCTCGCGGGTGGTGTAGCTGCCGGGGTGGCCCGGGACGGCGACCAGGCGCCAGGGGCCCACCGTGCGCCCGTCGGAGGAGGTCGCGGCGAGCGAGCCGGCGAACCCCTCGGTGACCGGGTCGTGGTCGTTCTCGAAGGTGGCAGTGGTGGCGACGTGACCGTTGTCCGCGCCGGTGATCTCCAGGTGGACGGTGTCGCCGTGGGCGGAGGCGGGGACTGAGGCAGTCGCGAGAACGGCCGCCCCGGCGACGGCCAGGGCGGCGGCGATGGAACGGATGCGCATGGGCTGCTTCCTCGTACGGTGAGTGGGACGGCCGGGCGCGGCCGCCGCGGTTCACGGCGGCCGCACCCGGCCGATCGGTCCTGCCCGGGGTCGACCGGCCTGCCCGACCGACCTGCCCGGGCGGCCGGAGGGGGGCCGGCCGCCCGGTCCGGGGTCAGGAGGTCTTCTGCAGCGACCAGTTCTGGAAGGCCTGGCCGTTCGGCTGCTGGAGCTCCAGCAGCCAGCCGCCGTAGTACCAGCGGTTGCTGATGCCGAGGACCAGCGAGGAGCCCTGGGCGGTGATGGTGACGCCGCCGTTGGCGGAGTTCACCTGCCACTTCTGTGCGGCCGCGTCCGAGCAGGGCTGCTGGGCGACGTACTGGCCGGCCACCGCGTCACCGCCCAGCTGGAGGCACTTGTCGGAGCGCACGGACTTGATCCGCAGGGTGCCGTTCCCGGCGTCCTCGAAGGTCCACTTCTGGTTGGCGTAGCCGGTGCGCTGGTAGGCGATGGCGACGGTGCCGTCGTTCATCGAGCTGCCCCACAGGTCGGCGGCCTGGCCGGTGAGCCCGTTCACCAGGGTGTAGCGGGTGCCGGGCTGCGGCGTGCCGGAGTCGGCGGTGGTCTTGAAGGTCACGGTGCGACCCGGCTTGGAGACCTTGCCGGCGGCGTCACGGGAGGCGATGGCCACCTTGTACTGGGTGCCCGGGGCGAGCCGGACCATGCCGACCACGGTCGAGTGGACGGTGCCGACGGACTGTCCGTTCAGCAGGACGTCGTAGCCGGCGGCACCGTTGGCGGCCGGCCAGCTCAGCATGGCCGAGCTCTGGGTGACCTGACTGACCGTCACGTCAGGACCGGTGGAGCCGGTCGTGGAGGTGGCCGTCGGTGACGGCGTGGCGGTGGGCGAGGAGGTACCGGTGGCCGTCGGGCTCGGGGACGCGGTCTTGGTGGGCGTGGCGGTCGCCGTGGGCGACGGGCTCGCCGTACTGGTCGGCGTGGGCGACGGACCGCCGGTCTTGGTCGGCGTGGGCGACGGGCCGCCGGTCTTGGTCGGCGTGGGGGTCGGCGTGGGGGTCGGGTTGGGGCCGGTGCCGCCGCCCGCGATCAGGAAGCGGTTGTTGGCGACGTTCCAGTGCGTGGCCAGGTAGCTGCCGGGCGCGGGGTTGGTGTTGTAGTAGTCGTCGTGGCGGCAGTCCAGCCGGTCGTCGTGACTGTTGTCCGGGCAGACGGTCTTCATCTTCGGGTAGTTCGGGGCGTCCGAGTAGCACATCAGGTCCCACTCGTCGACGCAGTGGCCGGCCTTGCTGGAGTTCGGCGCACTGTCGTTGACAGCGCCCAGGTTGTGGCCGAGTTCGTGCGCGGCGGTGGCGCCGTCCCAGCAGCCGGAGTCGGAACGGCCGTAGGAGGGACCGAAGTTGCTCTGGTTGTCGGCGCCGGGGCGCTCGTCACCGTCGAAGGTCCCGATGCCGCAGTACACCTGGGCGTCGGTGAACATCATGTACTTGCGGTCCTTGCGGTTGAACCCCTGCTTGGCCAGCGCGTTGTTCTGCGAGTTGAAGTCCCTGATGTCCGCGTCGGAGATCTGGACGTTCAGCACCGCGGCGGTGCAGTCGGACTCGGTGACGAAGCGGACGTGCCGGTCGCCGCCGGTCTCCTGGGCGCTGGCGTCGTAGATGGTGTCGACGTCCGCGGCCCACTTCTTGAACGAGGCCAGGTACTGGGCGAACCGGTCCTTGCCCGGGGCGTGGACGTACACCACCTGCACGCGGTTGCCGCTGGTGCCGTCGCCGTCGCAGACCACGGCCGAGCCGCCCGCGGCCGCGCCGGCGGCCGGGTTCTTCGGCGAGGCGTCGGCCGCGTCGCCGACCAGGGCCTTGGTCCCGGCGTCCAGAACCGGCGAGCCGCCCTTCAACAGGTCGGCGGCGGACGGCGGCTGGGCGTTCGCCGCCGGGGTCAGCGCGGCCGGCTGGGCGGCGGCCGCGGCCACCGGGGCGGCGTCCTTGTGGATGTCGACGCCCTGCGGCGGGGCGTCGGGGCCGTGGCTGCAGAGCGTACCGCCGCTGACCTGCAGCTGTCCGGCGCAGCGGTCGTCGCTGGGCAGGCTCAGACCGGCGTAGACGAGACCGCGGTCAGGCTGCTCCTTGGGTATCTCCTTGAGCGGCGTCGCCTTGGCGTCACGCTTCGGCGCGGCCGGCGCCTTGGTGCCGCTCTCGGCGGAGCCGGTCTCGCCGTCGTCGTCGGTGACCAGACCGACCGTCTGGCTCGCGCCGAGATCGTCGGCCGACGCCGCGGCCGAGACGCGCGAGGGCGCGTCCAACGCGGTCTGGATGCCCAGGACGCCGGCGACCATCCCGGCGGCGACCGCCAGGCTGACGAGTGCCGTCGTGCGGGTCGAGCGCTTCTGCCGGCGACGGCGACGCTCGGTGCTTCGGTGTCCCATCACGTTCCTTTCCTTGTACGGGGCCCGGGGGTGTCCCCCTGGGGTGCCCGCGCCTGCGGCGGGCTTGCTTCCGTGCCCGGGTCGGGCCAGCTTGTTCCCGGCCCCGGGCAGTGGGGCGGATGCGGTGCGGGCGGCTGTCGGAAGGCCGCCGGACGGCCCCCCGACCGGTCCGGACGGCGAGCGCTGTCGCGGCCGACAGCGGTTCGGACAGCGCTGCGGACAGCGGGAGTTCGGCACCACCGGTACCGCTCCGGTGACGGGCGGACGGCCGAGGTGCACTCGCGGACCACTCGCTGTACCCGGCTGATCGTAGGAGCAGTGCGGTGGCCGAAACCCGTCCTCGAAGACGCGGTTAACCAAGCCCTAACGTTCCGCTTAACCCATGGCCGGCGGTGCCGCGCGGCCGGCTGACGGGTGGTCCGGCGGCGACGGGCACGGGGACGGGGGCGACGACGGGCACGGGGACGGGGGCGGCGCCGGGCGGAACGTCGGCCATGACCACGCCGACCGGGCCCCGCCTCGACCTGGCCGCGGGCCGGGCAGCGTTCGGCCACGCCCGCGGATCGCCGGTCGCCGGTGGCCACTCGCCGGTGGCCGCTCGCCGGTCATCCCAGGGTGAACAGGAAGCTGCCGGAGTGGTAGTAGTCGGGCAGCTGGACGAGCGCCGATCCGCTCCGGGGCGGGTCGGCCTTCGGCCAGTTGTCCGGGCCGAGCAGGTGGGAGGCGTCGTCGCTCGACGGGACGGACGGTACGAACCAGAGACGGACGGCACCGGTCTTGGCGTCCGGTTCGAGCCTCCACAGCTGCTCCGCGCGTTGCGCGTCGGACCGGCAGCTCCGCACGGTGACCGCGACGAGGTTCCCGCCCGACGTCGTGCCGTCCAGGCACAGTCCGGTGTCCGCGGTGCGGAGTTGGTAGCCGCCCTGGTCGGCCGCCAGGAGCTCCCAGCGCTGGGCGGCCTGGCCGGTGCACTGCTGGAGCTGCAGCGGGCTTTCGGCGCTCCGGTCGGTGGGAGCGACGCAGAGCCCCGAGGCCCTGTTCACCAGCGGAAGGCCGACCGGGCGGCTCGGGGGCGGTGCCACGGCCGCCGTCGCCGGTGCGGGGCTCGACGGGGTGGAGGACGGGACGGCCGACTCGGTCGGCCGGGCACGTGACGGGCCGGCCGAGGCGGAGGCGGTCGAGGCCGTGGGCGACGGGCTTACCGGTGCGGTGGCCGACGGCGAGTCCGCGACGCTCAACGGAGCCGGGCTCCAGGAACCCGCGGGGGACGCCGGCTCGGCGGAGCCCGGCAGCGTGAGCGCACCGGCCGGTGAGGGGTGGGTTCCTGCCGAGTCCACCATCGTGAGCACCACCCCGGCGAGGGCCAGGGCCGACACCGCGCCGGCCCCGACCGCGGCGAAGGACGTCAGCGCGCGCCGCCCGCCGGGGCGCCGGCCGCCGTCGTGCGGCGGGCGCGCGCGGCTGCGGGGGGCGGGTCGCGGTGCGGCTGCCGGCTCCGGGCGGATGCCGGCCTCGGCCGCCGACGGGGTGCCGGCCTCGGCCGCCGACGAGGCGGTGGCCGAGGGCTCTCCCGTCCACAGCAGCAACCCCCGGCGCAGGACCGGCCGCTGCCAGCGGTCGATGGCGGTCAGCTCCGTCCGGGCGCGACCACAGCTGTCGCATCGGGAGAGATGGCCGGTGAGGCCCTCGGTGTCGTCGGTGGCGCCGTGCCGGACGAACTCCGCCAGGGCGGCGATCAGGTGACGGCACGACCGATCGGGCACCCGCGCGGCATACGTCTGGAGGTAGGCGTCGTACAGGATCTGACGACCCGGCGCGTCCGGCTCCGGCAGGGGCGTCGACGATCGGCCGGCGGGCTCGTCGAGGCAGCTCCACAGCACCGCCTGCCGGTCCTCCGGCAGACTGAGGAACCCGCGCAGGAGGAACGCGTCCGCCTCCGCCGCGGACCGGTCCCGTTCCTGTCCGTCGCGGACCAGGCGTGCCAGTCCGGCGTCCGTCGCGGCCGCGTCGGCCCCCGAATCCGACATCTCTACTCCTCCGTGCGCCTCAGCGGGCGTTTGTCGTCGAACGGTCACCGCGCGGACGGTCGGCGGGGCGAGGGCATCGCAGGCCGTGACCGGAGCGCCACGGACATGAATGCTGCGGAGGCGGTGGTGAGTGCCGGAATCGCGCTCGGCGGCTCGCCGGGCGGGCGCCTGGGTATTCCGTGGCGACTTCCCTACCCGTCGGTAGAGGATCTTGGCCGCGAGGAACTTCCCACGTCAAGGTCCGATCACGCAAATACTCAGAACGTTCAAATATTTGCAAGACAATCCGTCAACAAGGCGTACCGACATCCGCGCTGAATTTGCATGTCCTCGACGATCCGGCGCCTTTGCGAATTGCTCGGCACGGCGCACGGCGGCACGACGAACCGGGCACGGCGCACGGCGGCACGGCGGACGGGACACGCCCCGTCCGCGAACGGGCCTCAGTCCTGCCGGCTGCGCCGGAGGACCTCCGTGACGCGCCGCCGGCGGTGGCGCCACGGCCGGCCGAGGGCGAACCGTGAGTCCGGGGCGAGGCCGAGGGCCACTTCCACCCGTGCCCCGCCCAGCGTGCTGCGGCCGATCGACAGGCGCCCCCGGGTCGACTCGGCTGCGGTACGGGCGATGTCCAGCCCGAGGCCGGTCGACCCGCCGCTGCTGACTCCCCGGGACAGCGCACTGCCCGGGTCCTGGATGCCGGGGCCGCCGTCCTCGACGACCAGCACGACGCTCTGGGCCGTCCGCTGCACGCTCACCGCGAAGGCGGTCCCCTCGGGGGTGTGCCGGAAGACGTTGCCGACCAGGGCGTCGACCATGGCGGCCAGGTGGTCGTCCGGCAGCAGCACGGGCGTGGGTTCGTCGGTCGCCTCGAAGGTGCACCACCGGCCCTCCTGCTCGGCGAGCACCGACCAGAAGCCGACGCGGTGCGCGGCCAGCTCCGACACCCGGCACAGTTCGGCGGAGCGCCGCCCGGGGTGCCCGGCCCCCCGGGCACGGGAACCGGTGCCGTCCTTGGCACCGAGCGGCCTGCCGGACAGCGGCATGCGGGCCGTGACGATGATCGAGTCCAGTTCGGATTCGAGGTGGTCGATCGCCTCGCTCACCCGCGTGGAGCCCGCGACCGTGCCGACCTGCTCGGTGGTGAGGCGCAACGCCGTCAGCGGGGTCCTGAGCCGGTGCGAGAGGTCCGCGACCAGCTCCCGCTCGGATTCGAGGAGCTGCGTCACGCGATCGGCCATGCTGTTGAACGCCAGTCCGGCCGCCCGGAGCTCCGGTGGCCCGCTCGGTTCGACCCGCGCCCCGAGGTCGCCGGCGCCCAGCGCCGCCGAGGCGTCGGACAGGGTGCGGGAGGCGCGCACCACGCGGGCGCCGAGACGGTCGGCCAGCAGGACCGAGCCGATCACGAGGCCCACGGCGAGCAGGGCCATCACCGTCCAGGCCCGGGCCACCCCCTGGTTCAGTTCGGCCTGCGGTACGAACTCCTCCACGACGGCCACCCGGCTCCCCTCCAGGGGCACCGGCTGGAGGTAGGCCCGGCCGCCGGGGACCGCGCCGGTGAAGGACCGCCGCTCCCGCACGACCCGGTCCAGCCGGTCCGCGGGGGCGTGCGCGGTGCCGACGGTCCGGCCGTCCGGCAGATGGACGCTGTGCCGACCGGCCAGCTCCAGACGGGCCACCACCAGCTCCAGGTCCGCGGGCCGGGCCGCCAGGGTCACCGTGGCGGGCACCAGGGCGGCCGCCCGCTGTTCGGCGGCCAGCATGGCCTGCGTCTGCACCTGGGTGCGCAGGAGCAGGGCCAGCGGCACCAGGAAGGAGAGGGCGACCATGGAGGTCGCCACCAGGGCGACGGTGGCGAGGGTGGATCTCACTGGGGGGCCACCAGCTTCACGCCGACTCCCCGGACGGTGTGCAGGTAGCGGGGCCGGGAGGCCCGCTCGCCCATCTTGCGGCGCAGACAGGACAGGTGGACGTCGACGGTCTTCTCGTCCACGTACGGCTGGCGCCAGACCTCGGCGAGGATCACCTGCCGGGAGACGACCCGTCCCGCGTTCCGGGCGAGGAACTCCAGGAGGTCGAACTCGCGCCTGGTCAGGGGGAGATCCCCGCCGGCGAGACGCGCCGTCCGCGCCGTCGGCTCGATGCACAGGTCGCCCACGACGATCGCACCGCGGTCCGCACCGGGCACCGGGCCCGCCGGTGCCGCCGGACCTGCCGCGGGGAAGGCGGCGGGAGCGGAGCAGCGTCGCAGCACGGCGATCAGGCGGGCCACCAGTTGTCCACCGGAGAACGGCTTCACCAGGTAGTCGTCGGCTCCCGCATGGAGAAGCTTGATGATCTCCCGCTCGTCGTCCCGGGCCGTCGCCACCAGGACGGGGACCTGGGACAGGCCGCGGATCATCCGCAGGGCGTCGGCGCCGTCCAGGTCCGGCAGTCCCAGGTCGAGGACGATCGCATCCGGCGGCCGCCGGGTGATCTCGCGCAGCGCGCCGAAGCCGTTCGGAGAACTGCGCACCAGGAGGTGGTGATTGGTCAGCACCTCTATGAGGGAAGCGCGGATTGCGGGGTCGTCTTCGACGACGAGGACGGACGTCATGGCGCACACCGTAGCGGCCTTGGTGAAATGCGGAGAAGGGGCACCGGATTACGAGATATCGGAGGCTTCCTCACCTTCACGGAAGGTTAGGGGAATCCTATGGGTTCATGAGCAGAACCGCGTGCGCCGGCTTTCCGTCCCGTGCGGGGCTTACGATCATTCGGCTTCTCCGGCGAGCCGACCGGACCTCGCGCCGGCCGGGGCCGGGCCGGTGCTCGCGGGTCAGCGCGGGTCAGCGCGGGTCAGCGCCAGCGGACGCTCAGGCTCTTGAGGCCGTTCTGGAAGTTCGAGACCAGCCGGGTGGCCGGCGCGCCCGGAGTGAGCTCCAGCTCCGGCAGCTCCGTGACGATCCGCCGGAGCACCGCCGACATCTGGATCCTGGCCAGTTGCGCTCCGACGCAGAAGTGCGGGCCGAAACCGAAGCTGACGTGATCGTTCGGCGTACGGGTGATGTCCAGGCGATCCGGATCGGAGAAGACCGACTCGTCGCGGTTTGCGGAAGCGTGGTACACCACCACCTTGTCGCCGCCGCGGATCACCTGCCCACCGAGCTCGACGTCCCGCGTCGCCGTGCGCCGGAACTCCAGTACGGGCGGCCAGAATCGGAGCAGCTCGTCCACCGCCGAAGCGACGAGATCCGGCCGTCGGCACAGCAGGCGATATTGGTCGGCGTGGGTGAGCAGGGAATGCAGCCCACCCGGCAGACCGTTGCGCAGAGTCTCGTTGCCGGCGACTCCGAAGAGGAAGAACATCGTCTCGAACTCCGCGACGCTCAGCCCGGATTCCCGCATCCGGGCCACGATGCTGCCGGGCGGCGGCTGCTCGGCCAGCGCGTGCGCGTAGGCGAACATGTCCGCGAGTGCGGCCCGCGAGCGCGGGTTGACGGGCCGGCCGTCGGGGGTGGTGCGGGCCTCCGGGCGGTGGGCCAGCGCGGCACGCCCCAGGTCGGTGAGCCGGGACGGGTCGGCGGTGCTGGAGTGGGCGTGGTCGGGGTCCTGGTAGCCGATGACGCGGTTCGACCAGTCGACCAGCAACTGCCGGTCCCGCTCCGGCACGCCGAGGATCCGGGCGAGCGTCCACACCGGCAGGTCGGCGGCGAGCGGCACGAAGTCGGTTTCGCCCAGCGGGCGGACGGCAGCGACGAGTTCGGCTGCGCGGGCCTCGATGGCGGCGGTCAGCTCCCGGAGCGCCCGCGGGGTGAAGGCGGCGGCGACGGCCCGGCGCAGCCGGGAGTGGTCGGGCGGGTCCTGGTTGAGCATCATCGCCCGCGCGAAGTCCAGGTCGGCCGGGGTGTCCGGGTCCCGGATCTGGGTGGCGCCCAGGTGCGAGGAGAAGTCCTCCGGGCTGCGCAGCACGTGCTTCACGTCCGCGTGCCGCAGCACCGCCCAGTAGCCCGGCCCGGCCGGCCACTCCCCCACGGCCGGCTCCTCCACCCAGCAGACCGGGGCGGACGCGCGCAGCTCACGGAACAGCCCGTACGGAACCCCCTCGGCGTAGGTCGCCGGGAGGAAGATCTGGTTCACGTACGCCTGGTCGAGGGTCACATGGACGGACGGTACGGCAGAGTCCCCAAGATGTCATGGACGGTGGCGAGTTGTTCGAGGTGAGCGGGTTCCTCGGTCCGGTCGAACGCGTCGGCGACGGCGTCGAGCAGGACGGGGCCGCGCAGCCATGCGGTGAAGGCCCGGTAGGACGGGCTCGTCCGGTCCCAGAAGGCGTTCCGGGGCCCGGGGCCGACGAGGAGGAACTCGTGCAGGCGCTCGACGGCGGTCGGTGTCGCCAGTCGGGCCCATTCCGCCAGCCGCCGGTCGACGCACCCCGGGTCAGCGGCGGTGAGGGCGCACAGGACGGCTTCGGCGTCCCACCACTCGGGGCCGGTCAGGACGTCCGTCCAGAGGGCGTCGAGGAGTTCGCCGAGGTACGGGGCCTCCGGCCAGTCCCGCCAGGCCGCCCGGTCGAGCTTGCCGCAGAACGGTTCCAGGTCGGGGAGCAGGAGTTCACCGGTGAGGAGGAGCCGGAGGATGCGGGGCGTGAAGTACCGCAGATCCGCCGGGGAGCCGACGGTGTTCAGCACCGACGTGGCGTAGCGCGTCAGTTCGTCGGGCCCCAGCAGTTCGCGGGGTGTGCGCAGCAGGGTGTCGAGGGCGGCCTGCGGGGTGCAGCAGGGGCAGGCGTCGATCCGGCCGGGCCGGGGCGCGGCCGCGAAGGCGGCGGGCAGGCCGGCGAGGAGGTGCTGCAGCCGGCTGCCGGGCGGGCGCTCGGGACTCACCGGGAGGCCGCCCAGGAGAGCAGCAGCCGCAGGGCGTCGTCGGAGGGGGTGTCGGGGTCGGCGGTGTAGGTGACGAGGGCCTGGGAGGGGTCGTCGGCGGGGCGGAGGGTGTCGTAGGCGAGGTCGAGGGCGCCGGCCAGGGGGTGGTGGAAGAGCTTGCGGCCCGAGGTCTTGTCGGCGACCGGGTGTTCGGCCCAGAAGCGGTGGAACTCCTCGCTGGAGAGGCAGAGTTGGCCGACCAGTTCGGCGAGCAGCGGGTCGTCGGGGCGGCGGCCGGCCTCCAGGTGGAGGAAGGCGACGTTCTCCCGGGCGCAGGTCGCCCAGTCGCCGTAGAGCTCGCGGGAGGCCGGGTCCAGGAAGGTGATGCGGGCGATGTTGCGCTCCTCGACCGGGAGGGCGCCGTAGTCGCCGAACAGCGCGGTGGCGGCCCGGTTCCAGGCCAGGACGTCCATCCGGTGGCCCATCACGACGGCCGGGGTGTGGTCCAGTTGTTCCAGCAGGCGCAGCAGGGAGGGGCGGGGCTGCTGGCGGGCGGTCGGCCGGCGGGGTCGGGTGACGGGGCGGGCCAGCCGGTGGAGGTGGCCGGACTCGTCGGGGGCGAGGCGCAGGGCGCGGGCGACGGCGTCGAGGACGGCTTGCGAGGGGTTGCCGACCCGGCCCTGTTCCAGGCGGGTGTAGTAGTCCACGCTGACGCCCGCCAGGTGGGCGAGTTCCTCGCGGCGCAGCCCGGCGACGCGGCGGCGGCCGCCGTAGTCGGGCAGGTCGACGTCCTCGGGCCGCAGCCGGGCGCGGCGGGTGCGCAGGAATTCGCTCAGGGTGCTGCTCGGGTTCACGGGAGTGATTCTCACCCGGGCGCGCCCTCCCGTGCCTGGCCCTGACAGGACCAGGCACGCGGGGACCGCCGGGTCCGGCCTCCGGAAAACCACCCGGTTGCGGGGAATCGGAGCGGTCGGCACGTCGTTGGGCCAAGGCGACGAGCCAGTACGGAACTCGCGGACTTCGCGGAATCGCAGGACTCGCAGGAATCGCAGAACTCGCAGACGAGGGGCTTCCCATGAAGATCGGCATCATCGGCGCGGGCAACATCGGCGGCAACCTGACGCGGCGGCTGACCGCGCTCGGGCACGACGTCTCGGTGGCCAACTCGCGCGGCCCGGAGACGCTGAAGGCCCTGGTCGAGGAGACGGGCGCGACGGCGGTGCCGGTCGCCGAGGCGGCGCGGGGCGCGCAGCTGATGGTCGTGACCGTCCCGTTGAAGAACGTGCCGGACCTGCCCTCCGGGCTGTTCGACGAGGCCGCCGACGGCGTGGTCGTGATCGACACCGGCAACTACTACCCGAAGGAGCGCGACGGCCGGATCGACGCGATCGAGGACGGCGGGCTGACCGAGAGCCGGTGGACGGAGCAGCACCTCGGCCACCCGGTGGTGAAGGTGTTCAACGGCACCTACGCGCAGGACCTGCTGGAGCGGCCGCTCCCGGCGGGCGACCCGGACCGCCTCGCCGTACCGGTGTCGGGGGACGACGAGGCGGCCAAGCAGGTCGTCCGGGCGCTGGTCGACGAGCTGGGCTTCGACACGGTGGACGCGGGCGGCCTCGACGACTCCTGGCGCCAGCAGCCGGCCACCCCGGTGTACGGGCTGCGGGCCGGCGTCGACGCCGTGACCCGGGCGCTCGCGGAGGCGTCCCCGGAGCGCCCGGCGGCTCACCGGGCCTGAGCCGGGGGCGGGCGGACGGGCGCGGGCGGACGGCCTCGGGCGAACGGGCGCGGCTGAACGGCCTCGGGCGACGGCCTCGGGCTGACCGGCCCGGGCGTCAGACGGGCGCCGGTCGTCCCGTCGTCACGCGCTGCTCCCCCGCACCACCAGCTCGGTGGGCAGCTCCAGGCCCGCCGCCGGTACCGCCTCCCCCCGCACCCGGCCCAGCAGCCGGCCGACCAGCGCCGTGGCGATCGCGCGCAGCGGCAGCCGGACGGAGGTCAGGGCGGGGTGGAGGTGGCGGCAGAGCGGCGTGTCGTGGAAGCCGGTGACGGCCACCCCACCGGGCCCGACCGCCAGCCCCTCCGCCCGCACCGCCTCGTACACGTCCAGCGCCAGCAGGTCGCTGCCGGCCGCGACGGCGGTGGGCCGGTCGGGCCCGCTCAGCAACGCCCGGACGGCGGCGACCGCGGAAGGCGCCGCGGCCGCCTCCCGTCTCTCCCCCGCCGCCCCGGGAAACGCCGCCCCGGGGAGCGCCACCGCGGACAGGCCCAGCCGGCGGGCCTCGGCGAGGAAGCCCGCCCGGCGGGCCGCCATCCAGGGCAGCTGCTCGTCGACCCCGAGGTAGCCGATCCGGCGGTGGCCCAGCGCCGCGAGGTGCCGCACCACCTCTGCCGTCGCCGCGTCGTTGGCGATGTCCACCCAGTGCTGCGGCTCCCCCGGGCCGGTGCGGCCGAAGCTGACGAAGGGGACGCCGAGCCGTGCGACGTGCGCGATCCGGGGGTCCTGCGCCAGCACGTCCGCCAGGACCAGCCCGTCCACCTGACGGGCCGCCACCAGTTCGTCGATCGCGGCCACCGGGTCCCCGGCCGGCGGTGCGGGCCGGAACAGCAGCACCCGCTGCCCCTCGGCTCCGGCCGCGTCGACCAGGGCCTCCAGGAAGCCGGCCATCAGCGGGTTGGGGTCGAGCGGGTCGTCCACCGGGGCGAGGTAGCCGAGGGTGCGCCGGGCGCCGCTGCGCAGCGAACGCGCCGACTGGTCGGGCTGGTAGCCGAGTTCGCGGATCGCGGTGGTGACCCGGTCGAGGGTCTCCGGGCGGACCCGCTGCGGGGCGTTGAGCGCGTTGGAGACGGTCTGCCGGGAGACCCCGGCCGCGCGGGCGACCTCCTCGATCGTGGTGGCGCCGCGGCGCGGTCGCTGCGGTCCCTCGGGCATCCGGTCTCCTCCAGGCGTGGTCGGCTGCGGCTCCGGGCGTGGTCGGCTGTGGCTCCGGGCGTGGTCAGCTGCGGTGCAGGGTCAGCAGTCCGCCGCGCGGCACGGGGATCGGTTCCGCACGGTCCAGCTCGACCTCGCCCTGCCGGACGATACGCCCCCGGGCGTCCTGCACCGTCATCGTGGCCGTCCCGCTGCCGCCGGTGAGCCGGACGTCCGGGTCGGTGTCGGCGTTGGCCACCAGCAGGGTGTGCCAGCCGCCGGAGGCGTCCACCGGCAGTGCGGCGTAGCGGGCGACGGCGACGGTGTCGGCGCCGCGCGCGGTGACCATCGGGTAGCCGAGGTCGGGGCGGGCCGGGAGCAGTTCGCCGAGTTGCAGGGTCGCGGTGTGTGTGCGGAACACGCCGAGCCAGAAGGCGATCGCCTCGCGCTGCCCGTCGCTCTGCGCGGTGAGGTCGACGGAGATCTGCGGGACGGAGAACAGCACGTTGATCAGGTGGCAGGCGACCTGCTCCGGCGGTTCGGCCGGGTGCCACATCAGCATGTCGGCGTGGACGGGGACGGGCCCGGCGGCGAGCCGCACGTCGATGGTCCGCTGCCGGTTCTCCTGCGGGCTGAGCGGGCAGTCGGTGGCGCGGATCATGGTGACGTACGGCCACAGGCCCGGGCTGACGTACGGCTGGCGGTGCTCGATCATGGCGTCGGGGTTCGCGGCGGTGATCCGGCGGCGGATCCCGGCGAGCAGCCGGTCGACGCCCTCGTCCACGCTCACGCAGTCCGCCTCGGGGCCGGCCGGCGGGGCGCCGTCGGCGTCCCGGGCGAACCAGTCGACGAAGTCGACCTTGAGGCCGTCCATGCCCCACTCCTCGACCGCGCGGGCGAGCCGGTCGGTGAGGAAGGCGCGGACCTCGGGGTAGCGCGGGTCGGCGACGACCGCGCCCATGTGGGCGGCGTCGGCGAGCGCGTGGCGGCCGATCCGCTGGTACGCGGCGCTGTCCTTGCCGATGAACGGCAGGGCGTACCAGAGCAGGTAGCGCACGCCGAGGTCGTGGACGCGCCGTACGTGGGCGGCGGTGTCGGGCAGCGAGACGGGCTCCCAGTCGCCGCAGTGGGCGTAGCCGCGGGTGCGGTCGGCGGTCATCCAGCCGTCGTCCACGATGATCACGTCCAGGCCGAGTTCCTTGCCGAGCGCGGCCTGCGTCTCGACGCCTTCGGGCGAGACGTCCTGGTGCATCGAGTACCAGGTGGAGTAGGCGGGGCGGCGGGCGGCCTCGGGGATGTCGGCTTTGTGGTCGGCGCCCCACCAGGCGGCGAGTTCGGCCAGGCTGCGGGCGTAGTGCCGGCGCGAGGTGTCGATCCGGACGGTGAGCCGGTCGGTGGCCTGGGCCCAGAACCGGAACTCGCCGCTCTCCTCGACCACGCCGGCCCCGGCCAGCACGTCGGGGCGTCCGGCGGCGAAGGCGCACAGCGCGACGTCCCCGGTGCCGACGAGTGCGGCGATCGGCGCGCCGCGGGTCAGCCCGGTGCGCTGCGGGGCGCTCCAGGCGGCGGGCAGCCGGCCGGTGCCGTGCGGCTCGGGCGTCCACAGCGCATTGGCGTCCACGCAGGGCACCCGCCACTCGATCCGGACGTCGCCCTCGCCCTCGGCGCTCACCTCCAGCACCCCGTCGGCGATCTCCCGGGCCGTGGCCGCGCCGCTGACCCGCAGGTCCAGGCCCTGGGCGTGCAGCGGGCGCAGACCGCCGGCGGTGGGCGCGTGCGGCTCCCAGATGTCGGTCACGGTCGTCATCCCTTCGTGGCGCCGGCCAGCAGGCCGGAGATGAACTGCCGTTGGAGGACCAGGAAGAGGACCATCATCGGCAGGGTGGACAGCGCGGTGCCGGAGAGGATCGCGCCGTAGTCGGTGTTGGACTTGTTGCCCTGCAGGGTCGCCAGCGCGACGGGCAAGGTGTGCATCGCGGGACTGCGCAGGGCGATCAGCGGCCACACGAACTGGTTCCAGGACCCCAGGAAGAGGAAGATCGACAGGGCCGCGAGCACCGGCCGCATGACCGGCACGACCACGCTGAACAGCACCCGGAGTTCGCCCGCGCCGTCGACCCGGGCGGCGTCCAGGAGCTCGTCCGGCAGACTGCTCAGCGACTGCCGCATCAGGAACACGGCGAACGGCACGCACAGACCGGGCAGGATCAGCGCCTGGTAGGTGTCCAGCAGACCGAAGTCCATCATCATCTTGAACAGTGGTACCAGCATGACCTGTTCGGGCACGACGAGGGTGGACAGCAGCAGTGCGAAGAGCAGGGTCCGGCCGCGGAAACGGAACTTGGCGAAGGCGTACCCCGCCAGCAACGCCACGACGAGGGCGCCGATCGTCTGGACCCCCGCCACCAGCAGCGAGTTGCCGACCACGCGGAGCAGGCCGATCTTCTGCTGGAGGTGGCTGAGGTTCTCACCGAGGTGCCCGCCGGGCAGCAGCTTGGGCGGCCAGTCGAAGATCTCGGTGTCCTTGCGGGTGGAGGCGATCACCAGCCAGTAGAAGGGGCCGACGGACAGCCCGGTGATGCCGGCGAGCACGAAGGTCAGCGGCCAGCCGCGGAGTTTGCGGAGGTTCATCGGTCGCGCTCTCCCATCAGGCGCATCTGGACCGCGCCGAGCACCGACACGAGCAGGGTGAGCGCGTAGGCGATGGCGGACGCGTAGCCGAAGTCGAAGTACCTGAAGCCGTTCTGGTACAGGTACATGGAAACGGTGAGTGTCGCGTTGTCCGGGCCGCCGCCCGTCAGCACGTACGGTTCGTCGAAGAGCTGGAGCGTGCCGATGGTGGACAGCACGAGCGTGAAGAGCAGCACCGGGCGCAGGCCGGGCAGGGTGATCGCGGTGAAGCGGCGGATCGGTCCGGCGCCGTCGACCATCGCGGCCTCGTACAGTTCCCTGGGGATGGACTGCAGGCCGGCGAGGTAGATGACGGCGTTGTAGCCGGTGTAGTGCCAGGTGAGCACCAGGACGACGGCCATCCGGGCCCAGAACGGCTGGCCCAGCCAGTCGGCGGTGGGCAGTCCGACGGCGTCCAGCAACCAGTTGACCGCACCGTCGTCGGCCTTGAGCAGATAGGCGAAGATCACGCCGGTGGCCACCAGGCCGGTGACCGAGGGCATGAAGATGCCGAGCCGCCACACCGCGCGCCAGCGCACGAACGCGGAGTTGATGGCGACGGCCATCAGCACGGCCAGCGCGAGCATCAGCGGGACCTGCACGACGAGGATCTCGGCGGTGTTGCGCAGCGCCGTCCAGAACAACGGATCGGCCAGCAGGCGCCGGTAGTTGGCGAGACCGGCGCTGCGGGTGGCGGCGCCCGAGCCGGTGGTGAAGGACAGCAACAGCGAGTCGACGACCGGGTAGGCCTTGAACACGCCGAAGGTCAGGAGGGCGGGGGCGAGCAGCAGGTACGGCACTGCGGTGCGACGCCACCGGGCAGCGCGGTGGGCCCGCGCGGCGTCCTTGGCGAGGGTGACGGACGGGGCGGCGGCGGTCATGCGATCGTGCGTCCGGTCTGCTGGGCGAGCTGCTTCGCGGCGTCCTGGAGGACGGCGGCCGGGTCGGCGCCCTTGAGGAGGACCTTGGTCTGGGCGTCGCTGACGAGCTTGAGGGCGCGGGCGTAGTCGCCGGAGTAGTTGGTGGGGTCGCCGCCGTCGGTGGCGAGGTCGGCGAAGGTCCTGAGCACCGGCTGGCCTCCGTAGTAGGCGCTCGGCGCGGCGTACAGCGGGTCGGTGTAGGCCTCCGTGAGGGCCGGGAAGACACCGCCGGCGTTGAACATGGCGTTCACCGAGGCGGTGCGGGTGAGCGCGTACTCGACGAACTTCCAGGCGGCGCGGCGGCGCGGGCTGGAGGCGGAGACGGCCAGGTGGGTGGAGTTGACCAGGGCGGTGCGCTTCCCGCCGGGGGTCACTGCCGGGGGCTTGGTGAGGCGCCAGTTTCCGCTCTGGTCGGGGAACTTCTTCTCCAGGTAGTGCGCGACCCATGCGGGCATCGCGGCCACCGCGAGCTTGCCCGTCTTCATCACGGGCACCCAGCTCTGGACTCCGGGGGTGTCGGCGATCAGCCCGGCCTCCTCCAGTCGCTTGACGATGGTCAGGGCGCGGACGGCCGGCTCGGAGCCGACGGTGATCTTCCCCTGGAGGTCGAAGTAGAACGCTCCCTGGAGCTGCATCAGACCCTGGAGGAAGTCCAGGTCGGGGGTCGGGTTGGCGGCCTTGTTGAGGCCGATCACGGCGATGCCGGGGTTGGCGGCCTTGAACCGGTCGGCGACGGCGATCAGGTCGTCCCAGGTGGCGAGGGACTCGGGATCGATGCCCGCCTTGTCGAAGTAGTCCTTGCGGTAGAAGAAGCCGAGCGGATTGACCTCCCACGGCAGCGCGTAGACGTGGCCCTCCTTGCCGGTGACGACCGGCCACAGGCCCTTGGCGAACTTGTCCTTGTGCGCGTCGGCGCCGAACTCGGAGAGGTTGGCCAGGCCCCCGGGGAACTTCTCCAGGTAGCCCGGGAGGTAGTCGCAGCCGATGTGCAGGACGTCGCCGAGGCCCTGGCCGCCGGCCGCCATGCCGACGGTGATCTTGTCCCAGATGGCTGGTTCGCCGATGTCCTGGACGTCGACCTTGATCCCGGGGTTGTCCTTCTCGAAGGCCGGGACGATCCCGCGCAGGGCCTCGGCGGCGGTGGCCCAGGACCAGACGGTGATCGTGCCGCTGTCGGCGTCCCCGCCGGAGGCGCCGCCCGAGCCGGAGCCGCCACAGGCCGCGAGGGTGCCGCCGGCGGCGAGGGCCAGCAAGCCCGCTCCGGACGTGCGGAGCAGGTCGCGGCGAGAAAGGTGTGACATTGCATTCCTCTCGGTGGGGCGGCACTGGAAGGCAGGGGGAGGGAGGGGGTGATGGCGCGCTCGCCGGGTTCCGTGGGGCATCCGGAGCGTTTTGAACGTTCAAACACACAAAACAAACCAGAACCAAACGGGTTCCAACGAGCGGGACACAGCAAACGCCCGCCCTCCCCGCGCCGTCAAGAGGTGCGCACGGGAAGGACGGGCTCCGCAACCGTTCCGTTATCCGGAGCGCCGCCCCTCCCGACCGCCGGCGGCGGTCCTCGGCCGCAAGGGCGGCGACGCCGGGTCACTCCCGGAAGGCGTGCTCGTCACCCGGCTCGCTCTCCAGCGCCGCGCGGTCGAACCTCAGCATCCCCAGGAAGTACAGCCCGCCCACCACCAGCAGACCGGCCACGATCCCGACCGGGACCGCGGCGTCCGGCGGGGTCACCAGCACGAACAGCGCGAGGGCCGTCCACACCAGGGCGCTGACCGCGACCGGGACTTCGAAGCGCCCGAGGTCGAAGGCGCCGGTCCGCCGGCTCAGCCGCCCGCGCACGGCCAGGTAGAGGACGACCGTGGAGCCGTAGATGATCGCCGGGATGATCGTCGATGCCGTGATGAGCTTGATCAGGGCGTCGCCGGGCAACGCGACCATCAGCAGCACCCCGAGCGCGAGGATCAGGACCGTGGCCGGGATCGGCGTCCCGGTACGGGAGTCGACCCGCCGCATCACCCGGTGCGCGGGGAACCGGCCGTCACGCGCCATCGCGAAGACCAGCCGGGAGCAGGCGACCATGACCACGACCCCGGCACCGAAGAACGCGATCGTGATCGCGATCAGCAGGATCCGTTCCGCGGCCGGGCCCATGCGGTCCCGCAGGATCGCCGCCACCGGTGAGCCGACGCCGCTGATCCGGGTGATGTCCTTGATCGCGACGGTGAGCGCGATCAGGAAGAGCATGCCGAGGAGCCCGGCCGCCACGACCGAGCCCACGATGGCGCGCGGGACGCTCCGGTAGGGGTCCTTGGCCTCCTCGGCCAGGTTCGCCGCCGAGTCGAAGCCGACGAGCGTGGCGAGCCCCATGATCATGGCCAGCATCAGTCCGCCGCCGACGGCGAAGTAGTCGGGCGCGTTCGCGGTGACGCCGCGTGAGATCAGGTTGCCGGCCGAGCCGTCGCCCGTGACCAGCACCACGACCACCAGCGCGATCGCCACCACCACGACGAGCGCCACCTCCAGCCCGACCGCGACGGAGTTGATCAGGCTGACCAGGCGCGTGGAGGCGACCGCGATCACGGCCTGGATCAGCATCACCACCAGCGTGATCACGCGCGCCGTCGTCTCGTCCTGATCGATCCCGACGAGCGGCATGAACGCCTGGCTCGCCAGGGCGTTGTCGATCGCCACCACCGCGATCGCCAGGTACCAGAAGGTCAGCCAGCCGAACCACCAGCCGACCCGCGGCGTGGCCAGCCGGGAGGCCCACTGGTAGGACGAACCGCTGAGCGGGATGCGGGCGGCGAACTGCGCCACCACCAGCGCCACCAGCGTCTGCCCCACCGCGGCGATCACCCAGAGCCAGATCCCGACCGGCCCGGCGCTCTGCAGGACGTCGTCGTACGTGGCGAAGATACCGACCGCCACCGAGATGAACGCGAACGAGATCGCGAACACCTGGAAGGAGCCGAGGGTCCGCTTCAGCTCCTGGTGATACCCCCCGAGCTCGACGGCGTCCGCGCCGCCCTGACTGCCGCTCGACTCCTGCGCCACCTCGGCCACCTCGCCTTCCAGGCCCCCGGCCGCCGGGTGGCGGGGGGAGCGAACCGTGTTCTCCTGGAAGATCTATGCCAGTTCCGCGGTGATCGATGTGGCCGGTCATACGGACGGACGCAGCCGTTCGGGGCCGCCGGGGGAGGGCATTCGCGGGGAACGAGCGCGGAGGCCGTCAGCGGGGGCTGCCGACGAGAGCCGTCAGCGGCCGACCTCGCGCGCCCGGAAGTCCTCCACCGTCTCCCGCCGGATCAACAGCCGCGCCCGGCCGTCCCGCACCGCGGCGACCGCCGGGCGGCCGACCAGGTTGTAGCCGGAGGCCATCGACAGCTGGTACGCCCCGGCCGCCGGGACGGCCAGCAGGTCCCCCGGCCGCACGTCGGCGGGCAGCACCGCATCGCGCACCAGCACGTCCCCCGCCTCGCAGTGGCGCCCCACCACGTCCACCCGGGCCTCGCCCGCCTCCGAGCGGCGGCCCACCAGGCGCACGCTGTATGGCGATCCGTACAGCGCCGGGCGCGGGTTGTCGCTCATCCCGCCGTCCACCGCGACGAAGCACCGGCCGTCCGCGACGCGCTTCACCGACAGCACCCGGTACACCGCCACCGCGGCCGGGCCGGCCAGCGCACGACCCGGCTCCACCACCAGCCGGGGCACGTCCAGCCCGGCCTCCGCGCAGCGCACCGCCACCCGGTCGGTCACCCGCACCGCGAACTCGGCGAGGTCCAGCTCCGCGTCCCCCGGCAGGTACCTGATGCCGTGGCCGCCGCCGAGGTCCAGCTCGGGGAGCTCCACGCCGTGCCGGTCGCGGACCTCCGCCAGCAGGCCCACCAGCGCGTCGACCGCCCGCAGGTACGGCTCCACCTCGGTGATCTGCGACCCCAGGTGGCAGTGCAGACCGGCGAGTTCGAGCCCCGGCTGGTCGAGCACCCGGGCCACCGCGTCGGCCGCGTCGCCGCCCTCGATCGGGAAGCCGAACTTCTGCCCGCCGACACCCGTCCGCACCGCCGCATGGTGCCCGGCCGCGATCCCCGGGACGACCCGGACCAGCACCTTCTGCGGGGTGTCGGCCGCCACCAGCGCGGCGAGCCGGGCGATCTCGGCCGGCCCGTCGATGACGATCCGCCCCACCCGCAGCCGCCGGGCCGACCGGAGCTCCTCCGGCGACTTCGCGTTGCCGTGCAGCAGGATCCGCTGCGGCGGGAAGCCCGCCGAGACCGCCAGCCACAGCTCGCCGGACGAGCAGACGTCCAGGCCCAGGCCCTCGTCGGCCACCCAGTCGGCCATCGCGCTGCACAGGAAGGCCTTGGCCGCGTACAGCACCTCGGCGTGCGGCAGCGCCCGCCGGTACGCCCGCGCCCTGGCCCGCACCTCGCCCTCGTCCAGCACGTACAGCGGGGTGCCGAACCGCTCGGCGGCCTCGGCCAGCCCGACCCCGCCGACCAGCACGTCGGCTCCCCGGCCGGGCCGTGCCGAGGCCGGCCACGGGCCGCCGAGCCGGTCGGCGGCGGGACCGTCGGTGACGGGGCCGTCGGTGACAGGCGCGTCGGTGACGGGAGAACCGGCTACGGGAGAACCGGCGGCAGGGCGAGCGATGAGCTGGGTCATGAGGGTGCTCCTGGGGGGGGTGGGTCGGGGTGGCGGCCGGTCAGTCCTCGTAGTGCATCGCGAAGCGGCAGTGCGCCGGGCGGGTGCGGATGCGGTCGCGCTCGTCCGCCGGGGCCGGATCCGGCGGCTCGGGCCGGTCCCGGCGCCCTGCGGCGGGCACCGGGCGGGCGGTGCGCTCCAGCGGCCGGTCGACGTCGACGAGGAGGGTGGCGGTGGTCATGGCGGGTCCTCTCGGTGGTGGGTCGTGCGGTGCGCCCCGCGGTGGCGGGTCGTGCGGCCAGTCCCGCGGTGGCGGGTCGTGCGGCCAGTCCCGCGGTGGTGGGTGTGAAGTCCACCCCGGTGGCGGGCCGCACCTCCGTTCACCTCCAGTGGAGACCCTCCGCACACCGACCGCAGCCGTCCTTGACGGATGGCCTACGCCGCCGCCGCCGACCTTGACGTTCCCCTGACAGGGCCGCAGCCCCGGTGTCAGGGAGCCGTCAAGGACGGCGTCCCCGCCGCCAAGCCTGCGTCAAGAGCGGCATGGCGCGCGGACCGGCGGTGGTGGGCTGTCCGCCGTCCCCGCCGATCCCCGAACCGCCGCCCACCCGACCGGGCGGCCCGGAAGGTCCCCCGAGACGATGCGCCGTTCGGCCCTCACCACCCCGGACACCACCACCGACCAGCAGAACCGGTCCCGCCGCCGGGAGCGTGCACCCGGGCAAGCTCCGCAGCACCCGAGCCACCGGCCGCCCGACGCCCGGAGCGGGCGCCGCCGGCTCATCACCCGGCAGCAGCTCGCCGAGGCGCTGCCCGCAGCCGTCCGCAAGCTGCACCCGCGCGTCATGGCGCGCAACCCGGTGATGCTGGTGGTCGAGACCGGCTCGGCACTCACCACCATCAGCGCCGTCGTCCATCCCGGCGTCTTCGCCTGGGTGATCTCGTTCTGGCTCTGGCTGACCGTGCTGTTCGCCAACCTCGCCGAGGCCGTCGCCGAGAGCCGCGGCAAGGCGCAGGCGGACTCGCTGCGCCGCGCCCAGGCCGGCACCACCGCCCGACGGCTGCTGCACTGGCGGGTCGGCACCCGCGACCTGCGCCACGAGGTCATCCCCGCCGAGCAGTTGATGCTGCACGACATCGTCCTCGTGCCGGCCGGTGAGGTGATCCCGCAGGACGGCGAGGTGGTCGAGGGCGTCGCCACCGTCGACGAATCCGCCATCACCGGGGAGTCGGCACCCGTCGTCCGCGAGTCAGGCGGCGACCGCACCGGCGTCACCGGCGGCACCACGGTGCTCTCCGACCACCTGGTCGTCCGGGTCACCTCCCGGCCCGGGCAGAGCTTCGTCGACCGCATGATCGCCCTGGTCGAGGGCGCCGACCGGCAGAAGACCCCGAACGAGATCGCGCTCAACATCCTGCTCGCCTCCCTCACCATCGTCTTCCTGCTCTCCGTCGTCTCCCTCCAGCCGATGGCCATCTACGCGAATGCGCCGCAGACCACCATCGTGCTGGTCGCACTGATGGTCGCGCTCATCCCGACCACGATCGGCGCGCTGCTCTCCGCGATCGGCATCGCCGGCATGGACCGGCTCGTCCAGCGCAACGTGGTCGCCCTCTCCGGCCGCGCGGTGGAGGCCGCCGGGGACGTCGACGTCCTGCTGCTCGACAAGACCGGCACCATCACCCACGGCAACCGCCGGGCCGTCGCCCTGCACCCCCTGCCCGGCGCCACCACCGAACAGCTCGCCGAGGCGGCCCAGTTGGCCTCGGTCGCGGACGGGACGCCGGAGGGGCGCTCATTGGTCGAACTGACGAACCGTCAGTACTGGGTGCCGCGCCGCTCCCCCGGCGAACTCGGCGAGCAGCAGCCCGTCCCGTTCACCGCGCACAGCCGGATGAGCGGCGTCGACCTGCGCTGGCCCGACGGCACCACCTGCCTGATCCGCAAGGGCGCCGCGAGCGCCGTCGCCCGCTGGGTCGTCGACTCCGGCGGACGACTGCCGATCGAGGCCAAGCCGCTGGTCGACCGGATCGCCGAGGCAGGCGGCACCCCGCTGCTGGTCGCCGTCCACGACCGGCACGGCGCCCGCGCACTCGGCGTGGTCGAGCTCAAGGACGTGGTGAAGGAGGGCATCGCCGAACGCTTCGCCGAACTGCGCCGGATGGGCATCCGCACGGTCATGGTCACTGGCGACAACCCGCTGACCGCCAGGGCGATCGCGGAGGAGGCCGGCGTGGACGACTTCCTCGCCGAGGCCACCCCCGAGGACAAGCTCGCCCACCTGCGACGCGAACAGGCCGCCGGGAACATGGTCGCGATGACCGGCGACGGCACCAACGACGCCCCGGCCCTCGCCCAGGCCGACGTCGGCGTCGCCATGAACTCCGGCACCCCGGCCGCCAAGGAGGCCGGCAACATGGTCGACCTCGACTCCAACCCGGCCAAGCTGATCGACATCATCCGGGTCGGCAAACAACTCCTCATCACCCGAGGCGCGTTGACGACCTTCTCGATCACCAACGACGTGGCCAAGTTCTTCGCGATCATCCCCGCGATGTTCGCGAACGCCTACCCCGGGCTGCACCACCTCAACATCATGGGCCTGCACAGCCCCACCTCGGCGATCGCCTCCGCGATCATCTTCAACGCGCTGATCATCGTCGCGCTGATCCCGCTCGCCCTGCGCGGCGTCCGCTACCAGCCCGCCTCCGCGACCGACCTGCTCCGGCGCAACCTTCGCGTGTACGGGCTGGGCGGGCTGGTGCTGCCGTTCCTCGGCATCAAGGCGATCGACCTGGTGATCCAGTTCGTGCCCGGTCTCGGCTGAGCACCACCGGCGGGCGCAGCCGCCGGCGGGCGCAGCCGTCAGCAGGCGCCCGTCAGCGGGCCGTCAAGATGCGTGCGACCGGCGTCATGGTGGTGTCAGCGCCGGTGCGGACGGGCCGGTTCCGGGGTTCACTGGAGGCATCCGCAGCGAGGAGAACCGAACCGGCGAACCCCACGGGACCCACCCTCCGGACTCCCCCTCCGGACCAGCCCACGGAACGGACCACGGGACGGACCACGGAACGGACCACGGGACGGACCACGGGGCCCGCACACCGGACCCACCCACCGGACGGACGGGACGGGACCGACCACCGGACAAACCACCGGACAGACCACCGGAGCGAATCCGGAGAGACGGAGGCGAACGGCCATGACCGGGACCACCCGAGTGATCGTCGGCCTGAGCGGATCCCTGAGCAGTCTGGCCGCCCTCTACCACGCCGTCGGAGAGGCGGCCCGGCACGGGGCGGTGCTGGTGCCCGTCGCCGCGTGGACGGCCGGCGAGCGGGACGCGCTGCGCCCGCGGTCCGAACTGGAGCACGCCGCCCGCCGCCGGCTCGACGTCGCCTTCGAACAGGCCTACGGCGGCTACCCGTCCGGCCTGGTCATCCGCCCGCTGGTGGTCGACGCCGACCCCGGGCGCGCCCTGGTCGGCGCCGTCACCGGCCCCGACGACCTGCTCGTCCTCGGCGCCGCCACCCGCCGCCGCTTCGACCGCCTGCGCCACGGCTCGGTCGCCCGCCACTGCCGCCACCGGGCCGGCTGCCGGGTCGTCGAGGTCTCGCCGTCCGCGCTGCTCACCCGCCTGGAACTCCCCGCCCGCACCGGCGCACCGCTGCCACTCCTGGCCCGCTGAGGCCCCGGCCCCCGGCCCCACGCCGCGCCCCCACGCCCCGCGTGGGGGCGCAGTGCTCGTGTGCGGGGCGCAGCCATCGTGTGCGGGGCCGCCACGGCTCGACGTTCTGTCGCACGGCCGGATGCCACAGGCTCGACAACAGCGTCAAACTTGACATGCTCAGGCTATGCTTGGGCGAAGCCGCTTCTGGGCCGGAGCGCCATCAACCGACAGTGCCTGAACCCTTCTTGACGTCACGTCAACTCCACGCGCCCACGCTTCACCACCAGGCTCCTCACGGCGTGCCCCGGACCGCCCACCGCCGTTGTACGGGAGGTGAATCGCCGCGCCCGCCCGAAGGCCCCGGCCACCCCGCCGAGGAAGAGGTTCCGCATGTCGACGTCCCGGCTCCGTCCGCGCCCCGGCGAAGCCGCAGCGCTGCTCACCGTGCTCGGCCTGCTCGTCCTGGAGGAGATCGCCCTGGGCATGGCCGAGGAGGACGAGCGCCCCGTCATCGGCGGCATCCTGATCGGCGCCTCCGGCACCGGCCTCCTCGTGGTCGGCGCCGTACTCCTCACCCGGTGGCTCGACGCCCGCCGCCCGCTCCCCCTGCCGCCGGCCGGCCCCGACGGTCCCGAGTACAGCGCCCGCGCCCTCGAAGGCTTCCCCATGGAAGCCGTCCGCCCCCTGCTGCTCGCCGAGAACGCCCCCCGGCTCGACCGCCTCTACTCCGCCTGGATGCTCGCCCGCTCCGGCCGCCCGGCCCCCTGGATCGCCCGCCGGCTCGACATCCCGCTCGACGCCGCCCACCTCCTGGTCGACGCCGCCCGCTCAGCGGAACTCGATCAACGCCCCTGATCCGGCGCCCCGTTCGCCTGCACCACCAGGTACGGCACCAGCCCGCGCTCCACCAGCGCCGCCCGCCAGGCCTCCCGCGCCCGCAGCAACTCCCCCGCGCCGTCCGGCTCCTCGCCCGCCGCCTCCGCCGACCGGGCCGCCGCACCCAGCAGCCCCAGCCCGCCGACCAGCAGACTCACCGCCGCCACCCCGGCCGCGACCCACCCTGCCTCCACCAGCGCGTGCGCCAGGACGTCCAGGTCCTCGACCAGGCCCAGCGCGAAGCCCAGCAGCAGGAAGATCACCGCCGCCGCCCCGGCGATGACCGGCACCACCACCCCCAGCACCCCCCACCACCCCGACGCCCGCTCCCGCTCCGGCTCGTCCGCAGGCAGCCGCACCACCGCGTCCGCACTCGCCCGCAGGGCCGCGTACCGCTCGTACTCCGGCGCCGCCGCGGCCAGCACGAACTCCGCGTCCTCCCGCGCCGCCCGCCGCAACGACTCCACCCCGCGCGCGTCACCCTCGACACCCCGCAATGCCTCCCGCACCTGCGGCGCGGCGAGCGCCCGCCCGAGCGCCGTCTCGAAGTCCGCCCGATCCTGCTGCGGCAGCCGAAGCGGCTTGTGCATGTCGCGTCCCCGTTCACCGGTCGTGAGGTTCTACAGAACTGTAGAACAAGGGGGCGCATCGTAGCAGTCCCGCTCGCCGGCGGATTCACACCTACGAGGGGTCCGCCATCGGCACCCGCGCCAGGGCCGCGCGGATCGTCTCGGCGACATCGGGGACGGGAACGCCCCACTCACGGAGCCACACGGCGATCTGCGCGATCGACCTACCGGTGCGCTGCGAGACCTCCAGGAGTGTCGCCAACGAGAGCCCCCTGCCGACATAGATCGGCTCCCGGCCGATGTCACCGAGAATCTGGAGCGCCTCACGATGCGTCAGACCGGAGGGTAGGCCATCGCACGACACGTCGATCCCCCGAGACCTCAAGTGCCCGGCCAACTCCTCCGGGCGTCTGTGGAGCTGATGCGCCGCCGTGATCAGCCGGGCGAACGGCACGGTGTCACCGATGGCCAGGTCTTCCCAGTCCACGGCGCCGTCGACCTGAAAGAGCTCCCGATCGAGTCGAGTGGCCGGGCCCGGAAGGCACATCGGAGATCCGTACGCCCGGTACCAGTCGACCACCTCCTCCAAGGTGGTGTCTCCGAGGTCCAGAAATCCGAAGGCGTGTCTGAAGGGAACCTCTGCGGGATCCCCCCACCGGGCCCCTCGGCGCTCGAACAGGTCCAGGTCCTCCACCGATGCGTCCTGCGGCATCGTCGGCGTTCGGAACCCGAGATCCGTGAAGAAATCGAGCACCTGGCCGATGCCGACCTCCCTCGCTTCCGCAACACGCAACACGTGCGCAGCGGGGACGACTTCCGCGCGGAGGAGCCACGGCCATGAACCGTCAAGACACGAGCTGAGCGGCACGAGCAGGTCATCCGACGGATGAGCGGGGAGTCCCGTCGGGTCGGCCTTCAGTCCGTACCCCGCCATGGCGCGCGCCACCTCGGGCACGGGAACGCCAAGCGTGACGCTCGCCTTGACCAGATGGCCCGGGGCGACGACGTCACCCGGCTCCGGCCAGTCACGGAACCGCCCGTGCTCTTCCCGCGCCCGCAGGAACACCGGGTCGGACTCCACCGCGAGCGCCAGATCACGCACAGCCCGAGAGACATCCGCACCGTCCCGCAACCACTCCTCGGCCACCTCGGTGACCGAGACGTCCCGATAGCCGGCTTCCACCACCAATCCGGTCACGGTGACCCGCCGACCACCACCCGGAGCACCACCGGGCACCATGCCGACGCTGATGGCCCACTCCTCGGCGGAATCCAGATCGGCACCGAGCCTGGCGGCGATCATGGCGATCACCTCTCTGCCAGGACTCCTCCAGTACCTCGTCCCCGTGAACCTCACACCATGGCGGGTCGTCATGGAGACTTGATCGGACGGCATCGCCACACGCACGTCCCCGACGGCCAGGAGTTCCGGACACACGTCCGCCAGCGCCTCCAACTGCTGCTGCCGACGGTGTGCCAGGAGTCGCCACAGGACGACCGAGTCCCCCGGCCTGCCGGCAACTTGCGGCTTCCTGCCGCTCGCGCCGGGCGCCGCGATCCCCACGACGTCCAGCACATCGATGTCCACGGGGAAGCACCCCGTCCGTCGGGTCTCGAACTCGATGCCGCAGTAGTCGAAGACTCGGCCCTGCCGGACACACTCCGCGGCCACGACGTCGGCGAGCTCCGCGTCCCCATCCATCACGTCCGTGAGCCATTCCATGCTCAGCAGAGGTGCGCCGGTGCCGACCAGTTCGACGACTGCCTGCTTGAGGAGTCCACCGATGCGGTCGGACACGTCATCGATCACCTGGCGACGGTCAACCGACAACCTGCTCGGCGCCCACGGGCCCGAGAGGTTCACGACGACTCCCACGGGTCCCCTGCCGGGTGCCATGAGCCTCCGCGATGCCGACGGCTGGACGAACAGGCCGTCCACCAGGAGTGCCCCGCCGTACTCGCACCACGTCACGTGCACTCCGCTGGGTGCCTCCGTCCACGGAACCAATGCACCCCACGCGCCGATGCCGAACTCCTCGGCCGTCGGTGACGACCTGCTCCTGAACGTTCCCGGCTCCCACTCGACTCTCCGCTCCTCGTGAACGGCCGTCGTGGTGAACTCCGCGATGCCCAGCAGGCGTTCGAGCGCTTCGAGAGCCGACCAGGACGCCGCCAGGTCGATGTCGTCCCGGAGGAACAGCCGGACGGTGGTGCCGGGCTTCCGGCAGGTGTCCTCTCGCTCGACGATCCGGAAGAGGTGGCCGGGGCCGTGGATGGAGACCTCCAGGAGGGGGCCCCGTCGGCCGGTGGCGTCCATGCGGCAGGTGGTCACCCGGATCTCGTCGGCGAGCATGAAGTAGCTCAGTACGCCGATGCCGAAGCGGCTGTTGGGGTACAGCTCCACCGGTGGGTCGGCCTTTCGCCACTCGGCGCGTTCGAGTGTGAAGTCCAGTTGCTCCGCGAAGCGGGCGCCGGCGTTGGAGAAGACTCCCCTCAACTCCGCCTCGCCCATGCCGACGCCGTTGTCCTGGCATTCCAGGTACGCGCGGCCCTCCTCGTCGACGCCCTGGCGGAACTCGATGCGGCCGTCGTAGCTGAAGCTGGCGCCCAGGGTGTTGGTGCGGTCGAGGTATTCGGTGCGCGCGCGGCGGTAGCGGCAGGCGTCGAGGGCGTTCTGGTAGAGCTCGCGGACGGCGAGGTCACGGTCGCGGTAGAGCTCGACGCCCATCAGCAGGCTGCGCACCCGCCGTTCGTCCAGCCGGAACCTCGCCCAGCCGGTGAAGGCGCCGCCGGCGGGGGCGGCTTCGTCGGAGGTGAGGCGGGTGGGCAGCGGGTGGTCCACCAGCACGCGGCGGACGGCGTGGAGGAGTTCGTCGGCCCTGGCCGTGTACTCGCGCAGGCCTTCGACAACCGCTTCGTGGTGGCATGCGGCGCGGAGCACGGGCAGGTCGTAGGACCCGCCCCACACCGCCTCGTCCAGGGTCCTGCGCAGGGCGGGGAGGTCGACCTCGTGAGGGATGCCGAGGTGTTCGGCGACGATGTCGGGCAGAGCGGTGGTCTCGATGGCGGTGCCGTAGGCGAGGGCCAGCAGCAGGGCCAGCCGCGGCTCACGGACGTGCTGTTCGCCGGGGGCCCGCAGGTGGTCGTCGGCGCTGAGGCCGGCGAGGTAGTCGCGGTTGGTGACGTCGGGGCCTCGGCGGAGGCCGTGCAGGAGGGCGCAGACCCGCTTGGGCGAGAAGGTCTCGCCGAGTTCGGCGAGCTCCGGCAGCGCGTCGAGGAGTTCGCGGACGCCGTCGGGGTCGGCGAGGTCCTCGTGCTGGTCGAGCCAGCGGTGGTAGAGCCACCAGCCGAGCGGCGCGGCCGAGTCGGGCCGGGTGCGGGCGCGGTGGGTGAGCAGGTCGTGGGACTCGATGAACTGCTCGTACGCCGCCCGGTCGCCGTCGGGCCCGCCCGACGCCTGCAGGTCGGTCGGCCGCACGGTTGCCCGGGCGGCGGCGAGACGCAGGGAGCGGACCCGGTAGAGGAACGGGAGTACGGCCAGCAGCGCCGCCTCGGCCGGGTAGAGGTCGAGCGGCTCGTCGCCGAGCAGCCAGCCGACGCGTGCGGCGAAGCGGAGCGCGATCCCCGGCTCCTGCCAGGGGTCGTCCGTGAGGTGGGCCTCGTCGCGGAGGCGGGCGAGTCGGCGGACGGCTGCGAGCGCCGCCCGCCGGTACGGTTCGGCGTCGCGGTCGGCCCGGACGTGGTGCCAGGCCCGGGAGTCGGCGGCGGTGTGCACCCAGGGGTCGTCCCCGTCGGCGACGGCCGGGGGACGCCGTCCGTCCAGGTAGACGTTTCCGATGTACCCGGCTTGGACGGCGTCCCCGTGCACGGTGCCGTTCATCGTGTTCGAGCTGTCGACCACCGCTCGTGCCCCTCCCCGTGTGCAGGGCACGAGCGTAGGGCAAGCCCGGCTCAGCTCGTGGTGGCGGCGGGGGCGGCCGGCGCGGTGGTGAGCGTGACCCGCTTGGCGTCCGCCGCGGCCGGCGGGGTGGCGCCGATGTTGGAGACGGTGGCGGTGAGCACGGCGTCGACGTCGGGGATCCAGTTGAAGGTCTTGGACTGGACGACGATCTGCCGTTGCTGCTGCGTCCCGTCGCAGACCACGTCCGCCTCGGCCGTCCGGCTGGAGCCGAAGGCGATCGAGGAGGAGTCCTGCGGGTCCTTCTGCTCGACGGAGACGGTGAGCGAGCGGGCCTCGGTGCCGACCGAGCAGAGGTAGTCGACGTCGACCCGGACGCGGCCGGGCAGCTTCGGGTCGATCTTGGCGTCGCCGAGGCTGACGACGGTGGTGGCGGGGACCGGGTCGTCGGCCTGGGCGGGTGCGGCGAGGCCGGCGAGGGCCGTGGTGACGACCGCCAGGATGATCCACCGTTGCACTGCAACCTCCCTGTGGTGAGGACGTGTTGCGGCTGACGCTAACCGCCCGGCCGGGGCGCCGCGCGTCGAGGCCGGGCGGTCGTCATACCAACGGCCCACCCCCGCGGCCGGGCCCGGCGGGCCGGCCCGCGGGCCGGTCCCTCCGCCGGTGCCCGCCCCCGGGTCACCGCCGCCGGAGCCAGACGGCCCAGGTCAGCACCGAGCAGAGCACGTACGCCCCGAGGAACCCGAGGTACGCCGCGTCGCCGTTGTGGCTGGCCAGGAAGGACTGCCGGAAGGCCAGGTTCACCAGCACTCCGCCGAACGCGCCGATCGCTCCCGCGAGCCCGATCAGCGCGGCAGAGCGGCGCCGGGAGTCGGCCTCGGCGGCCTCCGGGTCGGCGCCGGCCGCGACCGCCGTCCGGGCGACGGCCTGGTAGTGCGCCGGGATCATCTTGTACGTCGAGCCGTTGCCGAGGCCGCTGAGCACGAACAGCGCGATGAACCCGGCGAGGAACAGCGGCAGCGAGTCGGCCCGCGAGGCGAGCAGCACCACGCCGGTCCCGGCCCCCATGGCGAGGAAGGTGCACAGCGTGACCACCGCCCCGCCGTACCGGTCGGCGAGCCGCCCGCCGACCGGCCGCAGCAGCGAGCCCAGCAGCGGCCCGAGGAAGGTGAGCGCGGCCGCCTTGACCGGGGTGTCGAAGCGTTCGTGGAACTGCACCTGCAGCACCTGCCCGAAGGCGAACCCGAAGCCGATGAACGAGCCGAACGTCCCGATGTACAGCGTCGAGACGGCCCAGCCGTACGGGTCGCGGGCGACTTCCCGCAGCGCCCGCCCCTCCCGGGACGAACCGGAGGACCCAGTCGGCCCGGCGGAGTTCGTCGCCAGGTTGTCCATCCGCCACCACGCCCCCGCCGCCGCGAGCACGATCAGCGGCAGGTAGAGCAGCGGCAGCAGCCGGGGGTGGGCGGCACCGGCGGTGGCCAGCACCAGCAGCCCGAGCAGCTGGACCGCCGGTACGCCGAGGTTGCCGCCGCCCGCGTTGATGCCGAGGGCCCAGCCCTTGAGCCGGTGCGGGTAGAAGGCGTTGATGTTGGCCATCGAGGAGGCGAAGTTCCCGCCGCCGACGCCGGCCACGCAGGCGACGGCCAGCAGGGTCCCGTACGAGACGCCTGGTTCCAGCACGAGGGCGGCGAGCGTGGTGGGGACGAGCAGCAGCAGGGCGCTGACCACCGTCCAGTTGCGCCCGCCGAAGCGGGCGACGGCGAAGGTGTACGGCAGGCGCAGCAGGGCGCCGAGTGCGGTCGGCAGGGCCGTGAGGGTGAACTTCCCGGCGGTGTCGATGTGGTACTCGGGGCCGAGGAAGAGGACGAGGACCGACCAGAGGCTCCACACGGAGAAGCCGATGTGTTCGGAGAGCACGGAGAACACCAGGTTGCGGCGGGCGATCCGGGCGCCGGTGTGCGACCAGAACTCCTCGTCCTCCGGGTCCCAACCCGCCAGCGGGGCGGGCTTTCTCGCGTCGAGGACGGTCGTCATTCCGCACCTCCGGGCGCGGCCACCCGCACCGGCCAGCGCCGCAGCACCGCGGGGGCGCCGTCGGGGGCGGTGTCCTCGTCCAGGCAGCGGCCGTCGGTCAGGTCGTAGACCTGCTTGTACATGGGCGAGATGAGTGTCGGACGGTCGCCGCGGCTGCCGAGCAGGCCCCGGGAGAGGACCGGCGCGCCGCTGAACGGGTCGAGGTTGTCGACGGCGTGGAGCGTTCCTGAGCGGTCCCGGAAGAGCGCGATCTGGCCGGCCTCCGGGAGCAACACCGCGACGCCGCGGCCGGGTTGCAGGTCGGTGAGGGCGCAGACGGTCTGCCAGCGGGTGCCGTCGTGGATCTGTACGGTCACGGGGTGAGCACCTCCAGTCGGGTTCCGGCGACGAGCACCGGGGAGTCGAGGGTGCGGCCGGCCTCGCCGGGGCGGGCGGGGCGGATCTGGCCGCGTTCGGGGACGAAGGTCACGGCGGGGTCGGGGGTGCCGGGGGCGTTGACGAAGGAGGCGAAGCGACTCAGCCGCTCGGGGTCGGCGAGCGTCTCGGCCCATTCGTCGCGGTAGCCGCCGATGTGACGCGCCATCAGATCGTCCAGTTCGGCGGCGATGCCGAGCGAGTCGTCGATGACGACGGCCCGCAGGTGGTCGAGGCCGCCTTCCAGCCGCTCCAGCCAGACCGAGGTGCGCTCCAGGCGGTCGGCGGTGCGGATGTAGAACATCAGGTAGCGGTCGATGGTGCGGATGAGGGTCTCGCGGTCGAGGTCGGCGGCGAGCAGGTCGGCGTGCCGCGGGGTCATGCCGCCGTTGCCGCCGACGTAGAGGTTCCAGCCGGCCGAGGTGGCGATGATGCCGAAGTCCTTGCTCTGGGCCTCGGCGCACTCGCGGGCGCAGCCGGAGACGGCGGCCTTGAGCTTGTGCGGGGAGCGCAGCCCCCGGTAGCGCAGTTCGAGTTCGATGGCGAGGGTGGTGGAGTCCTGGACGCCGTAGCGGCACCAGGTCTCGCCGACGCAGGACTTCACGGTGCGCAGCGACTTGCCGTAGGCGTGCCCGGACTCGAAGCCGGCGTCGACCAACTTCTGCCAGATGACCGGCAGTTGGTCGACGGTCGCGCCGAACATGTCGATTCGCTGACCGCCGGTGATCTTGGTGTAGAGGCCGTGGTCGCGGGCGATCTCGCCGATCGTGATCAGGCCTTCGGGGGTGATCTCGCCGCCGGGCACCCGGGGGACGACCGAGTACGAGCCGTTGCGCTGCAGGTTGGCGAGGAAGTGGTCGTTGGAGTCCTGCAGGGCGCCCTGCTCGCCGTCCAGGATGTGGCCGTTGCCGAGGCTGGCGAGGATGGAGGCGACGGTCGGCTTGCAGATCTCGCAGCCCTCGCCGCCGCTGCCGTGTTCGGCCAGCAGTTCGGAGAAGCCCGCCACGCCGGTGACCCGGACGATCTCGTACAGCTCGGCGCGGGTGTGGGCGAAGTGCTCGCACAGGCCCTTGACGGTGCTGACCCCGGCGGCTTCCAGCTCCTCGGTGACGACGGTGCCGAGCTGCTTGAGGCAGCTGCCGCAGCCGGTCCCGGCCCGGGTGCACTTCTTGACGGCGGCGACGCTGTCGCAGCCCTGGTCGCGGACGGCGGCGCGCACCGCGCCCTGGGTGACGTTGTGGCAGGAGCAGAGCACCGCCTCGTCGGGCAGCGCGACCGCTCCGGCGGGGGCGAACCCGGCGGGCAGGACGAGCTGTTCGGGGGCGACGGTGAGCGGCTTGCCGCCGGCGGCGAGCGGGCGCAGGGTGCCGTAGCCCTCGGTGTCGCCGACCAGGACGCCGCCGAGCAGTGCGCCGTCGGCGCCGATGACGAGCTTGCGGTAGACGCCGCTGCGGCTGTCGCTGTAGAGCACGTCGAGGGCGCCTTCGGCGGTGCCGTGCGGGTCACCGAAGCTGGCGACGTCCACGCCGAGCAGCTTGAGCTTGGTGGAGGTGTCGGCGCCGGTGAAGCCCTCGCCCTCCAGCTCCGCGAGGGTGCGCGCCGCCGTCTCGGCCATCTGGTAGCCGGGGGCGACCAGGCCGTAGACCCGGCCGTCGACGGCCTGGGCGCACTCGCCGATGGCGAGGATCGCCGGGTCCTCGGTGCGGCAGTGCGCGTCGACCACCACACCGCCGCGCGCGCCGACCGGCAGCCCGCACTCCCGGGCGAGCTGGTCGCGGGCGCGCACGCCGGCCGAGAACACCACCAGGTCGGCGGGCAGTTCGCGCCCGTCGGCGAGGGCGAGGCCGCGGACCGCACCGTCCGGGCCGGTGAGGACGCCGCTGGCGCCGGCACTGGTGTGGACGGTGACGCCGAGCTCCTCGATCTTGCGGCGCAGGGCCGCGCCGCCGCCGTCGTCGACCTGGACGGCCATCAGCCGGGGCGCGAACTCCACCACGTGGGTGTCCAGTCCGCCGGCCCGCAGCGCGCCGGCCGCCTCCAGGCCGAGCAGCCCGCCGCCGACGACGACGCCCGTCCGGGCGGCCGAGGCCCCGGCGCGGATGGCGTCGACGTCCTCGATGGTCCGGTAGACGTGGCAGCCGGGGGCGTCGGTGCCGGGCACCGGCGGCACGAACGGCACCGAGCCGGTGGCCAGCACCAGGACGTCGTAGTGGACCCGGGAGCCGGAGCGGGTGTGCACCAGCCGCCGTTCGCGGTCGATCGCGGTGGCCGGGTCGCCCAGCCGCAGGTCGATGCCGTGCTCGGCCGGGAAGCCGGCGGCGCAGAGCCCGAGGTCGTCGGGGGTGCTGCCGGAGAACAGCGCACTGAGGTGGACCCGGTCGTAGGCGGGCCGGGGCTCCTCGGCGAGCACGGTGACCCGCCAGGCAGCCGCGGCCGGCTGCTCGGTCCAGGCCTCCAGGAAGCGCTGGCCGACCATGCCGTGGCCGACCAGGACGAGGTCCCGGACAGTGCGGTCGCGGTCGTCAGGGGTCATCGCGCTACTCCAGTCATGGCAGTTCCTCGGGTGAGCAGGTGCAGGGGGTGGCCGGCGAGCGTGCCGCCGTCGGCGAAGGCGCCCGCCAGGGCGTCCACGGTGGCCAGGTCGCCGAGCAGGATGGCGCCGACCAGCCGGTCGCCGCGCAGGACGAGCTTCTTGTAGCTGCCGCGGGTGGCGTCGGTGAGCCGCAGCACGTCCAGGCCGGGGTCGAGGGTCTCGTCGACGGTGCCGAAGGCCGCGTACTCCAGGTCGCCGGTGCTGAGCCGGGCGCGCGGGCTGGTGCCGGGGTAGCGGGCGTCCGGTTCGGCGCCGGAGAGGCGGCGGGCGAGGACGTCGGCCTGCTCCCAGGCCGGGCCGGCCAGCCCGTGGACGGTGCCGCGGTGCTCGACGCAGTCGCCGATCGCGGACACGTGCGGGGCGGCGGCCAGCCGGTCGTCCACCAGGATCCCGGTGCCGACCGGCAGTCCGGCGGCGTGGGCCAGCGCGGTGCGCGGACGGGTGCCGCAGGCGAGGACCACCAGGTCGCAGTCCAGCCGGTAGCCGCTGGCCAGCTCCACGGAGCCGACCTTCTCGCCGCCGTGGACGGCCCGGGCGCGGTTGCCGGTGTAGCAGTCGACGCCGAGCAGCCGCAGCCGCTCCCGCAGCACGTCGGCCGCCTCGGGGTCCAACTGACGTTCAATCAGATGTGGTGCCTGGTGGACGATTTCGGTGCGCACTCCGAGCGCGGCCAGCGCCCGGGCGGCGCTCACCCCGAGCACCCCGCCGCCGATCACCACCGCGCGCTTGGCGCCGACGGCCTCCTCGGCCAGCCGGGAGCAGTCCTCCAGGGTGCGCAGCGTGTGCACGCCCTCGACCAGGCCGTACCCGTCGGGGCGGCGCAGCCCGCGGACGGGCGGGAGCACCGGGTTGGCGCCGGTGGCCAGCACCAGTTCGTCCCAGGGCTCCACCGTGCCGTCGGCCAGCGCGAGGGTGCGCGCGCCCGGGTCGAGGGCGACGACCTCGCAGCCGGGTCGGGCCGTCGCCCCGCCGAGCGGCAGGGCGATCGACTCGGCGTCGTAGCGCCCGGTCAGCACCTCGGCGAGCAGCACCCGGTTGTACGGGGCGCGGGCCTCGGCGCCGTACACGGTGACCGTGCCGGGCCCACCGAGGGCGCCGTAGCGCTCGGCGAAACGGGCGGCCGCCATGCCGCCGCCGACGACGGCGATCCTGGGGGCCGCAGGGCGCGTGCCGCTCGTGCGGCCCGTGGCGGGCTCGGGGGGTGTGGGGGGTGTGGGGGGTGTGGGGGCTGTGGGGGGTGCGGGGGGTGTGCGGCTCATCGGGCGACCTCCGTTCGTTCGACCCTCGTCGGGCCGCCCCCGGCGGCCCCCGCCCGCTCGACGCGCACCGCGCAGAGCTTGAACTCCGGCATCCGGGAGACCGGGTCCAGCGCCGGGTTGGTGAGGCTGTTGGCCCGGCCGGCGCCGGCCCAGTGGAACGGCATGAAGACGGTGTCCGGCCGGATGGCGTCGGTGATCCGCGCCGCGGCGACGGCCCGGCCGCGCCGGCTGCTGACCGCGACCGGCTCGCCGTCCGCGATCCCGAGCCGCTCGGCCAGCCGCGGGTGCAGCTCGACGAACGGGCCGGGGGCGGCCGCGTTGAGCTCGGCGACCCGGCGGGTCTGGGCGCCGCTCTGGTACTGGGAGAGCACCCGGCCGGTGGTCAGGAACAGCGGGTACTCCTCGTCCGGCTCCTCACCGGCCGGGCGGTGGGTCACCTCGGCGAAGCGGGCCCGACCGTCCGGGGTGGCGAAGCGGTCGAGGAACAGCCGCGGGGTGCCCGGGTGGTCCGGCGTCGGGCAGGGCCAGAACACCCCGTCCTCGGCGGCGATCCGCCGGTAGCTGATGCCCGCGTAGTCGGCGTCGCCGCCGGCCGAGGCGCGGCGCAGTTCGGCGAAGACCTGCTCGGCCTCGGCCGGGAAGCCCTCCGCGACGCCCAGCCGGGCGGCGAGTTCGCGCAGCAGCCACAGCTCGCTGCGCACCCCCTCGGGCGGATCGACGGCGCGTCGGCGCAGGATCACCCGGCCCTCCAGGTTGGTGGTGGTGCCGTCCTCCTCGGCCCACTGGGTGACGGGCAGCACGACGTCGGCGAGCCGGGCCGTCTCCGAGAGCACCACGTCCGCGACGACCAGCAGGTCCAGTGCCCGCAGCCGTTCGGTGACGTGCCCGGCGTTCGGTGCCGAGACCGCCGGGTTGGAGCCGGCCAGCAGCAGCGTCCGGACGCCGCCGGGCTGCCCGAGGCCGTCCAGCAGCTCGTACGCCGACACACCGGGGCCGGGCAGGCTCGCGGCCGGGACGCCCCACACGGACGCGACGTGCTCCCGCGCTGCCGGGTCCTCGATCGAGCGGTAGCCGGGCAGTTGGTCGGCCTTCTGGCCGTGCTCGCGCCCGCCCTGGCCGTTGCCCTGGCCGGTCAGGCAGCCGTAGCCGCTGTACGGGCGGCCGGCCTTGCCGGTGGCCAGGCACAGGTTGATCCAGGCGCCGACGGTGTCGGTGCCCTTGCTCTGCTGCTCCGACCCCCGTGCGGTGAGCACCATGCCGGTCTCGGAACGGCCGAACAGCCGTGCCGCCTCGCGGAGTTGGTGGGCCGGCACGCCGGTGATCCGCTCCACCCGGTCGGGCCAGTGGGCCATCGCCGACTCGCGGGCCTGCTCGAAGCCGCGGGTGCGCTGCGCCACGAAGGCGCCGTCCACCAGGCCCTCCGCGATCACCAGGTGGAGCAGGCCGAGGGCGAGGGCCAGGTCCCCGCCGGGGCGGGGCTGCAGGTGCAGGTCGGCGAGCTCGGCGGTGCGGGTGCGGCGCGGGTCGACCACGATCAACGTGCCGCCGTTCTCCCGCAGTTCGCGGAAGTAGCGGACGGCGGGCGGCATCGTCTCGGCCGGGTTGCCGCCGACCAGGATCAGGCAGCCGGTGTGCGGGATGTCGGCGAGCGGGAACGGCAGCCCGCGGTCCAGGCCGAAGGCCCGGCGGTGCGCGGCGGCGGCCGAGGACATGCAGAACCGGCCGTTGTAGTCGATGTTGGCGGTGCCCAGCACCACCCGGGCGAACTTGCCCAGCAGGTAGGCCTTCTCGTTGGTGAGGCCGCCGCCGCCGAACACGCCCACCGCGTCCGGTCCGTGCTCGGCCCTGGTCCGGGCCAGCCCGGCGGCCACCCGGTCCAGCGCCTCCGGCCAGCTCGCCGAGCGCAGCGGGGCGCCGGGCCGGTCGCGCAGCAGCGGGCCGGTCAGCCGGACGTCCCGGTCCAGCAGGGCGGGCGCCGAGCGGCCCTTGCCGCACAGCGCGCCCCGGTTGACCGGGAAGTCCGGGCGCTCCAGCAGCTCGACCGGCGACCGGCCGGCCGACGGCCGCTCAGCGGACGACGGATCAGCCGACGACCGCCCGGCCGGCAGCCGCTCGACCGGCACCAGCCGCATGCCGCACTGCAGCGAGCAGTACGGGCAGTGCGTGTCGGTGGCGGCGTCTGCGGCGGCGGCTCCGGCTGCGTCCGCGGCTCCGGCGGCCTTCGGGCTGGTCAACGTCATGCCGAGAACGGTGGCCGCCCGCTGTTTCCCGATCGGGTCGGCCGCGTTGCGGGCGCGGTACGCCTCGCTCACGGCACCCGGCCACCGGGGTGCACGGCCGGACATCTGCCGTAACCGGAGCGGCACTTTCGCTTACCGGCAGGTGACGGACGGGCAATGCCCCCGTAACACGCGCACCGCACGCTGGCGGGCATGGCAGCAACCCCCACCCCGTCAGGGCCGCTCACCGGCTTCACCGTCGGCGTCACCGCCGCGCGCCGCCGCGAGGAGCTCACCGCCCTGCTCACCCGCCGCGGCGCACAGGTGGTCGAGGCCCCGGTGCTGCGCATCCTGCCGCTCGCCGACGACCTCGCCCTGCGCGAGGCCACCGAGCGCTGCCTGGCCGCCCCGCTCGACTACGTGGTGGCCACCACCGGGGTCGGCTGGCGCGGCTGGATGAGCGCGGCCGAGGGCTGGGGCCGGGGCGCCGCGCTCGCCGAGGCCTGCCGCGGCGCGGTGGTGCTCAGCCGCGGGCCCAAGGCCACCGGCGCGGTCCGGGCCAGCGGGCTGGGCGAGGAGTACTCCCCCGGCACCGAGGCCACCGACGAGCTGCTCACCTGGCTGCTCGCCCGCCCGCTGGCCGGGTGCCGGATCGCCGTCCAGGAGCACGGGATCCGGCTGGACGCCTTCGCCGCGGCGCTGCGCGAGCGCGGTGCCGAGGTGATCTCCGTCCCGGTCTACCGCTGGGCGCCTCCGGAGGACCCGGGCGCGGTGCGCAAGCTCCTCGACCAGACCGTCCGCCGCCAGGTGCACGCCCTCACCTTCACCAGCGCGCCCGCGATCACCGCCCTGCTCGCCACGGCGGAGGCCGAGGGCCTGTACGAGGCGCTGGTCGACGCCCTGCGCGAGGACGTCCTGCCGGTGTGCGTCGGCGCCCTGTGCGCCCGGCCGCTCACCGAGCTCGGGCTGCCCGCCGTCCACCCGGAGCGCGGCCGCCTCGGCTCGCTGGTCCGGCTGCTCGCCGACACCCTGCCCAGCCGGGCCCGACGTGAAGTCGCCCTCGCCGGGCAGGTGTTGACGCTGCAGGGGAACGCCGCCCTGGTCGACGGCGAGAGCCACTGGCTCAGCCCGCGCGGCGCGGCCGTGCTGCGGGCGCTCGCCGAGCGGCCCGGCCGGGTGCTCAGCCGCGCCGACCTGCTGCGCGCCGCCTGGCCCGACGCGGCGGCCGACGAGCACGCGGTGGAGGCGGCGGTAGGACGGCTTCGGGCCGCGCTGGGGCCGCACGCCGCACTGATCCGCACCGTCCCCAAGCGCGGCTACCGGCTGGCGGCGGGCTGATGACCCCGCCGGCCCCGGCCCTGCTCGCCGTCGCCCACGGGAGCCGCGATCCGGCGGCCGTCACCTCGACGCGCGCCCTGCTGCGGCTCGTTCGCTCGCTCCGCCCCGAACTGGCCGTCCACTGCTGCTTCCTGGACCTCGCCGAGCCGTCCCTCCCGCAGGCCCTCGGCCGGCTCGCCGACCGGCAGCCGATCCTGGTCCCGCTCCTCCTCGGCACCGGCTACCACGTGCGCGTCGACATCCCCGCCGCCCTGGCGGACGCCGGCCTCCCGCACGCCCGCCTCGCCACCGCCCTCGGCCCGCACCCACTGCTCGCCGAAGCCCTCGCCGACCGCCTCACCGAGGCCGGCGCCCCGACGGACGCCCCGGTGGTGCTGGCCGGCGCCGGCTCCTCCGATCCCACCGCGCTCGCCGACACCGCGCGGATGGCCCGGCTGCTGGCCGCCCGCCTCGGCCGCCCGGTCACCCCCGCCCACCTGTCGGCCGCCGCCCCCACCCCCCACCGGGCGGTCGCCGACCTCCGGTCCGCCGGCCACCCCGGGGTCGCCCTCGCCACCTACCTCCTCTCCCCCGGCTTCTTCGCCCGCCGCGCGGCCGGCACCGCGGCCACCTGGACCGGCGCCCCGCTGGCGGCCCACCCGGCCGTAGCCCGCCTGGTGCTCCACCGCTACGACGAGGCCCGCACCGCCTCAGCCCTGCCGGCCGCCGCCTGACGCTCCCCCGATGAACGACAGCAGCCGCTCGTTGACGAGTTCCGGCTGCTCCAGGTTCAGGCCGTGACCGGCCCGGTCCAGGATCTCCGCCCGCACGCCCGGGATCAGGCGCGTGACCCGCTCCACCACCCGGCGCGGGCGCAGCAGGGCACTGCGCCTGCCCACCAGCACCAGGACGGGCAGGTCGATCGACGCCAGCTCCTCGTCCGTGAACGGTCGGGCCGCCGGGCGGCCGCCCGGCTTGTAGCTGCGCATCCCGAGCATCAGCGGAGCGATCATCTCGCGCGGCGCACCGAGCGCCGGGTTGGCGAGCAGCCGCCCCACCGCCGGACGCAGCGGCCTCGGCGCCAGCATGCCGAACAGCCCGGCGATCATGCTGACGTAGAACCGCGCGGGGACCTTCTCGATCCCGCCCGGGTCCAGCGGCGCGACCGAGGCGAGCCGCTCGGGCGCGTGGACGGCCTGATTGAGCGCCAGCCAGCCGCCGTACGAGACCCCGACCAGGTGCACCCGCTCCAGCCCCAGGCCGGCGAGCACCTCCCCCAGCCAGGCGGCGTTCTCCTGCGATCCCGCCGCGACGGCGCGCTGCACGCTGCGGCCGGGGTCGTCCAGGGTGTCGATCGCGTAGACCGGGTGGTGCTCCCCGAGGGCCGCGACCTGCGGGTACCAGTTGGACGGGTGCCCGGCGTGCCCGTGCAGCAGCACGATCGGCTCGCCGGTCGCCGCGCCGTGGCGGTGGACGTGCACGCTCCCGTACGCGGTCTCGACGTCGAACTCCTGCCGCGGGCTCGGCCACAAGTCCATCGCGCGGTCGTACGCCTCAAGGAACTTCGCCCGAGCCGCCTCACTGACGAAGTGTCCGACGCTGGTCCTGGTCATGAGCCCTCCCCTGTTTTGATGGTATGGTTGTACCACAAAAGTATTCGAAGGGAACCCGATGCCCAAGCTGGTGGACCACGAGGAGCGACGGGCCCACATCGTCGACGCCCTGCTCCGGTCGGCGGCGCGCGACGGCCTCCACTCCGTCACCATGCGCTCCGTCGCCACCGAGGCCGGCGTCTCCGTGCGGCTCGTGCAGTACTACTTCGACACCAAGGAGAAGCTGCTCCTCGACGCCATGACCCGCCTCACCGGCCGCATGGGCGAACGCGTCCGGCACCGGGTACGGGCGACCGGCGCCGGCACCGACCCGCGCGGCATCATCGAGGCCGTCCTGCTCGAAGCCGTCCCCACCGACGACGAGAGCCGCGCCTTCCACCTCATCCACACCGAGTACGCCGTCCTCTCCGTCACCGACCGCGCCCTCGCCGACCAGGCCTTCCTCGCCGCCCCCAACGAGATGGAGGCCTTCCTCGCCGCCCACCTCGCCACCGCCCGACGATCCGGCGACACCGACCCCACCCTCGACCCCCACCGGGAAGCCGCCGTCCTCCTCGCCACCTCGGCCGGCCTCGGCCTGAGCGTCCTCCTCGGCCAGCGCACCCCGGAGGAGGCCACCGCCACCCTCCGCTACCACCTTGACCGCGTCTTCCCCACCACCGACTGACCCACCCACCGCCGACTCCGGCCGACGGCGACGCACCGCGAACGAATCGCCCGGCGGGCCACAGGATCCTTCTGCCCCACCAGTCGGTCCGTTCGGCTGCGCCCGTCCCCGCTCGCTCGTTAGCGTGACCCATGTCCGCAACACCGGAGAGCAGCAAGGACTGGCACGTATCGGACGACGACCTCCAGCGTCTCCACCGGACAGGTCTGGCCCAGGAGTTCGACATGGGAGGCGCCGGCAAGGCCAGGACCAGGAAGGGCTGACATGGTGTCCCACATCAATGGTGACAGGCGGTGGACGCGACGGTTGCCGGCTGCCTTCCTCGTGCTCTGCGGGCTGATCACCATGGGGTGCGCCTGGTGGGGCGTGGCCGCGTACCTCCGGGCCGTCGATCCGCCGCCGACCGACACCGACCGCGCGGAGCGGCTGGCGGGCCTGTCCCACGAGCAGCACCCCGGCAAGGGGCGCTACTACGTCCCGGCGGACGCCGTGCTGTCCCGGACCGCCGACGGGGCGCGGGTCGCCTACCTGCGCTACCGGATCGGCGGCGGCGACGACGCCAACCTCGACGACTTCCTCAGGACGTACGACCTGCCCCGGCCCAGTGCCCCCGCATCGCTGCCGGAGGACCTGCGAGCGTCACTGCCGGGAGACGAGCCCGCCGCGGGCCCATTGCTGCCCGACGGGCAGGGCGGACGGGAGATCTTCGTGGTGGAGCGACCGGCCGCCGACCTCCCTGGCGCGGCCGACGTCTACGTCCGGGCCGCCGGTACATGAGGGGCCCGTCATCGCCCCGCGTCGGCGGGTCCCGGGGGACGTCCGCCGCCACACCTGTGCACACCCTGACAGTCAGATGACTGATGGCACACGTATGACCTCACCGGGACAGTGGGGGTGCTCCGAGAGCAGACATGTCGGAACCACACCACAGGGGTTGTCACCATGAAGAAGACGTCGGGCACGCTGGCGAAGACCGCCGGCGCCCTGGGCCTCGCAGTCGCCGCACTGACCACCGTGTCGGCCTCCCCGGCCGCCGCGAGCACCTCCGCCACGGCCGGCTGCACGAAGTACTACAAGCTCGACAACATCCAGGTCCAGGTGGACAACTGCTCCGACGGCTGGGTCTGGATCTACACCGGCGGCGGCACGTACTACACGGGCACCGTCCACCTCAAGTCCAACTTCGACAAGGACCTGGGGGACGTGAAGGCGGACCGGGGCAAGGCCAACGCGACCAAGTACTACGTACAGGTCGGGAGCATCAAGATCTGCGGCACCAAGTACCTCGGCTGGACTCCCCCGCTCAGCCCGTGGTGGACCGACTGCACCACCGAGATCCACGTGTGACCCGTCCGGTCGTGACCGCGGAGGCGGTCCGTCGACGGTGTCGGCGGCCCGCCTCCGCGGTCTCCGGGGCTCTGCGGGGCTCTGCGGGCTCCAGGTTCCACAGATGCCACGGATGCCACAGGCACTACAGGTGCCACGGGGCTCGGACGGCTCAGTCGGCTCAGTCCGCTCAGTCGGCGGCCACGCCCGGCAGGCCGGTGGCGACCCCGTCCAGGGCGTGCGAGCAGACGCAGTCCCGTTCCGCGGGCAGGCCCTCCAGCGCCTTGAACAGGACGGTGCGCAGCCGGTCGACGTTGCCCGCGAAGACCTTCAGCACCTCCGCGTGGGTGACGCCCTCGCCGCTCTCCACCCCCGCGTCGAGGTCGGTGACCAACGCGAACGACGTGTAGCAGAGACCGAGTTCACGCGCCAGCACCGCTTCCGGATGGCCTGTCATGCCGACCGCCGACCAGCCGTTGGCGGTGAACCAGCGGGACTCGGCGCGGGTGGAGAAGCGCGGGCCCTCGATCACCACCAGCGTGCCGCCGTCCACCGGCTCCCACGCCGCGTCGCGCGCCGCGTCCAGGGCCGCCCGTCGCCCCGCCGGGCAGTACGGGTCGGCCATCGACACGTGCACCACCTCGGGCACCGAGCCGTCCGGCAGCGGCAGCCCGTCGTAGAAGGTCTGCACGCGCCCGGAGGTCCGGTCCACGAACTGGTCCGGCACCAGCAGCGTGCCCGGCCCGTACTCCGGCCGCAACCCGCCCACCGCGCACGGCCCGAGCACCTGCCGCACCCCCAGCGCGTGCAGCGCCCACAGGTTGGCCCGGTAGTTGATCCGGTGCGGCGGCAGACCGTGGCCGCGCCCGTGCCGGGGCAGGAAGGCGACCCGACGCCCGGCCACCTCCCCCAGGAACAGCGCGTCGCTGGGCGCCCCGTACGGCGTGTCGACGCGCACCTCGGTCACGTCGTCCAGCAGCGCGTAGAGCCCCGAGCCGCCGATCACGCCCAACTCGGCGCGTGCGCCGCCCTGATCGATCGTCATCGTTCGTACCCTTCGTCGAGGAACGTCCGCGGTCACTCTAGGGCGGGGGGTGAACCGGGGGTACGGCCGGATGGCCGCGGGCCGCCGGGGTGGCACCGGGCGGCCGTGCGGGTGACTTGCCGGACGTGTCGGCGGCGGAACGGCCCGGCTGTCTGCGTCGGTGGGAGTGCGCCGTCTCCGGGCGGTGCGTGTCCTGTCCCCGGATCTGAGAGCCGCCCATGCCTCCCACCGCTCGTCTCCGCCGCCTCGTCCCGACCGCGCTCTGCGCCCTGACCGTGGCTCTCGCCGGCGCCCCAGCGGCCCACGCCGCACCCCCGGGCCGCGAGGGCGGGTCCGACCCCGGCCGGGCGGACGGCGGCCGGTACGACTGGGACAGCGTGGCGGCCTGCGAGAGCAGCGGCAACTGGCGCGTCAACACCGGCAACGGCTACTACGGCGGTCTCCAGTTCGACCAGCCCACCTGGCGCGAGAACGGCGGCCTCGCCTACGCCCCGCGCCCCGACCTCGCCACCCGCGAGCAGCAGATCGCCGTCGCCCAGCGCCTCGCCGGCCGCCGCGGCCTCTCGCCGTGGCCCGTCTGCGGCGCCCGCGCCGCCCACCGCCACGACCGCGGCGACGCCGCGCCGCCCCCGGCCGCCCACGCCCCCGCCCACACCCACACCCCGGCCGCCGAGCCCGCGCCTTCGCGGGACGGCACCTGGACCGTCCGGGAGAACGACACCCTCGCCGACCTCGCCGAGCGCCTCCGCGTCCCCGGTGGCTGGCCCGCCCTCTACGCCCTCAACCGCGGCACCGTCGGCGACGACCCGGACCTCATCCAGCCCGGCATGGTCCTGGATCTCCCCTCCTGACCGCGTCCCCTCCCGATCCGCCGCCCACGCCCTCCCCTCCCGGGCGTGGGCGGCACCACGTGTTCACGGCCTCACCGCGTCACCCGCCGCGCCGCCACGGACCCGCCGGCGAGAGCGCCTCCGGGAACGCCGACGGCCCGCCCGCTCACCGGGAGCGGACGGGCCGTGCAGCAGGGGCGGCGGTCAGGGGCCGGCGCCGGGGCGCCCGTGGGGGTCGGCCGACGGGGTCAGCCGACGTGGACGCGCGGGCGGCGCGAGCGGTCCGGCTCGGCCTCGCGCAGCACCTCGCGGGTGACCGGCGCGACCTCGCCCTGGCCGAACAGGAAGAACCGCAGGAACTGGGCGAAGGGGTTGCCCTCGGTCCACTCGAAGTAGAGGTGCGGCCGCTGCCCGGTGCGGTCCCGGACGGTGAGCGCCAGCGCGGCGATCGCGTTGGGGATGCTGGAGCTCTCCAGGGTGAGCACCCGGTAGCGCCCGTGCAGGACCTCGCCGCGGACGGTCAGCTCGGCCTCGAAGTCGGAGGCGTCGCGGACGGTGACCTCGACGAAGACCAGGTCGTCCTCGCCGGGGATGTCGTTGTCGGCGCGGATCTGGCGGATCTTGTCGCGGTACTCGGCGTTGTCGCGGCGGCTCGGCTCGTTGGCGATCAGCCGCAGCGGGCGGTGCGCGTAGTCCCTGATGAAACGTTCCGCCACCTCGTCCATCGCCACGTTCGTGACCCGCAGCTCGAAGGCGCGGCGCAGCCGGGAGGCCAGCGAGACCAGGATGATGCCGGCGATGAAGCAGGCGCCGATCTTCAGACCGTCGGGCCGCTCCATGCAGTTCAGCACGGTGGTGTAGAGGAAGACCGCGGAGATCGCCGCGAAGGCGACGGTCCAGCCCTTCTCGCGCTTGCGGAACGCCGCGATGGTCACCGCGATGGCCGCCGAGCTGATCAGCACCAGCACACCGGTCGCGTACGCGCCGCCCTGGGCGTCGACGTTGGCGTCGAAGATCCAGGTCACCAGGAAGCCGATCAGGGTCAGCACGATCACCATCGGCCGCACCGCGCGGGCCCAGTGCGGGGCCATGCCGTAACGCGGGAGGTAGCGGGGCAGCAGGTTGAGCATGCCCGCCATCGCCGAGGCACCGGCGAACCAGAGGATCGCGATGGTGGAGAGGTCGTAGACGCTGCCGAAGGCGCCGCCCAGGTACTGGTGGGCCAGGTACGCCAGGGCGCGGCCGTTGGCGTCGCCGCCGGGCTTGAACTGGTCGGCCGGGATGAGCAGCGTGGTGATGAAGCTGGTGGCGATCAGGAAGCAGCTCATGATCACGGCGGAGGTGGTGAGCAGCTTGCGGGCGCCCCGGATCCGGCCGGCCGGGTTCGCCTCGGTGTCACCGGCGCTGCCCTCGATGTGCGGCATCACGGCGACGCCGGTCTCGAAGCCGGACAGGCCGAGCGCCAGCTTCGGGAAGGTCACCAGGGCGACGCCGACCATGATGATCGGGTTGCCGTGCTGGGCGGTCAGCGCGTCCGTCCAGTCGGTGACCACGTGCGGCGCGTCGATGATCTTCCACAGACCGACGGCCACCACGACCACGTTCAGCGCCAGGTAGACCCCGACCAGGGCCACGGCCAGGCCGATCGCCTCGCTGAAGCCCTTGAGGAAGACCGCGCCGAGCAGCGCCACCAGGATCAGCGTGATCAGCACCTGCTTGTCGCCGAGCATGCCGGTCAGGTGCGGATTCTCCACCAGGTGCGCGCTCGCGTCGGCGGCGGACAGCGTGATGGTGATCAGGAAGTCCGTCGCCGCGAAGCCGAGCAGCGCGAGGACGAACAGCTTGCCCTTCCAGAACGACAGCAGCCGCTCCAGCATCGCGATCGAGCCCTCGCCGCGCGGGCTCTCCTTGGCCACCCGCCGGTAGACCGGCAGCGCGCCCAGCAGCGTGACGATCACCAGCACGATGGTGGCGATCGGCGACAGCACGCCGGCCGCCAGGGCGGCGATGCCCGGCTGGTAACCGAGCGTGGAGAAGTAGTCCAGGCCGGTCAGGCACATCACCCGCCACCAGCGCTGGCCGGCGTGCGCACCGTGCGCGGCGGATTCCCCCGCCGCCGCGCCGTCGTGCGACGCCTGCGGGCCGCCTGCCGCGTCGGACGGCTCCGCGGGCTTCGCCGCGCTCATGTCCTCCAGCAGCCAGCTCCGCAGCCGTATTCGCGCCGACGACGAACCCTCCGTCGCCGTCCCCGTCAAACCCGACGAAACCACGTGACACCTCTTGTTTAAAGACCCCGCAAAAGCGCCGTCGGGCGACGGCAGTGCGCCAGGCTATGCGACGGGCGTTAAGGAGGTGTCATCGGCCCGCGTTAAGAAATCGTCATGAAGGCGCAGGTCGGCGAGGGTGGCACGGCGCAGCGAGGCGGGTGCCGGGGGCGGGGAACGCGCTCCCCGCCCCGGCGTCTCACAAGGTGGACCGGGGTTACGCCTGGTAACCGAGGACGGTCATCATGCCCGTCTCCGCGTGGTAGACGTTGTGGCAGTGCACCATCCACAGCCCCGGGTTGTCGGCGTCGAAGTCGACGGCCAGCGTCGTGCCGGGCAGCACGATCGCGGTGTCCTTGCGCGGGCCGTCGCCGGGCAGCGCGAAGCTGTGTCCGTGCAGGTGGACCGGGTGCCACATGGCGGTGCTGTTGCGGAACTCCAGCCGCACCCGCTCGCCGGCGGCCACCGGGTGGCGCTGCGCCGGGTCGTACCTGCGGCCGTTGAACGCCCAGTCGGCCTTCGCCATGCCACCGGTGAGCTCCAACTGCACCGTGCGGTCAGGGGACTTGGCGGGCAGTCGGACACTCGGGTCGGCCTTCAGCCCACCGGCGGTCACCGGCGTGCCGTCGAGCTCGGCCGGGCGCACCGAGGCGTCGGGCGCGGCGCCGCCGCCGGTGCGCAGCAGGGCGAGCGCGGTCGCGCCCTTGCCCTCGGCGAGCGCGGTCAGCGGGAAGACGCCGTCCCCGGCGGTGACCAGGACGTCGTAGCGCTCGCCCATGCCGAGCAGCAGCGCCCGGGTGGCGGCCGGCTCGACCGGGAAGCCGTCAGTGTGGGTGACGGTCAGCTCGTGTCCGCCGAGGGCGACCCGGTAGGCGGTGTCGCCGGCCGCGTTGATCAGCCGGATCCGGATCCGGTCGCCGGGCTTGGCGGTGAAGGTCTCGGGAGCGGTCGCGAGACGGCCGTTGACGAGGTGGAACGGGTGGGCGACGTCGCCGGCGTCGCCGCCGAGCAGGGGGCTGCGGGCACCCATCAGCATCCGGGCGGGTCCGCTCGTCGCACCGCCCGCCCCCGGCCCCGCCGTGCCGGTCACCCCCGACGCCCCTGACATCCCTGACATCCCGGGCATTCCCGGCATGTCGTGGCCGGAGCCGCCGGAGTGGTCCGTCCCGCCCATGCCCTGGGCGAGTTCGGCGAGGACGGCGTCCGGGGTGCTGCCGTCGACGCCGTCCACCCAGTCGTCCAGGACGACGACCCACTCCCGGTCGTAGCGCAGCGGCTCCTTCGGGTCCTCGACGATCAGCGGCGCGTACAGGCCGCGGTCCTGCTGGACACCGGAGTGCGGGTGGAACCAGTACGTGCCCGGGTGGGTGAGGGTGAAGCGGTAGTCGAAGGTGGCGCCGACCCTGACGGCGGACTGGGTCAGGCCCGGCACGCCGTCCATGTCGTTGCGCAGCGCGAGGCCGTGCCAGTGCAGCGAGGTGGGCTGCGGCAGGTGGTTGGCGAGGGTGAGGGCGAGCGTGTCGCCGACGGTGGCCCGGACCTCCCGGCCGGGAAGGCGGTCGCCGTACGCCCAGCTGCGGACGGTGCGGCCGCCGAGGTCGAGAGTGGTCTCGGTGGCGGTGAGCGCGACCTTGCGCTCCGGGCCGGGGTTGCGCTTCGCCTCGGCGGCGGCGACCTCGGGGCCGTTCGGTGCGACGAAACCGGCGGGGGCGGCGGAGGCGGCCGGGCCGCTCGCACCTCCCGCGTCGCCGTGGTTCACGGACGCGTGGTCCATGCCCTTCATCGAATCGGACGAGCAGGCGGTGAGCAGGCCGGTCCCGGCGGCGGCGAGCGCGGCGGCGAGGACGGTACGGCGGGTGGGTGTGCGCATGGCGGAGTGCACCTCGTGCGGTGGTGGTGTGGGCGTGCAGGACGTCGCGTCGGCCGTTCCGCACGCGGGCGCTTCGCAGCGCGCGCGGGCACGGATCGGCGGGCGCGCGCCTACTGACGCAGCACCGAGAGCCGGGCGAGGAGTATCCGTCCACCCCCGGGCGGGGGCTGCGCGCGGACGGCCCGCAGCAGACGCGCGCGCACCTCGGCCGCGGCATCCCCACCGGAACGCAGCAGCGGACCGGCGATCAGGAGCACCAGGGTCCAGCCGGCGAGGACGGCGAGGCAGACCGTCATCGGGTCCATGCCGCCGGGAGCCGAGGGGTCGGCGAAGGCAGAGGCGGCGCGAGAGGCGGCGGCAGAGGCAGGGCCGGAGCCGGGGTCGGCGTCGAGGCCGGGGCCGCCGGTCACGAGCCGCGCGGCCGGGGCCCGGACGGGCTCGGGGGCCATCGCGTGGTGGCCCAACGCCTGACGCGCCGCCACCCGGCCGTCCCCGGCCTCGCGTCCACCGTGCCCGCCGTACCCACCGTGCCCGCCGCGTTCACCGTGCCCACCGGCCGGATGCCCGAGCGTGTGCATCGTCACGACGCCGATCAGCAGCGCGGCGAGCAGCAGCAGGCGCAGCGCCCGTGGCACCGAGGGGCCGAACGGCCGCAGCTGCGCCATCCTCCGCCTCCCCCATCGGGTCCGGTCCGCCTGCACGTACCCCCGCAGGGTATCCCGAACTGCAGAAGCGGAAGGAGTGGGGGTCAACTCCGTTCACCCTCTTGGCAGGTGCAATTTCACATTGCTATGTTACGCCTCGCTCAACCGAGGGCGCCCCAAACCCCGCAACGCCCGCCCTCGCCCCCGGCAGTCCCGGGCCGGAACCCACGGCACTGCCGCCTCGCACCGCCCTGCCAATTCCCCCTCCAGGAGATCCGGTGTCAACTTCCCGCGTAGCCCGGCGAGTCCTGCTCGCCTCCGCGATGGCCGTCACCCTCACGCTGCCCACGCTGCAGACCGCCCAGGCCCTCACCCCCACCCCCGCGACCTCGGCCCCGGCCTCGGCGCCGACCGCACCGACGAGCTCCACGCCCGCCCCGGCCGCCCCCGACCAGCGCACCGCCTACGACGACGTCGACCACCTCGGCGCCGACACCGCCAAGCCCGGCGCCCCGGCCCCGGCCCCCGGCGGCGGCTCGCTCGGCAGCACGCTCATCCCCGGACTGCTGCCCGACCACGTCGGCGCGCCCGCGCCGACCGCCGACCAGGTCGCCGGCACCACTGCCACCACCCCGCCCACCAGCGGCGCCGGCGTGCCCTGCACCGTCGACGGGCTCACCCGCCTCGGCGCCGACCAGCTCGTCGCCTTCCTCACCGACCCGGCGGTCACCGCGGACGGCTGTCTGAACTCGATCCTCTGGACCTGGGACGCCCGCTTCACCACCACCATGGACAACGCCCACGTCCGGGCGGTCGCCGACCGGCTCACCCAGCTGTCCGCCACCGACGACGGCACCGGCTCCTCGCATGTCTACGAGCTGTGGACGTACCTGCACGCGACCGTCTACCACGCCTTCACCCACCACGAGCTGAACGTCTCCGACCCCGCGACGCTCGGCTCGATCCAGCGCGCGATCACGGCGTACGCGGGCAGCGCGCACGCCTTCGACCGCACCGACCTCGCCGCGAACATCCTGCGCGAGACCGCCATCACCGCCGGCGCCGACGGCCTGCGCCAGAACAACCTCGGCCTCGCCCGACGCATCCTCGGCGTGCTCGCCCCCGGCACCACGGTGGCCGACAGCGCCGCCTGGGGCAAGGCCGTCCTCCAGGCGCTCAACCTCAACTACCTGGGCATCTACAACCAGGACCCGGCCTTCCTCACCGCCGTCGCCGGCGACGCCGACTACCGCGCCGCGTTCCGCGCCTACGCCTCCTGGGGCCACCTCAAGGGCACCAAGAACGCCTGGGCCGCCCGCGACGCCGTCGCCGAGTACGGCCGGTTCGGGCAGGTGCCGGCCCTGCACGACGCCACCGTCGCCGACCTCGGCCGGCTGATCGACACCACCCGGACCGCCTTCGGCGAGTGGTCCGACCCCTGGGCCAAGGCCATCGGCTGGGCCGCCACCTACGGCGTCTGCCACCAGTACGGCGTCTGCATATCCGACCTGGAGGCGAAGCTCTTCCCGAACACGTACACCTACGACAACGGCGCCATCGAGGTCCACACCGCCCTCGACAAGGCCACCGTCGACCAGATGTACTACGCGAGCAAGCAGGTCAAGTCCCAGTACTTCCGGGTGCTCGGCACCGACCAGCCGCTCGCCGGGGACGCCAACCCCACCCTGCACATCCACCTGTACGCCTCGCGCGCCGACTACGAGGTCTACCACCCGATCCTCACCGGCTACTCCACCAGCAACGGCGGGATCTACATCGAGCGCGGCGCCACCTTCTACACCTACCAGCGACGCGTCCCGCAGGACTCCCAGCTCACCCTCGAAGAGCTGTTCCGCCACGAGTACGTGCACTACCTCAACGGCCGCTGGGCGGTGCCGGGTTACTTCGGCGACCCGCGCTGGTACGCCGACGACAAGACCACCGCGATGGACGAGGGCACCGCCGAGTTCTTCGACGGCTCCACCCGCGACCACGGCATCCTGGTGCGCAAGTCGCTGGTCCGCAAGCTGGCCGCGGACGAGGCCGCCGGCATCCCCCGGATGACCGTCGCCCAGCTCCTGCACGCCCGTTACACCGACACCCCGGCCTTCCACTTCTACAACTACGCCGGCACCTTCTTCGAGTTCCTCTGGCAGCAGCACCCCTCGCTGCTCCGCGAGATGTACGGCTACCAGCGCGCCGACGACCCGGCCGGCTTCGACGCCTGGCGCGACCGGGTCGGCGCCGACGCCGCCCTGCAGAAGGAGTACTCCGCCTTCCTCGACGCCCAGATCAAGAACGTCGACAACCTGTACGTCCCGTCGACCTCCTTCGTCCCGAACGGCTCGCTCGACCTCGCGTGGGCCGACGACGTCCAGGAGGAGTTCGCCGCCGCCACCGGCGCCACGCCCGACTGCAAGGACAACGGCGACTGGGCCAACAAGCCGATGCGCTTCGTCTGCACCGGGCGCATCACCGCCAACCTCTCCGACTCCACCAATCCGGACAAGGTCTTCAAGGACATGTCCGACACCGTGGACTACTTCATCCTCACCCGCACCAAGGACGTCGAGGGGGCGAACAACCTCAACGACATGAACTGCAGCTTCGGCAAGGTCGACGTCTGGACCGGCGGCAAGGCCGGTACCGCCGACTACACCTGCGAGGGACCGCTCCGCCGGTAGCCGCCGAACGCCCGGCGGCCGCGGAACACCGGCCGCCGGGGCCACCGATCACCGGGGCCACCGATCACCGGGCGCGGTACGGACAGTGGGATCCGTACCGCGCCCGGCTCACTCCTGCCCCGCCTGCCGGACGGCCGCCGCCAGGTGCTCGCGGAACCAACGGTGGCCCGGGTCGGCCGAGTTGCGCGGGTGCCAGGCCATCCCCAGCTCCAGCGGGTCGAGTTCGAGCGGGATCGGGAAGGTCCGCAGGCCCAGCGCCGCGACCGTCTCCGGCAGCCAGTCCGCCACCCCGAGCGCGACCAGGTCGCTGTCCCGGGCCAGCAGCATCGCGCTGGTGTGACTCGGCACCACCACCGCCACCCGGCGCCGCAGCCCGCGCTCGGCCAGCGCGGCGTCGATCGGCCCGAGCCGCCTGCCGCGCCGCGAGACGCCGATGTGGTCGGCCGCGGCGAAGCGCCGTGCGGTGATCCGCCCGTCGAACAGCGGATGCCCACCGCGGGCCACGCCCACCAGGGGCGCCCGGACCAGTGGCCGGCTGCGGATCTCCGGGTCCAGGTGCCCCAGCACGCCCACCTCGACGTCGACGAGCCCCTGCCGCAGCGCCGGCCCGCCCTCCAGCGCCTCCGGCAGGAACACCGTGTCGACCTTGGGCGCCTCCGCGCGGATCCGCTCGGTCAGCGACCCGGCCACCCGGACCAGGACGACGTCACTGGTCTGCACGGTGAAGGTCCGCTCCAGGTGAACCGGCTCGAACCCTGCCCCGGGGCGCAGCACGTTGTCGCAGTCGCGCAGCAACGCGCCCACCTCCTCCCGGAGTTCGAGCGCCCGCGGGGTCGGCACCATCCCCTGTCCGGCCCGCACCAGCAGCGGGTCGCCGACCGCCCGGCGCAGCCGGGCCAGCGTCCGGCTCACCGCCGCCGGTGAGGTTCCGAGCCGCTCGGCGGCCTTGGTCACACTGTTCTCCTGCAGCAGGGCGTCCAGGGCCCGCAGCAAGTTGAGGTCCATCCATGGCTCCTGAGCTGCATCTTTGCGTTCCGGTCAACTATCCCGTGCCCATCCTTGCATTGTTCCGCCGCCCCGGGAGCCGGAGAGTGGAGACGTCCACCGGGAAACCCGCTTCAAGGAGCACCTGTGTCCACCATGTCCCGTTCCCACCTCGCCGGAGACGTCCTCGCCGCCGTCAGCCAGAGCGGCCCGACCGTCTCCTTCTTCGACGCCGCCACCGACCGGCTCCTCGACACCGTCGAAGTCCTCGCCGAGCCGCACGAGTTGTGCTTCGACCCGACCCAGCGCCTGCTCTGGTGCACCAGCGCCTACCACTCCGGCTACTACCACGCCAACGGCGGCCGCCGCACCGAGCTGACCGTGATCGACGCCGACACCCGCCGGATCGTCGAGGTGATCGACCTCGCCCCCGAACACGGCCCGCACGGCCTGGCGTTGGACACCGCCCGCGGTCGCCTCTACGTCAGCGTGGAGGGCGGCCCGGACCGCCCCGGCGGCGTCGTGGTCGTCGACACCGACACCCGCCGCCCGATCGGCCGGATCGACACCGACGCCCCCGGCCCGCACTGGTTCGCCGTCTCCCCGGACGGTCGCACCGGCTTCGCCACCAACAAGGAGGCCCCGTTCGTCTCGATCGTGGACCTCGACAAGGGCGTCCTGACCGCCAAGGTCGAGGTCCCCGGCAGCGAGGGCCTCGCCGTCTCCCCCGACGGCACCCGGGCGTACGTCGCCGCGCCCTACCTCGGCTTCGCCGGCCGGCCCGACGCGACCCCCGGCATCCGCGTCATCGACGCCCGCACGGCCTCGGTCGTCGACACCCTCCCGACCGGGTCCGCCGCGCTCCCCGTCCACCTCACCTCCACCGGCAAGCTCCTGGCCGGCGAGGTCCGTTCGGCCCCCGACCCGGATTCCCGGCTGGGCCGCCAGCTCCCCGGCCGCCTCAGCGTCTTCTCCACCGAGGACCACCGGCTCCTCGGCGCCGTCGAGATCGGCCTCTTCCCCCTGACCATCGCCTCCTCCCCGGACGGCCGACTCGCCTACGTCTCCTCCGTCGTCTCCTCCACCGTCGACGTCATCGACCTCGACACCCTCACGCCGGTCTCCCGCCTCACCCTCCCCAAGCGCGCCGAGCCCGGCGCCCACGGCCTCGCCTACCTCCCCCGCCCCGCCTGACCCGCCCCGCCCACACCGGGGCCCCGGCCCCGGACCTTCCCCCGAAATGCACCCCTGGGACCGATCGGGGTCGGTGGTGTTCGGAAACGAGCCCGATCGGCCGGGGGCGCCGGCTGACCACCCCGGGCCACGGCCACCCGGCGGCCCACGCGGGAAGCCCCGGACCGGCACCGCTTAGGGTCGGGGACGGATCAAGACCAGTCGGGCCGTCGGGAGGCGAACATGCGCTTCGGCAGGAACAGGAACAGCTCCGCGGAACCTCCCGTCGAGCCCGTGAGCTGGGAACGGGTCAGGGAGTTCGTGATCGGCGACGTCGAACGACCGGCCACCCCCACGCGAAACCGCATCGGCTGGGGCCCTCGCGCCGTCCGCGTCGCCAAGGGCGGCAGGAACGACCGTGTCCTCGCCCCCTGCGCCTACCTCGCCACCTCGGCTGCGCCGCCCGTACCGGCGTCGGCGCCGCCGCCCGCAGGCCCTTCACTCACCCTCTTCGAGGACCTCGGCGCGAACCGTCTGCTCTGCTACGTCGGCGAGCGGATCGAGGTCGACGGCGAGCGGCACCACCCTGTCCACGACGGGCAGGGGCAGCTCATCGGAACCGTCCGCCGCGTTCCGCCCCGGCGTCCCTTCCGCCACACCTGGGCCATCGACCAGCCCGGCCACCCCGTGATCGTCGGCCGTAACCAGTGGATCGCGGGCGGCTCTCCGAAGGACGCGCTCGGGCTGGCGGCGGGCCGCTTGGCACTCGGCGTCGCGGATGCCCTCACCAGCTTCGGGGCGGAGGGCGGCGACCTGCCGCACAGGTCACGCACGCTGGAGTGGCGTGCCGACGGCGAGGTGGTGATGACGTCGGAAGGCAGCGAGAAGGTCACCATGAAGGCGGAGTGGATCGACCGGCGCCTGGCGTTCGCCTTCGCGCTCGTGGGAGACCGCTGAGTCGGCCGGCCTCACTTCGACCGCGGGTTGAGGCCGTACCCCGGACCGACCCCTGAGGCACAACCCCCGAGGGCGTAGACACGCCCTCCGGCGGGCATGGGACGGTCGTGGTGCAACGCGATCGGCCGTGAGAAGGTACCAAGCATGAGTGCAGTGAAGTTCATCCTCAATGTCATCTGGTTGGTTTTCTGCGGCATTTGGATGGCTCTTGCCTACGCGGTCGCCGGAATCATCTGCTGCGTCCTCATCATCACCATCCCCTTCGGCATCGCGTCCTTCCGCCTCGCGGGCTTCATCCTGTGGCCGTTCGGGCGGACGGCGGTGGAGCGGTCGGACGCCGGGGCGGCGTCCTGCGTCGGCAATGTGATCTGGCTGGTCTTCGCCGGGTGGTGGCTGGCGCTGGCGCACCTGATCACCAGCGTTCCGCTGTTCCTGTCGATCATCGGGATCCCCTTCGGCTGGGCCAACCTGAAGATGATCCCGGTCTCGCTGACGCCGCTCGGCCGCGAGATCGTCTCGACGGACGAGCCGTGGGGCGGCCGGTAACACCCGCGTACGCCGACGGCCGGCGAGGCACTGCGCCTCGCCGGCCGTCGGCGTTCCTGCGGTCCGGGTGCCGGCCCGGGGCGGGGCCGGGCTCGCCGGGGGCTGGTCCGACGGGCTGCCCGCACCGGCTCGCCGGCTGACGGGGGGCCTCAGCGGCGGGCCACCGCCTTGCGCAGGCCGTACGCGGCGGCGCCGAGCCCGAGCACCACCGCGCCCGACAGGACGGAGGCCGCCGGGAGGGCGAAGGCCAGCGCGAGGCAGCCGGCCGTACCGACGACCGGGACGATCCTCGGCGGGCGGCGCTCGCCCGGCGTGAGGGTCCAGGCGGAGGCGTTGGCGACGGCGTAGTAGGCGAGCACGCCGAAGGAGGAGAAGCCGATCGCGCCGCGCACGTCGCCGACGGCCGCGACGACGGCCACCACCGCGCCGACGGCCAGCGCGGCGCGGTGCGGCACGCCGAAGCGCGGGTGGACGGCGGCCAGGGCGTGCGGCAGGTGGCGGTCGCGCGCCATCGCGAGCGTGGTGCGCGAGACGCCGAGGATCAGCGCGAGCAGCGAGCCGAGGGCCGCCACCGCCGCCCCGGCGCGCACCACCGGAGCCAGCCCGGGCGCCCCGGCGGCCCGGACCGCGTCCGCCAGCGGCGCCGCGGCGTGGGCGAGGCGTTCGGGGCCGAGTACGGCCAGGACAGCGAGCGCGACGGCCGTGTACACCACCAGGGTGATGCCCAGCGCGAGCGGGATCGCGCGCGGGATCGTGCGCTGCGGGTCGCGCACCTCCTCGCCGAGGGTGGCGATCCGGGCGTACCCGGCGAAGGCGAAGAACAGCAGGCCGGCGGCTTGCAGCACCCCGTGGAACCCGGCGTCCGCGTCGACCGCCCAACGGCCGGCGTCCGCCTGGCCGCCGCTCAGGCAGGCCACCACCACGGCGGCGAGCACGCCCAGCACGACGGCGACGATCGCCCGCGTCAGCCAGGCGGCCTTCTGCACGCCGACGTAGTCGACCGCGGTCAGCGCCACGACCGCGGCGACCGCGACGGCGTGGGCCTGGGCGGGCCAGACGTAGGAGCCCACGGTGAGCGCCATCGCCGCGCAGGAGGCGGTCTTGCCGATGACGAAGCCCCACCCGGCGAGGTACCCCCAGAACTCGCCGAGCCGCTCCCGGCCGTAGACGTAGGTGCCGCCGGACTGCGGGTAGCGGGCGGCGAGCCGGGCGGAGGACGTCGCGTTGCAGTACGCCACCACCCCGGCCAGCGCCAGTCCGATCAGCAGCCCGGAGCCGGCGGCGGCCGCGGCGGGCGCCAGCGCGGCGAAGACGCCCGCGCCGATCATCGACCCCAGCCCGATCACCACGGCGTCGAACACGCCCAGGTGCCGCCGCAACTCCCCCGGCCCGGCAGCCGACGCCGACCCACTCATTGACCTGCACCTCTTCCCGTCGGGCCCGAACGACGGCGCACGATACCGGAGCGAAGCGAACGCCGAGGGGCCGGCAGCGGCCGCCCGGGACGGGGCTGCGCAGGACGGGGCTGCGCAGGACGGGCTCCGGACGGGGGTCGGTGCGGAGCGGTCAGCCGGTGAGGCGGGCTTCGAGGGCGCGCAGGTCCTTGGTGAGCGAGGAGCGGACCTGGCGGGACATCAACGGCCCGGTGAGGCGGTGGAAACCGGTGGATCCGCCGCGGACGCGGATGCGGGCGAAGGTGCCGCCCTGGGTGGGCTCGAAGGTGTAGGTGACGTGCATCGGCATCGGCCCGGCCACCGAGACCATGTCGAGCACCTGCGGCGGGGCGTAGCCGGCCACCCGCAGCACGTATTCGAAGCGCCGCCCGAGGAAGTGGGCGGTCCGGGTGACCTCGGCGCCCACGCCGAAGCCCCCGGTGTCGGCCTCCCGGGTGAGGGCGGCGCTGCGGATTCCCTGGGTCCACTCGTGGTCGCGGCGCCAGTCCATGGCGTAGCCGGCGACCTCGGCGGGCGGACGGGGGATCAGGCGTTCCACGGTGACGTCGAGGGACATGATCACACTCTCCCGCCCGGCGGCCGGGTTCGCCCCCGGACCGGCCCGGTCAGCGGCCGCAGGGGCCGGCGGTGTCACCGGATCGGTCGACGGGGTGCGGCGCGCAGGCGGCCGCCGGCCCGACCGGGTCGGCCCTACAGCCCCAGGATCCGCTGCGCCTCCTCGCGCATCTCGACCTTCCGGATCTTCCCGGTGACCGTCATCGGGAACTCCTCGACCACGTGCACGTAGCGCGGGATCTTGAAGTGTGCGAGCCGGCCGGCGCAGTACTCCCGGACGGCCTCCGCGGTGAGCGGTTCGGCGCCCTCGCGCATCCGGACCCAGGCCATCAGCTCCTCGCCGTACTTCGGGTCGGGGACACCGATGACCTGGACGTCCAGGACGTCCGGGTGGGCGTGGAGGAACTCCTCGATCTCGCGCGGGTAGAGGTTCTCGCCGCCGCGGATCACCATGTCCTTGATCCGCCCGGTGATGGCGAGGTACCCGTCCTCGTCCATCACCGCGAGGTCCCCGGTGTGCATCCAGCGCGCGGCGTCGACGGCCTCGGCGGTGCGCTCGGGCTCGCCCCAGTAGCCGAGCATGACGGAGTAGCCGCGGGTGCACAGCTCGCCGGGCTCGCCGCGCTGGACGGTACGGCCGGTGACCGGGTCGACGACCTTGACCTCCAGGTGCGGGCCGACCCGGCCGACGGTGGAGACCCGGCGCTCGACCGGGTCGTCGACGCGGGTCTGGGTGGAGACCGGCGAGGTCTCGGTCATGCCGTAGCAGATGGAGACCTCGGCCATGCCCATCCGCCCGATGACCTCCTTCATCACCTCGCTCGGGCAGGGCGAGCCGGCCATGATGCCGGTCCGCAGGCTGCCGAGGTCGTGGCGCTCGAAGTCCGGGTCGGCGAGCTCGGCGATGAACATGGTCGGCACGCCGTACAGCGAGGTGCAGCGCTCGGCGGCGACGGCGGCCAGCGTGGCGCCGGGCTCGAAGGACGGCGCCGGGATCACCGTGCAGGCGCCGTGCGAGGTGGCCGCCAGGTTTCCCATCACCATGCCGAAGCAGTGGTAGAAGGGGACCGGGATGCAGATCCGGTCCTGCTCGGTGTAGTCGAGCAGCTCGCCGACGAAGTACCCGTTGTTGAGGATGTTGTGGTGCGAGAGGGTCGCACCCTTGGGGAAGCCGGTGGTCCCCGAGGTGTACTGGATGTTGATCGGGTCGTCGGGGGCCAACTCGCCCTGGCGGGCGGCGAATTCCGCGACCAGCCGCGGGCCGGCCCGCCGGCCGGCGGCGAGCAGGTCGTCCCAGGTCGGGCCGCCGATCAGCAGCACCCGCTCCAACTCGGGGCAACGGGGCCGGACGTCGTCGATCATCGCGGCGTAGTCGGAGGACTTGAACCGCTCGGCGGCGACCAGCAGCCGGATGCCCGCCTGGTTCAGCACGTACTCCAGCTCGTGCGCGCGGTAGGCGGGGTTGACCGTGACCAGGACGGCGCCGAGCTTGGCCGTGGCGTACTGGGTGAGCGTCCACTCGGCGCAGTTGGGCGCCCAGATGCCGACCCGGTCGCCCTTGGCGATGCCGAGCTCCAGCAGGCCGAGGGCGACGGCGTCGACGTCGGCGGCGAGTTCGGCGTACGTCCAGCGGCGGGCGGTGGGGCGGTCGACCAGGGCGTCGCGGTCGGGGAAGGCGCGCACCGCGCGGTCCAGGTTCTCCCCGATGGTGTCGCCGAGCAGGGGGACGTCCGAGGTACCGGAGGAGTAGCTGCGCGGGGTCGGCGTGGTCGGCACGTGCGGGCTCCTGGGTGCGACGGGGCGGGTCGGGGACCATGGTCCCGTTCCCGGGGCCCTGCCGCCACCCCCGAACGGGGGTACCGGAGCGCGCCCGGGCGCGGCACGACCGGCCCGGCCCCGGACGCGGCGCTGGGGCCGCCCGTCGGTTCGACGGACGGCCCCAGCGCACGGGTCACGCGTTGATGCAGGTGTTGCCGATGGCCGGGTTCAGGATCGAGATGATGCCGATCGTGTTGCCGCAGACGTTGGCTTCGAGGTTGATCGGGATCTGGATCTGGTTGCCCGACAGCACACCGGGCGAGCCGTAGGCGACACCGTTGGCGGTCGCGTCGCCCGCGGCGGCGGTGCCGGCACCGGCCAGGACGGCCACGGCGGCGAGCGCCGTGGCGGCGAGGGTGGTGCGAATACGCATTGCGTCACTCCTTGTGAGGGTGGCGAACATCCGTGTGACGATCACACTCGCACCGATGGAACGCGACGGCAGGTCGGGAGGGTCCGAATTGGTCACTCAGAGGGCGTGTCGCCCTCACGCCCCACCCGCACCAGGCCCGCCGGCCCCGCCACGCTCAGTGATTCCAGCAGCTCCCGGGCCGGGTACAGGCCCGGCTCCGCCTCCAGGGCGCCCCGCAGCCGGAACCGCGCCGTCGCCTCGTCGCCGGCCGCCAGCGCCTCCAACGCCCGGTTGTAATCGATCCGACCGGCGTAACGCAGCCGGAACAGGGCGGACAGGTCCTCACGGCAGGAGGGGCAGCACAGGCTCCGCGGATCCGCCGCGACCTTGCACAGCGGACAGAGCACCTCCGGGTCGGCAACAGCGCTCATCGCGGCCCCGCCTCCTCCGGGCGCACCGGGCCGAGCGACTCCGCGGCCGGCTCGCTGCCGAGCTCCCGCTGCGCCTGCGCGTACAGCGCCAGCAGGTTCGACATGTGCTTGTTGACCTCCTCCATGTTGGGCGCCTCCACGGCGGCGTCCAGGCCGCGCAGCTCCGCCATGATCAGCTGCCCCAGGGCGGGCGAGACCATGTTCTGGGTCACGTAGACGTTGCACATGGTCAGCATCCGCATGGTGTGACCGAGCGAGTCGCACAGCTCGTCCGCCCGCTGGGCCGCGCGCATCGCGCCCTCCCAGTCGGCCGCCTCGCGGCGCAGCCGCAGCTCGGCGGAGACCGACCGCAGCCGGTCCAGGTCGCTCGGGTCGAGGTGCTTCTCGCAGTAGTGGATGAACAGGCTCAGGTACGCCTCCGAGCCGCGCACCCAGCGCTGGGCCTTGAGCTGGCGCTGGGCCCGCTCCAGCGCCTCGTCCACCGACTGGCCGCGGGTCTGACCGGCCGCCAGGTCGTCCAGGGAGTCCATCAGCCGCTGCGCCTCGCGCATCTCGGCCTCGGTCAGCTCCCCGCCCCAGCGGTCGGTGAAGGTCTCGATCTGCCGCTGCTGCTCCTCGACCTGCACCTTCAGCTCCGGGTCCAGGGTGACCCGCTCCAGCTTGACGGTCTTCTCCGCGCCGCCCTGGATCCGTACCGACAGGGTGATGGTGCGGTCGCGGTCGAGGCCGAAGGAGACCTCCACCGGGGTGCGCCCGCCCAGGCCCTCGGGCAGCCGCAGGGTGAGGTGGCCGATCAGCTCGTTCTGCTGGGCGATCTCGTGCTCGCCCTCGTAGACCGCCACCTCCAGCCGCTGCCGGCCACTGCCGGAGACCACGAACTCCCGGCTGACCGGCGAACTCGTCGGGTAGCTGGTGTTCTTGGGGATGATGACGGCGAGCCGGCCGTCGTTGAGCTCGATGCCGAGGTTCTTCGGGGTGATGTCGAAGGGGTTGGTCACCTGCATCAGTTCGCCGCAGCCGGTGCAGGTCTCGCTGCCGGGCGGGTTGACCACGCCGCAGGAGGCGCAGCGCAGGCCGACGTCCTCGGCGGCGGTGGAGATCACCTTGGTCAGGCCGGGGGCGGCCGAGTTCAGCGCCTCGCCGCACAGTTCGCAGGCGGTGACGCCGGGGGCCGCCGGGGTGCCGCAGCGCGGGCAGTTGTCGCTGCGGACCACGGTGGTGGCCTGGACCTGCTTCGGGACGGTCGCGCCGCCGGCCGAACCACCCGTTTCCTGGCCGCACTTGGGGCAGTCGGCGGCCGCGGAGTCGACCGGGATGTGGCAGGTCGGGCAGGAGACCCGGTCACCACCGAGCAGGGAGGTCGCACAGTTGGCGCAGTTGGAGGCGGAGAGGTCCCCGGGGGCCCGGCACTCCGGGCACTCCACCTCGCCGACCAACGCGGACTGCACGGCCGCGCCGAGTGCCACGCACTGCATCGGGTTGACGCCGCGCCGGATCCGGCGGGGGCCGAACACCTCGCCGAGCCGCCGGGCGACCAGCGGGATCGCGGTCGAGCCGCCGACCAGCACCACCTCGTCGATGTCCCCGACGGTCAGGTTGGCCTGCATGATGGCCTTGTGGGTCAGCTCGATGGTCCGCTCGATCTGGGTCTCGATCAGCTCCTCGAAGCGGGCGCGCTCGAACTCCGTCTCCAGCACCAGCTGTCCGGCGCCGAGACCGGGCAGGATGACCTCGGAGGACTCCTGGTTGGAGAGCTCGATCTTGATGGTCTCGGCGGTGGAGGCGATCTTCGGGCGGTCGCGCAGGTCGGGCTGGTAGTCCGAGCCGTACTCCTCGCGGATGTCCTCCAGCAGCGCGGTGGTGATCGCCCGGTCGAAGTCGTCGCCGCCGAGCAGGTTGTCGCCCTCGATGCCGAGCACCGACACCGAACCGGGCACCAGCAGCAGGATGGAGATGTCGAAGGTGCCGCCGCCGAGGTCGTAGACCAGCACGGTCCTGCCCTCGTCGCCCGCCTCGGAGGTGATCCCGTACGCGAGCGCGGCGGCGGTCGGCTCGTTGATGATCCGCAGCACGTGCAGCCCGGCCATCCGGCCCGCCTCCTGGGTGGCGGCGACCTGCCGCTCGCCGAAGTAGGCGGGGACGGTGATGACGGCGCGGTGGAAGGGCTCGCCGAAGCGCTGCTCGGCGTCCTCCTTGAGCCGGTGCAGAACGATCGCGGAGATCTCGATCGGGGTGTACGAGCGGCCGTTGAACCAGACGTTGACGTCACCGTCGGTGCCCGCGGTGACCTTGTAGTCGACCTCCTTGAGGGCGGCCTGCACCTGCGGGTCCTTGAACTTGCGGCCCATGAAGCGCTTGACCGAGCGGATCACGTTGGCGCCGTCGATGGCGATCCGGCTGCGCGCGGTGGAGCCCACCAGCAGCTCGCCCTTGCGGCCGCTGCCGACGACGGAGGGCGTGGCCTCCTGGTTCTGCCGGTTGAAGATGATCTCCGGCTCGCCCCGGCGCAGGTGGGCGACCACGGAGTTGGTGGTGCCCAGGTCGATGCCGAGTGTGCGGTACATGTCGTTCCCCTCTTGCCCCTCGTGGTCCTGGCTACTTCTTGCGCTTGGCCCGCTTGCCCGCGGCCGTCGCCTTGCGGCGGGCCCGGGGCGGGGCCGCCTTGGGCTGGGCGCGGACGGGCTGCACGGCGGCGGGATCGCCTGCTCCGGCGGCCTCGGCCGGCACGGTCGTCTCGGCGGCTTCGGGTGCTTCGGCCGCTTCGGCAGCGGGTTCGGCCGGCACGGCCTCGGGCTCCCCGGCCCCCTCGGTCATCCCGGGTTCCCCGATGCCCTCGGGCTGCAGCGTCTCCGTGTCGGGCGCCCGTTCCGGCTCCGGTGCGGCGACCACCACCTGGGCCCGCCGCAGCACCTCGTCCTCCCAGAAGAACCCGGTGACCACCGTCCGCACCACCGTCTCCGGCACCACCCCGGGCCGGACCTCGGTGCCGACGATCTCGGTCAGCTCCGGATCCGCCGGCATGCCCTCCAGCCGCATCGGACGGACCTTGGCCTTGGCGAGTCGGCCGAGCAGCCGCCGCCGGGTGGCCTCGATGCCCTCACCGCGTCCCAGCGCGACCAGCTCGCGGTCCAGGCCGAGGGCGGCGAGCGCGTCGTCCACCTCGACCAGGATGCCCAGCAGGTCGCGCTGCTCGGCCCGGGCGGTCTGCCGCTGCTCCGTCAGTTTGCTCCCCAGGAGGGAGGACCGGAAGAGCAGTTGGACGAACTTCCGCTCCAGGTCGACCTCCTCGACGCCCGGCGGGATCTCCAGCCGCCGGTGGCCGTCGAGCGGGGATGCGGTCGGTGCGTCGGTCATTCGGGTACCTCGATCTGCGGCAGCACGGACAGGTCGGCCGCGTAGCGGGCGGGGACGGGCGGTTCGGGGTCGGCGCCCGGCGGGGCGGGCTCGGCGAAGTCGGCGGCCAGCTCGGCGCGGTGCAGCGTCAGCAGGGCGGGGACGGGCGGCAGCGGCGGCCGCTCGATCACCAGCAGCGGTTCGGTGAGCGCCGGGGCCAACAGGTCGGCGGCCCGGTCGACGGGCTCCGGCGGGAGGGGCTGCTGGAGGTCGGACTCCAGCCGCCGGTCCGGGTTCCGCAGCAGCGCGGCGGCCTCCTGGATCTGCTGGCGGGTGTGACGGCCCGCCCGCATCGCCGGTCCGACGGCGAGGTTGATCTCGCGCACACCGGCCGTGAGCGGGATGCCCAGGACCTCGTACGGCGACGGTTCAGGCAGTGGCATGGCGGGCGGTCCCTCTCCTCACGATCACGACTCACGACTCACGACTCAGGACGGGCGGCTCTCGGCGGGCGGGGGTCTCGACGGACGGCTCTCGGCGGGCCGGCCCCGACCGGCCGGTCCCGACGGCCGGGACGGCGGCCGGCGCCGGGGCGCACGGTCTAGGACGACGGCAACTGCCGTGCGGTTGCCGTCAGTAGAGCGAGTTGATCCGCCGCTGCATGGCGCGCAGCTCCAGGTCCTCCGGGTTGTGCTCGACGGCCTTGCGGGCCAGATCGCGGGCCTCCCGCAGCTGCCGGGCGTTGGCCCGCTGGACGGCGTACGAGCCGTAGACGATGCCGAGCTCGCGGTGCAGCTTGTCATCGTCCTCCGGGGTGCGGGACAGACCGAGCGCCTCCTCCAGCAGCCGGAGCGCCTCCTGGTAGCGGCGGGCCTCGTAGTGGCCGATGGCCTCGCCGCGCCAGACGCTGACCATCAGGCGGCGGATGTCCGTCGAGTCGTCGTACGACTTGGCCTTCTGCAGCACGGCGGCCTGGGCGGTGAACGGCTTGTCCCCCATGGCGTCGAGCACGTGGTTGGCGAGCATCACCGCGACCCGGCGCGGCGCCTCGTGCTCGGCGTCGCCGTCCCACTCCGGGTCGGCGTCCAGCGCCTCGGCCATGCGGCGCACCGCGCGTCCGCGGTCGTCGGCGAAGGCGGCCGAGCGGGCGAGGTGGCGCAGCACGAAGGCGAGGCCGAGCCGGTGGTCCGGGTCGGGGTTGAGGGCGATCAGCGCCCGCCAGGCGTCGGCGGCCTCCTCCAGCTCGGCGTCGGAGGCCTCGGGGCGGCTGAGCTGGCCGGCCCGGTTGCCCAGGGCGGCCTCCAGGAAGTGCCGGGCCGTCGGGTCGCCGGGGACGAGCTCCAGGCTCTTCTGCAGCAGCTCCAGGGCGCGGGGGTAGTCCTTGTCCTCGTTGTTGATCTTGCGGGCCCACTGGGCGTAGGTGGCGCCGAGGTCGCCGCGCACCTCGGGGTCGTCCGGCGCGAGCGCGTACGCCTTCTCCAGCAGCTCGGCCGCTCCCGGCTGGTCGTCCACGGTGCTCTTGAGCAGCGCGCGGGCGGCCCGGACGCCGGACTCGGCGGCGATGGCGGCCGAGTCGGCGGGCAGGGCGGCCCCGGGGACGGCCCCGGCCCGGGTGAGGCAGTCCAGGGCCTCCCGCCAGTCCTGGTTGCGGTGGTGCTCACGGGCCTGGCTGACCAGCGACTCGCCGAGCAGCGACTGCCAGTCCTCGCCGCGCCGCTGCTGGGGCACGGCATCCAGGGCGGCGACGGCGGCGGCCTGGCGGCCCTGCAGCTGGAGGTAGCGCTGCGGGCCGAGCTCGCCGAAGAGGCCGAGGGCGCGGGCCGGGCCGGGAGCGCCGGAGCCGGCGGGCTGCCGCCAGGCCCGTACGGCCTGCTCGAACGCCTCGGCCCAGGCGGCGAGTTCGGGCTCCGCGCGGAACAGCCGGTCGAGCGTGGGGCCGACCGTCAGGCGGCGGGAGGGGCAGCCGGGCAGGGCTATTCGGAGGTCCTCCTGGGCGAAGGCGTCGGCGGTGTGGGCCTCCATGCCGAGGCGCAGCGTCCAGGCGGAGACCTCGTCCCCGCTGCGGCCGGCGGCCCGGTCGAGGGCGCGCAGGTCGTCCCGCAGGCGGTCGATGAGCCCGGTGCGGGCGGCGGCGAGCCGCTGCGGTTCGGGGGTGCGGCCGGTGATCCGGGCGGACTCGGCCCACAGTTCGGGCTGGTGCAGGGCGGCAACCAGGCAGCCGAGCGTCCAGGCCCAGACCTCGTCCCGGGCCGCGCCGGACGCGGCATTCCCGGACGCGGCACTCTCGGACACGGCGCTCTCGGACACGGCGCTCCCGGACACGGCACTCCCGGACACGGCACTCTCGGAGGCAGCCGCCCCGGACGCGGTCGCGAGCCGGTAGCCGGCCAGACCGAGGGCGTGCAGCAGCCGGGGGTGCGCCGGGTCCTTGAGCAGCAGGTCGCGGTAGGCCTCCCAGGCCTCGCGGTGGCGGCCCTCGATGGCGTGCTGGTGCGCCTCGTGCTCGGCGAGCAGGACGAGGGTCTCGGTGGCCCGCGCGTGGCCGGGGGCCAGGCGGAGGGCCTGGCGCAGGTCGCCGGCGGCCCGTCCGGGCCGGCCGGCGGCGAGGGCGGCGCCGGCCCGGCGGATCAGGACGGCGGCGCGGACGGCCGCGGCGTCCGCGGGGAGATCGGCCAGCGCCTCGTCGTGGCGGCCGAGTTCGGCGCGCAGCAGGGCGAGGTCGAGCCGGACCGGTGCCGCGGCGGCGCTGTCGCCGAGCGCCGCCGCCCAGGCCGCGAGGACGGGTTCGGCCTGCTCGGGCGCGCCGGTGCGGCGGGCGCAGTCCAGGACGGCGCGCAGCGCGGGACCGGCGCAGCGGACGCAGCGGGGCGAGCCGGCGCCCTCCGGGGTGTGCAGGTGGTCGGTGCAGGCCTCGCGGCCGCAGCCGGCGCACGCGCCGGTGGCGGGCCGGTCGCAGGCGGCGCAGTCGCCGGCGGGCTCCGCCGCACGGGCGGCTCCCGGTGGCGCCGCGGCGGTCAGGAAGTTCCGGTACCACTCCAGCGCGGCGGCCCAGTTGCCGGCCCGTTCGGCGAGCAGAGCGCGCAGCCGGGCGGTCGCCGGGTCGCCGTTCGGGTCGGGCGGGCCGAGCAGGGCGATCGTCCGGGCCGGGCGGCCGGCCAGCAGGGCGACGGCGGCGAGGTGGTAGCGGTCGCGCAGGCCGCTGCCGGCGTCCAGCAGGGTGCCGACCGGCTCGGTCTTGCCCTCGGCCAGGGCCAGGGCGGCGCGCAACCGGGCCTGGCGGTGGGTCAGGGCGCCGGGCAGGGTGTCGGCGAGGGCGAGCGCGGCGGTGGCGCCGGCCCGCGACTCGGGGCGGTCACGGCCGGTGACCAGCAGGTGGGCGGCCTCGCGCAGGGCGGCCTCGCGGAGGGCGGCGCGGTAGCCGGGGGCGGCCGGGTGCTCAGCGGCGGCCCGCTGCCAGAGTTCGCGGGCGGCGACCGGATCCCCGGTCAGCCGGGTGCGGGCGAGCCGGTCGCGGGCCAGGGCCCGGCGCTCGCTCAGGTCCTCGTCGTCCAGTGGCTCCCAGCGGGCGAGGGCGCCGGCCGGGTCGTCGGTGCGGGCGAGGGCGAGGCCGTGGTGGAAGGCGGCGATGCCGGTCCAGCGGCTGCCCGGTTCGGTGTCGGACTCGGCGCGCAGCAGCGGCTCGGCCTCGGCGGTCCGACCGGCGGCGAGCAGGGCGGCACCGAGCCGGACCCGGGCGGGGCGCCAGTCGGGGGCCCGGTCGAGGCCGGCCCGGTAGTCGGCGGCGGCCTCGGCGTGGCGCTCGGCCCGTTCGTGCACCAGGGCGAGGCCGAACCGGGCCGGGGCGAAGGAGGGTTGGACGGTCAGGGCGGCGGTGAACTGCTCCCGGGCCTGGTCGTCGGCGCCGAGCAGCAGGGCGAGCCGGCCGAGGGCGTAGCGGGGGCGGGGGTCGGTCGGGCTCTCCGCGGTGGCGGCCGCGAAGTCGCTCCAGGCGCCGTCGGTGTTGCCGTGCCGCTGCTTGGCCAGGCCGCGGAAGAGCAGGCAGTCGGTGCGCAGCGCCGGGCCGCGCCCCCACGGGGAGGGCTCGCCGGGGCCGATGTGCAGCGCCTCGTCGAAGGCGGCGACGGCGGCTCCGTCCCGGTGCCGGTTGTAGTGGTGGATGCCCCAGCGGAAGTGGAGCTCGCCGCTGCCGCCGCGGACGGAGTCGGCGACCAGCGTCTCGGCCTCGGCGAGCCGGCCGGTCTCCTGCAGCAGGGCGGCGCGGGCGAGCACCGGCCAGTCGCGGCCGGGCAGGGCGGCGAGGGCGCGGACGGTGGCCTCCTCGCGCTGCTCGGCGGAGCCCTCCCGGCAGCGGCGCTGCAGCCAGTCGAGGGCGCGGGCGGCGGCCTGGGCCTCCTCGCCGGGTTCGGCGCCGGCGGCGGTGGCCTGGAGGAAGGCCAGCAGCGGTCCGAGGTCGCCGTCCGGGGTCCGGGGCCGTTCCCCGGTCTGCGGCGTCCCGTCGGCCGGGTTCCGTTCCCCGCCCCGCATCCGCTCCTCGGCGAGGTGGCGCAGGCTCCACCGGGGCAGTTGGCGGGCCGGGTCGGCGAGCAGCGGGAACGCCTCGCGGTGCAGGGCGAGGGTGGCCGCCCGGTCGCCGGTGGGGATGGTCGCCTCGGCCTGGCCGAGCAGCGCGAGGCCGCGCTGCGGGCCCAGTTCGGCGGGCCCGGCGGCGAGTCGCTTCGCCAGTCGGGCGTAGCGGCGGCGGGCCTGGGCGGCCTTCCCGGCGGTGAGCTGTTCGGCGGCCGCGGCCAGGGCTCTCGCCACCGCGTCGGCGTCCAGGGCTCCTCGGCGGCGCGCCAGTACGACGACGGCCGCACCGGCCAGTGCCACCACGATCAGCAGCACCGCTAGCAGCGCCATGCACCGTCCCCCTGTGTCAGGTTGTCGTCGCCTCCATGATCAACGAGGTTCGAACGATCATGAGTTGACGTCGTGTCGTGATGTTGCTTCTGCGCCATCAGAATAGGCCCTCGATCGGACAGACGAACAGGAAAGAGCACTATCCTGGGCAACGCATGAGCAGGACATGAACAAGCGCACCAACAGCGGTTCGTCGAAAGCATCGAGCGGCCGTCGACCGGGCAGTCAGCAGCGTCGAGCGGTTCATAACGTCGGGGGTCGTGTGTCCGAGTCGCGTTGGGTGCCCGGACTCCGGTTCGGGCCGGAGTTCGACCCCGAGCAGTACGAACTCCTGGAGTTCCACCACCGGGGCGGCGAGGCCGAGGTGTGGCGGGCCGTGCGCACCGGCCACAACGGGCGCAAGGAACTGGTCGCCGCGAAGATCATGCTGGAGCGCGACCCGTCCGAGGTGCGGCGCTGGCTCGGGCGCTGGGACGACGTGTCGCACAACGCGCACCGGCTGGGCGTCACCGACCTGGTGGTGCCCAGCTTCCTGCTCGGCCCCTCCCCGCACCGGCCCGGCGCGGCGCCCTCCGCCGGGCTGCTGGGCTACCAGATCTCGCCCTGGGTCGAGGGCGCGCCGCTGCACACCTGGGCGCGCGGCCAGCGCGGCGGTCCGGCGGCGGTGGCCGAGGTGCTGGCCCGGCTCTGCCGGATCGTCGACGAGCTGCACCGCAAGCGCTGGGTGCACCGCGACATCTCCCCCGCCAACGTCCTGGTGGACGGCCAGGGCCAGGTCAAGCTGATCGACCTGACCTTCCTCGCCCCGCTCGACCACACCCTGACCGTCGCGGTGTTCACCCCCGGGCACGTTCCTCCGGAGGCCGAGCAGGTCGGCGGCTTCCCGACCACCGCCAAGGACCTGTTCGCGGTCGGCACCCTCGCCCGCACCCTGCTGCTGCCCGACCACGGCCGGCTCGACCACCGGCTCGCCGCCGAGCAGGCCCGCGCCGAGCTGCTGGCGGCCGGCTACGGCGAGGAGTTGGCGCGCTGGGCGTGCGAGCCGCTGGCCCGCGACCCGGAGCGCCGTCCCTCCCCGCTCGGCCCGTGGGCCGCCCGCGGCCGCGAACTGCTGCGCTCGCACCGGCCGGTGGCCCGTACCGCGGGACTGGCCGTGCTGCCCGACCGCACCGGCCGCCCGCTGGTGGTCACCGGCGGCTCCGACGGCACCGCGCTGGCCGGCCCCGGCCACACCGGCCGACTGCTGCCCGCCGGACAGGGGCCCGGAGCCGTACGGGAGTTGGCGGCAGGCTGGGCCGGGCGCCAGGGCGAGCTGGTGGTCTGCGCCGAGGACCGCGGCAACACCCTCTGGGTCGGCACGTCGGCCGGCTGGTGGGAGGCGGCGCGCGGGGTCAACGGGCTGGCCGGGGCGGTCGGTCCGGCCGGGGAGATGACGGTCTGGACGGCCGCCGGCGGCGCGCTGCGCTCCTACCGCTGGGCGCCCGGCCTCACCCTCACCGGCCACGAGCTGCCCGGCTGCCCCGCCGACCGGGTGCTCGCCGCCCTGGAGGAACGGCCCGGCTGCTGGCTGGTCCTGGTCGAGCACCACGGCCGGGTGCTGGGCCGGCGGCCCGGCACCACCGAACCGCCCACCCCGGTCGGCCCGGAGGGCGCGCTGCGCGCCGGGGCACTGGCCCGCACCTCCGCCGGCCCGCAGGCCGCCACCCTGCGGCCGGACGGCTCCGTCCAGCTGCACACCCTCGGCTCCGCCGGGCCGGGCACCGAGATCGGCGACGGCGAACCCTCCCTCGACATCGCCATGGCGGGCCACCGCGGCGGCCCGACCATCGCCCTGGCCGGCGCCGGCGGCGTACGGCTGCGGCTCCCGGCCGGCGGCGCCTCCCGCCGTCCCCGCTGGTGGCGGCCCACCCTGCGCCCGGCCACCCGGGTGGCGCTCGCGATGGGCGACGACTGGCGGCTCTGCCTGGCCGCGGTGGTGGAGGGCGAACTGCAGGTCTGGCAGGAGGACGCGGCGTACCGCTGGCAGGCGGTGGAGCTGCCGGAGGACTGACCGGCCGCACCCCGGAAACGCCGGGGCCCCGGAGCCCCGGCGGGGTTCCGGGGCCCCGGCCCGGCGGTGGAGAGTGGTCCGGAGTCCGCACGACACGGCGGAGGCGGTTCAGCGGAAGCGGCGCAGCAGAAGACGCTCAGCGAAGGCCGTTCAGCGGAAGGCCCGTTCAGCGGAAGCGGCGCAGTCGGAGGCTGTTGCCGACCACGAAGACCGAGGAGAAGGCCATCGCCGCGCCGGCGATCATCGGGTTGAGCATCCCGGCCGCGGCCAGCGGCAGGGCGGCGACGTTGTAGCCGAACGCCCAGAACAGATTGCTCTTGATGGTGCCGAGGGTCCGGCGGGAGAGCCGGATGGCGTCCGCCGCGGCCAGCAGGTCACCGCGGACCAGGGTGAGGTCGGCGGCCTCGATCGCGGCGTCGGTGCCGGTGCCCATCGCGAGGCCGAGGTCGGCCTGGGCGAGGGCCGCGGCGTCGTTGACGCCGTCGCCGACCATCGCGACGACCTTTCCCTCGGCCTGCAGCCGCTTGACGACGTCGACCTTGTCCTGCGGCATGACCTCGGCGATCACGTGCTCCGGCGCGATGCCGACCTCGGCCGCCACGGCCTCGGCGACCCGCCGGTTGTCTCCGGTCAGCAGCACCGGGGTCAGGCCCAGTGCGCGCAGCTTGCCGATCGCCTCGGCGCTGGTCGGCTTGACCGCGTCGGCGACCTCCAGGACGGCCCGTGCCTCGCCGTCCCAGCCGACCGCGATCGCGGTGCGGCCGGCCGCCTCGGCGGCGCGCTTGACCCCGACCAGGTCTTCCGACAGGTACTGCGACCACTCGTTGAGCAGCGCCTCCCGGCCGGCCACCACCGCGTGGCCGTCCACCACGCCCTGGACGCCCAGGCCCGGGACGTTCTCGAAGCCCTCGACGGCGGGCAGTTCGCCGGCCTTGGCGGCGGCGTCGGCGATCGCCCGGGCGATCGGGTGCTCGGAGGCGTGCTCCAGGGCGCCCGCCAGGCGCAGCACCTCGGCCTCGGTGGTACTGCCGGTGGTGTGGACGGCTATCAGGGTCATCCGGCCGGTGGTGACGGTGCCGGTCTTGTCCAGGACGATGGTGTCGACCCTGCGGGTGGACTCCAGGACCTCCGGGCCCTTGATCAGGACGCCCAGCTGGGCGCCGCGGCCGGTGCCGACCAGCAGCGCGGTCGGGGTGGCCAGGCCCAGGGCGCACGGGCAGGCGATGATCAGCACGGCGACGGCGGCGGTGAAGGCGGCGGTCCAGCCCTCGCCGGTGCCCAGCCAGTAGCCGAGGGTGGCCACCGCGAGGGTGATCACGATCGGCACGAAGACGGCGGAGATCCGGTCCGCGAGGCGCTGCGCGGCGGCCTTGCCGTTCTGCGCGTCCTCGACCAGCTTGGCCATCCGGGACAGCTGGGTGTCGGCGCCGACCCGGGTGGCCTCGACCACCAGCCGGCCGCCGGCGTTGACGGTGGCGCCGGTGACGCTGCCGCCGACCCCGACCTCGACCGGGACGGACTCACCGGTCAGCATCGAGGCGTCCACCGCCGACGCCCCCTCGACCACCAGGCCGTCGGTGGCGATCTTCTCGCCCGGCCGGACCACGAAGCGGTCGCCCACGGCGAGCTCGGCGATCGGGATGCGCACCTCGGCCGCGCCGCGCAGCACCGTCACGTCCTTGGCGCCCAGTTCCAGCAGCGCCTTGAGCGCGGCACCGGCGGTGCGCTTGGAGCGGGCCTCGAAGTAGCGCCCGGCCAGGATGAAGGCGGTGACGCCGGCCGCCGCCTCCAGGTAGATGTTCGACGCGCCGTCGCTGCGGGCGATGGTGAACTCGAAGCCGTGCCGCATGCCCGGCATCCCGGCGTCGCCGAGGAACAGCGCCCACAGCGACCACAGGAACGCGGCGCCGGTGCCGAGCGAGACCAGGGTGTCCATCGTCGCGGCGCCGTGCCGGGCGTTGGTGAACGCGGCCCGGTGGAACGGCCAGGCGGCGTAGGTGACGACCGGGGCGGCCAGGGTCAGGGACAGCCACTGCCAGTTGTCGAACTGCAGGGCCGGGACCATCGCCATCGCGATCACCGGCACGGCGAGCGCCACCGCGGTGAACAACCGGGCGCGCAGCGGGGCCAGTTCGTCCGCCGGCCGGGTCCGCTCGCCGGCCGGGCCCTCGGTGACCGGGGGCTCGGGCAGCGCCGCGGTGTAGCCGGTGGCCTCGACGGTGGCGATCAGGTCGGCGACCTCGACACCGTCCTCGAAGGAGACCTTCGCCTTCTCGGTGGCGTAGTTGACGCTGGCGGTGACCCCGTCCATCCGGTTGAGCTTCTTCTCGATGCGGGCCGCGCACGAGGCGCACGTCATTCCGCCGATCGAGAGTTCCACCTCCGCGGAGGCGGGTGCCTGCGTAGTCATCGTCGCTCCTCGTGACAGTCGTCTTGCCGGTCGTGCGGTGCGTTCGGCGGGCCGGGCCGTCATACCTCGCAGGGGTATCGGGCGGTGCCGGGTTCATTTATACCCCCGAGGGGTATCGAGAGCAAGCCCTGGCAGATACCCCCCATAGGTATTTTTCGCCGCTTCGATCCGCTTGACTTGATACCCCCATGGGGTATTCACTCATGGACGTCGAGCGGGGCCGGGCCCCGCGCCGGACTGCCCGTACGCCCGCCCGCCCGAGGAGAACCCCGCCATGAACACCGCGCTGCGCATCACCGCCTTCACCGCCGGCCTCGCCGCCGCGTTCGGCCTCGCCCTCGGCGTCGGCAACGCCACCGGCAGCGGCACCTCCCCCCAGCCCGCCACGGCCCGGCACGGCGGACACGACACCGGGAACAGCGGGAACGCCGGGAACGCCGGACACACCGGACACGCCGAGGAGGCGGGCGACGGTGCCGCCGGCGAGCACCTGCCCGGCGGGCTGCAGATCTCCGAACGCGGCTACACGCTCAGCGTCGAGAACCCCTTCGTCACCGCCGGCTCCCCCACCGACCTGCGGTTCCGCATCCTCGGCGCCGACGGCCGGCCGGTCACCTCCTACCAGCAGCAGCACGAGAAGGACCTGCACCTGATCGTCGCCCCGCGCGACCTCTCCACCTACCAGCACCTGCACCCGACCCTCGGCGCCGATGGCACCTGGAGCGCCCCGACCGCCGTCCCCGCAGCCGGGGAGTACCGGGTGTTCGCCGACTTCACCCCGGCCGGCGCCGCCGAGGGCCTCACCCTCGGCGCCGACCTGCACGCCGCCGGCGACCTGCGCCCGGCCCCGCTCCCGCAGATCGGACGGACCGTCACCGTCGACGGCTACACCGTCACCCTCGGCGGCGACCTCGCCCCCGGGCGCAGCGGCCGGCTCACCCTGAGCGTCAGCAAGGACGGCCGGCCGGTCACCGACCTCCAGCCCTACCTCGGGGCGTACGGCCACCTGGTCGCCCTCCGCGCCGGCGACCTCGCCTACCTGCACGTCCACCCGGACACCACCGCCCCGGGCCCGGAGATCGGCTTCACCACCACCGCCCCGAGCGCCGGCAGCTACCGCCTCTTCCTGGACTTCAAGCACCAGGACACCGTCCGCACGGCGGCCTTCACCCTGACAGCCGACGGCGCCACCATCGCTGCCACGGGGGACACGGGCGTCCACCAGCACTGAACGCGCTTCCCAACGGAAGATGCCGGGCGATCCCGAATCTGGGATCGCCCGGCATGGTCTTGTTCACACCCTTGATCGGGTCAGTCGGCCAACTCGGGGACGGGGACGGGCCCGAGGTCACCCTCGGGCTCGCAGGCGAGACGGGCATGCAACGCGGGGTCCGCGTGGATCTCGGCGCTGCGCTTCCACTGGGCGAGCAGCACCGCGATCGGGGCGAGGTTGTCCGGATCCGCCTCATTGTGTGCCGTGTCGGTCAGTTCGGTGAGCAGGGTCTCGATGTCCTCACTGGGCAGGGACACAACCCATGGCACGACTTCGGGCAGTAGGCCGCGCAGTGCGGTGATGCTCCCGGCTTGCGCCAGGCCAGCGAGCAGGCCGTAGGTGTCGTTCACAGGTGCGCAGATTACTCGGATGAACATGCCCAGACGGAAAGTGCCGGGCGGTCCGGGAGGGATCGCCCGGCACCGCTGCTCACCCTCGGGCGGCTTGCCGGAGCACCGTGCGGAGAAGGGCTTCGGCGTTGCCCGGGGTGGCCGCCCAGAGCTGCATCTCGGCATGGGCGGCCTGGCGGCGCGGGCTGACGGCGCGGACCGGGCGGGAGAACTGGGCGCTGAGACACCACCACATCTCGATGCGGGCCCAGGTGAGTCGCCGGATCACTCGGCGGCCGGCCGGAGGTCAATGAGGTGGGACTCGATCCCCACGAAGGCGAGCACTCGCACCGCGCCGACGTGGATCAACTGGTGGGCGATCCGCTTGGCAGAGGCCGGGGAGAAGTAATCGGCGAGGTAGCCGGCCTGGTCCTCGTCCAACGGGAGCCGGGCGAGGCTGGCGCGGACGGCGTCGAGGGCATCGGGGAGCTTGGCGAAGGTGGCGACCTTCGCGACGCCCTTGATCTCGACGCTGACGGGGAAGGGGAGTTCGACGCTCACTGCGAGCCCCCGTCGATCAACGCCCACACCATCTTGCCGATGCCACCGGCGCGGGGGCCGCAGCCCCAGCCGGACGCCAGCTGGGAAACGAGCCAGAGCCCGCGCCCGCTCTCGTCCTGCTCGGTGGCGGGGTGCGGCACGGACGGCTGGTTGGCGTCGGCGTCGTGCACCTCGATGCGAAGCGAGTCGGGGTCGAGTTCGAACCGGATGAAGATGAGCCGCCCCGGCGGGGTCTTGGCGTGCAGGACCGCGTTGGTGACGAGCTCCCCGAGCAGCAACTCGCCGGTGTCGAGGAACCGTTCACCGTCAGGCTGGCCGGCGAGGAAGGTGCGGAGCAACCGCCGGGCGAACCCGGCGGACTTGTGGTGCCTGGGCAGCCACCACGAGTACGGGCTGGTGGGGGCGGGCGGCTTCTCCAACTTTCCGGGCATGGCGGGGCCTCCTCCGGGGGTGGTGGGAAAGTTCGCGATCCGAAGGCGGCGGAGGGCAAAGGGATGCCCGAGCGATGAGCCGCATTGATCACGCTGTGTGTCGCATCGCACTACGCCAAGTAGCATGCACCGCATCAGTGCTCATCGCAACATGCCGTTCTGCATCAGTGCAGATTGGCTAGCCTGGATCAGATGCCACGTCACAAGGCAGACTGGACAGGCCTCAGGGAAGGAACGCCGTGACTGACGAATCAAGGCCGACCGTGCGCGGCCGCCGTCTTGGCTCAGAGCTTCGCCGGCTTCGGGAGTCGGCGAGCAAGAGCACAGACGACGCCGCAGGTGCTCTGAAGTGCTCGCGCGCGAAGATCAGCCGCATAGAGACCGGCGTTGTCGGGATCCGGCGTTTGGACCTCGGCATCCTGCTGGACGTCTATGGAGTGACCGAGCCCCGGGACAGGGACGCCCTCGAAACACTCGCTCGGGAAAGCAAGAAGCGCGGCTGGTGGCACGACTACGGCGACACGATTCCGCCCGCCTACGCCGACTACCTTGACCTGGAGGGCGACGCCCGGTACATCCGAACGTGGCAACCTCTGGTCATCCCAGGCCTCTTGCAGACCGAGGACTACGCCCAGGCTTTGCTGGAAGCGAACCCCGCCGCTGTTCGGCCGGAGCGCATCGATCAGTTGGTCAAGGTGCGAATGGAACGCAAGGCGGTCTTGACCAAGCCGGACCCGGCACGCTTCTGGGCAATCATCTGGGAACCCGCCCTCCGATGCCCTGTGGGTGGGGCTGACGTACACCGAGCACAGTTGCATTACCTCGCCGAGGCATCGCAGCTCCCCAACCTCACAATGCAGGTCGTGCCACTGGAGGTGGGGGCAGTTGCCGGAGCGTGCGGCGGGTTCGTGATGCTCGGGTTCACGGACTCGTCCACTTCCGGCGCGGTGGCCCTGGAGACGCTGACCAGCAGTCACTACCTGGAGAAAGAGGCGGAGCTGGCCGGCTACGGGCTCGTCTTCGACTACCTGCGGTCGTCAGCTCTGAACCCGACCCAGTCGCTCGATATGATCACCGCCATCGCGGCAGAGACGTGAGTGCCGGATCCGACAAGAGGGTGAGAGTGTAACCATGCCGGAGATCTCAGCTCGGGGCTGGTACAAGAGCAGCTACAGCGCTCAGGCGACTGAGTGCGTAGAAACAGGGCACATCACCGTCGGTGGAATGGCCGTACGAGATTCCAAGGACCCCAACGGCCCGACGCTCGCCTTCCTCACCGACGCCTGGACGGCCTTCCTCACCGCCATCAAGACCGGGGACATCCCCAGCGCGTGAACAACCCCGCGTGGGAAGTCGGCCCGTCCGACTTCCCACGCGAGTTCAACGGCAGTTACGCGAAGGACACCGATCGGAGTGCTATGGATCTGAGCCGTGCCGTATGGCGCAAGAGCAAGTTCAGCGCCAACCAGGGGAACTGTGTCGAGGTCGCGGACGGCTTCCTTGACACCGTCCCGGTCCGCGACTCCAAGGACCCCAACGGCCCCGCGCTCGTCTTCCCCTCCGACGCATGGACGGCGTTCGTCACCGCCATCAAGACCGGGGACATCCCCAGCGTCTGAACTCCCTGCGCGAGAAGTCGGCCTGGCCGACTTCTCGCGCAAACTTCATCAGCGGTGACCGTGGCCCGTGCGCCCACCCGCATCGGGGGCGCTGCCCATCATGCGGAGCATCGCCCGGCCGCCGGTGCGGAAGAAGCGGACCAGCAGGGCGGCGGCGAGCAGCAGGAAGACGATGTTGAGCCAGGTCGTGTAGTTCCACTGGACGCCGGACATCGGGATCTCCACGTCGCGGTTGTCCGGGATCAGGCCGAGGGCACCGAAGACGAGCTCGACGAAGTAGCCGGCGAGGACCATCGCCACATAGAAGGTGCCGAGCAGGAACAGCGCCGTCCGCCGACCGTAGTACTTCCGGTAGATGTTCAGGATCGGCAGGATCAGCAGGTCCGCGAAGATGAACGCGACCACTCCGCCGAAGCTGATCCCGCCCTTCCACAGCACCACCGCCAGCGGCACGTTGCCGATCGAGCAGACGAACGACGCGATCGCCACCAGCGGGCCGACCAGTGGGCCCCAGAGCTTGCTCGCGAGCGGGTGGTCGACGAAGAAGAAGGACTGCCAGAAGGAGTCGGGCACCCAGGCGGCGATGGCGCCGGCGATGAGCAGGCCGAGGACGAGGTCCCGCAGGATCGCCGCCCACTCCATCACGAAGACGTGGGAGACCGAGGTGAATCCCTTCCCCGTGAGCAGCCGGCGGGCGAAGGAGCCCTCCCCCGCCACCGACATGTCCATCGCCGCGTGGCCCTCCATCGAGCCCGCCCGGCCGTGCTCGGCCTGCTCGCGGGCCTCCCGCAGCAGCCGGTCGGTCAGCAGCCGCCGGAACAGCACGGCGAGCAGCAGGATCATCACCGGCCCGCCGACGAACTCGGCCGCGGTGAACTGCCAGCCGAGCAACAGGGCGAGGATGATGCCGAGTTCGATCACCAGGTTGGTCGAGGCGATCTCGAAGGCCATCGCGGCGGTGAAGTCCGCGCCCTTGCGGAACAGCGAGCGGGCCAGGGCGACGGCGGCGTAGGAGCAGGACGAGGAGGCGACGCCGAGGCCGGCCGCGGCAGCGAGGGTGCGGGGGCGGTCGTCGCCCAGCAGCCGGACCACGGTGGCCTTGTGGACGACGGCCTGGACGACGGCGGAGAGCAGGAAGCCGAGGATCAGCGCCCAGGTGATCTCCCAGGTCATCGATCCGGCGATGGACAGCGCGTGCAGGATCGCGTGCATGGTGGTCCGCCTTCCCGGTTGGCGCCCGGGCCGGGCACCGTGCCGTGGGAGTCCGCTGGGCGCGGCCACGATATACCCGTACGGGGTATTGGCCTGCGTGGCGCGCCGACATCCCTCCCCGGACCGACCCCGGAACCGGCGCTCCCCCGGTTACGTCTATGCTCGTCGACCGTGCTCGTCCGATCACGGCGAGCCATGGAGCTTCTTGGGGGAGAGCAGCCGATGCCCGACTCGGTGGGGTACACCGTCCAGCCCGACGCGTTGGAGCACGTGACGACGGCACTCAACAACGTCGCGACCGACCTGGCCTCGGCCAACCAGTCCTACACCGCGCAGACGCCCGTCCAGTCCGCCGACTTCGGCGAGTTCGGCGTGGACCAGGCCTGGGCGGGCTTCGACAGCAACTGGAGCCAGGAACTGCACGTCACCCAGCGCGCCGTGGCGCAACTGGTCCAGAAGATGTCGGCCACCAACGCCAACTACCGTGCCGCGGAGTCGAAGCTCGCCGCGTCACTGACCCCGGCGCAGACGCGATGAGCAAGGTCGCGGACCTGCAGAAGGCGCAGCAGGCCATCACCCACCCCGGCGACAGCTTCTTCATCGGCCCCGTCCTGCTCGGTGCGATCGGCAAGGCCCTGGCAGTGCCCCGGCCGGCCGGGAACCCGGGCGCGATACGAGAGCGGGCCAAGGCGTACGCGGAGACCGCCAAGGCCTACGCCAAGGCGTCCACCGACCTCGGGGAGGTCGCCGACAACCGCCTTCCGAACGCCTGGACCGGCTCGGTCGCCGAGAACGCCACCCAGTCCATCCGGGCGCTGGCGAACGAACTGAGCGTCTCCCAGAAGTCGTTGGAGCAGGCCGCCACCGAGCTGAACACCTGGGCAGACAACCTGGAAGGGGCCCAGAGCACCGACGCGCAGGGCGTGACCGCCCTGGAGAACGTGCAGAAGTCCCTCGCCCACGACGCCTTCGACATGGGCACAGCCATCGCCGCCATCGAACCCGCCAACACGGCCGTGGGAACCAGGATCTCGGCCGCCCAGCGGGCGGAGAGCAGCGGCACCCACGCCGCGAGCATGCTCAACCAGCTCGCCGCCAGGGCCCGCACCGAGCGCGCCGGACAGGGGCCGATCGACCCCCTCGCGGCGCTGGTACTGGCGAACGAGAAGGGCCCCGGCGGCGGTGCGGACGGCGACTACATCCTGACGGACGGCCAGCTCGACCGCGCCGAGCAGTTCATGTCCGTGATGAACGGCACCGACCAGCTGGCCTTCCAGAAGCTCCTGTCCGACGCCAAGTCGCCGGAGGAGGCCGCCTACCTCTGGAAGGCCCTGGCGGCCGGCCACCCGGTGGCCGACGTCCAGCAGTTCGCCGCGCTGATCCACCCCCACGGCGACGACCCGCGCTGGCTGTCCGAACACCTGGTCCCGGCGCTCGCCACGGACCCCCTGCAGGAGGAGTCCACCACCCACACGATCCTCCTGAACTACAAGGGCACCCAGATCGTCGACGGCTACGACATCTACAGCCAGCGCAACGTCGGCGACTGCGTAGCCGCCTCCACGATGGTCGCGAGCCTCAAGCTCGACCCGGTGACGATGCTGCAGCTCACCACCGGCAACATGACCGACGTCCCGGGAGCCGACTCGCCCCAGTACTTCCAGCAACGCCTCCAGCAGCTCTTCATCGGCCAGTACCAGCAGGGCCAGTTGGCCGACGGCGGCACCAAGGTCTACCCGGAGAACGGCGGCGGAATCGGCCCCAAGGGCAACACCTTCCTCGCCAACCAGAACCTCGGGAAGGCCACGGGCTCGACCTACGAGTACGTCAACCTGGACACCGACGACGACCGGCGCGCGGCCGTCACCCGGATCGAGAAGGCCCTGGACGAGGGCAAGCCGGTGCCGTTCTGCGCCTTCGACGAGGCCAGCAAGGCGGCCGGCAAGGACGGCGGCTACCACCAGATGGTGATCGTGGCCCGGGACGGCGACCGCCTGCAGGTCTACAACCCCTGGGGCCAGTCGGTGTGGGTGACCGAGGACCAGTTCATCCACAACAGCATCAATACCGGTGGCCTCACCGGCGATGCGAAGATCAACCGGCCCTACGGCGCGGAGCTTCCGAAATGACCGATTTCCTCCCCGACACCGAACTGATGACCGGCTACGACGTCGAGTCCGCCCTCACCCGTGGCCTGCTGATCGACGGAGTCCCACGCCGGGTGCTCTTCGGCGAGGCGGCCATCGCCGCCTCCTACCAGGCCGAGGCCCTGCGCATCGGCCCCGACCCCCTGGGCGTCCTGGCCCAGTACGTGCGCGCCGGCGGCTTCGCCGCCGCGCTCGACCTGCCCGAACCGGTGATCGGCCGGGAACCGGGCGAGCTGGTCCGCGGCTGGCTGCGCGCCGCCGCGGCCGGCGGGGCGGACCTCGGCCGCGAGGTCCTGTTCGCACGCTGGCTGGCCGAGGTAGCGCTCCTGATCGCCATGCGTCGCCACGTCCGGGAAGGGAACACCTGATGCGCCGAACCATCACGAGCGTGGTGGCACTCGTGGCCGTCGCCCTGCTGCTCTTCTCCTACCTCGACGACTGGTGGTCCGACTCCGACCCGGCCGGTCCCGCGGCCGCCACCGCCACCCGGCCGCAGGTGGAGGTTTCCCTCCCCGACGACGCGGGAGACGGCCGGTCCCCGTACCCGCCCAGCACGGTGACCCTGGCGGTCGGACAGCAGCTCGGTGTCAGGACGACCGGGGGTGCCCGGCCACTGTGGTGGTACCTCTCCTCGGCGGGCGACGGCAGCGTGCTGCGCCCCGGCAAGGACTTCGTCATCACTCCCTGCCCCACGGACGAGCCCAAAGCGGGCTGCGGCTCCGAGTTCGACCTGACCTTCACCGCCCTGGCGCCCGGAACCACCACACTGACGTGGTTGTTCGGCGAGGGGGGCTGCCACGACGGCGTACCGACGTACGACTTGGAAAGGTGCGATATCTCCAAGAGCATCCAGGTCACCGTGCACTGATCAAGGGCTCCCGCTCGACGTGAGGAAGTCCGACCGGACGCCCCCGGTCACGTGATCGCCGCGCGCGCTCGCGTCAGATGCGGCTGCCGATCAGCGGCCGGGCCTCCGGAGCCGGCGCCTCCTCCCCCGCCGACCGGTCGAGCCCGAGGTTGCGGTGGATCTCCAGTGCGGCGGTGGAGCGGTTCAGGGTGATGTAGTGCAGGCCGGGCGCGCCCTCGCTCAGTAGGCGCTCGGCCATCCGGGTGGCGTGGTCGACGCCGATGCGGTGCGCGGCCGCCCGGTCGCCGCGGGCCGCCTCCAGCCGCAGCGCCAGGCCGGCCGGGAAGGACGCCCCGCTGAGCTCGGCGAAGCGGCTGATCTGGCGCACGTCGGTGGCGGGCATGATCTCCGGGATGACCGGGGTCCCGCAGCCCGCCGCGGCCAGCCGGTCCCGCAGCCGCAGGTAGTGCTCGACCTCGAAGAACATCTGGGTGACGGCGTAGTCGGCGCCCGCCCGGCACTTGGCGACGAAGTGCCGGACGTCGTCGTCCCAGTCCGCGGAGCGCGGGTGGCGCTCGGGGAAGGCCGCCACGCCGACGGTGAACGCGCCGCACTGCTTGACCAGCCGGACCAGGTCGACGGCGTGCCGCAGGCCCTGCGGGTGCTGCTCCCAGACGCCGTTGGGGTTGCCGGGCGGGTCGCCGCGCAGGGCGAGCACGTCACGGATCCCGACGTCCGCGTAGCGCCGCAGGACGGCCTGCAGTTCGGCGGTGGAGTGGCCGACGGCGGTCAGGTGGGCGACCGGGCGCAGCGTGGTCTGCGCGGCGATCCGCTCGGTGGTCTCGATGGTGCGGTCGCGCGAGGAGCCGCCGGCACCGTAGGTGACCGAGACGAAGGTCGGCGCGGCCGCCTCCACCCGCCGGATCGCGGCCCACAGGGCGCGCTCGCCGGAGTCGTCCTTGGCGGGGAAGAACTCGAAGGAGTACGTCCGTTCGCCGGCGGCGAGGATCTCGCGCAGGCCGCGCGGGCCGGGTCGGGTGGTCTGGTCCATGGGGTTCACCTCGTGTGGTGGGCGGGGTCGGGACGGCGCCCTCCCACCCTGCCCGACCACCCGCAACAGGGGCGCCACAGCGCGGCGTTGACGTATCCGGGGCGGGTGGAGGCGGCCGCCGAACAGGGGCCCGCCCGACCCCTTGGATACCCTAGGGGGGTATGGTACCTTCTCGCATGAAGGAAGCAGCCGGCCGACCGGGCCACTCCGGAAGGCGCCGGGCACTGACGACAGGAGCACACCCATGAGCGAGACCAGCGAGACCACCCTCACCGTCGAGTCGACCACCGCCGGGGCCTCCTCCTGCTGCGGCTCGTGCAGCACCGGCGGCGACGCGACCCCCGAGGACGCGTCCGCCCTGACCTCGGCCTTCCAGGTCAAGGGCATGACCTGCGGCCACTGCGTCACCTCGGTCACGGCCGAGTTGAAGAAGGTCGAGGGCGTCACCGACGTCGCCGTGGACCTCGCCTCCGGCAGGGTCACCGTCCGCAGCACCCGGCCGCTGGCCGACGCCGACGTGGCCGCCGCCGTCGACGAGGCCGGCTACGACCTGGTCGGCCGCCTCGACGGCTGACCCCCGAGGCCCGGACGGACGGGCGGGCGCCACCGCCCGTCCGGGCCGACTCCCCCGCCGGAGCGCGCCGGTAGAGTGAGCACCCTCCTCACCGCACAGGAACCGGAGACGGCCATGGCCAGCTACAGCTCCCACAAGGACGACTTCCTCAAGCGGCTCCGCCGCATCGAGGGACAGATCCGCGGCCTGCAGCGCATGGTCGAGCAGGACACCTACTGCATCGACGTCCTCACCCAGGTCTCCGCCGCCAGCCGCGCACTCCAGTCCTTCGCCCTCCAACTCCTGGACGAGCACATCGAGTGCTGCGTCCGCGACGCCATCGCCGAGGGCGGCCAGGAGGCGGGCGTCAAGATCCGCGAGGCCAACCAGGCGATCGCCCGCCTCGTCCGGTCCTGATCCGACCGGCACGACACCCGCTCCGCGCACGGGGCCCGCGAGAACGGGCCCACGGCCGAACCCGGGAGAGTGGAACCCCGGGGAGGCGGAAGCCGGGTACGGGTGGGGGGTATCGGACCAGGGGTATCCTCGAAGCCCTTCGGGCCTGCGGGGCAGACGAGTTGGGGGATCCGCCGCGGCGTCGATCGAGTTCGTCCGCCGACTGGACGGTCTGGTCTACCACTTCGACCAGTGCGGCTGGTGCACCGTCGACGCCGCCGGGGCGCCCAACTCCGCGCCGCTGCCCGAGGGAACGGCCGGGGATCCGGTCCCGCCGCTCTGCGCCTGGCACAGCCGGAAAGGCCGGGAAGTCGCACCTCTACGACCTGCGCCGGGTCGACGGGCAACCGCCGCGCTGACGGTCCGCGCGCCCCCTGACGTCCGGTCGTGAACCGTCGCGCCCGGGCACGACCTCAGCCCGGTCGCGGACCGTCAGACCCGGTCGAGCGCCCGGTGCGGCCCGTCCGGCAGTTCGACGGCGATCGCGTCGCCGGGCCGGACCGCGCCGCCCGTACGGACGGTGCCCATGATCCCGGCCCGGCGGACGATCGTCCCGTCCGCGGCGCGGCCGACAACCTGCTTCAGAAGGCCCGTCCGGTAGTTCTCGATCTGTGCGCACGGGTTGCGCAGGCCGGTGATCTCCACCTCGGCCTCCGGACCGATCCGCAGCAGCGCGCCGACCGGCAGGCCGAGCAGGTCCACGCCCTCGGTGGTGATGTTCTCGCCGAGCGCACCCGGCGCCACGTCGAACCCGGATCCGGCGAGCTCGGTGAGCAGTTCGCGGTGGATCAGGTGGACCTGCCGCAGGTTGGGCAGGGTCGGGTCCTGGGCGACGCGCGAGCGGTGCCTGACCGTCACCCCGGCGTGCACATCGCCCTCCACGCCGAGCCCGGCGAGCAACCTGATGCCGGCCCGGTTCGGCTTGGTGAACGCGTACTCGGCGTTGCTGCTGACCGCCACCACGGTGCCGCTCATGCTTCGGACCCTCCTCGCGGACGCACGTTCGATGGGCCCCGAGCATAGGCCAGGCCTGACGGGTCGACGGGATCGATGCCCGGCGGGCCGGTGGGATCGGTGCGCGGCGGGACCGACTGACCGTCAGTTCCCGGACGGGGAGCGCAGCAGCGGCATCACGACCTCGTCCAGCACCTCCGCCACCACGTCGTCGGACGGTACGGCGCCGCCCGTCAGGAAGGCGTCGCGCAGCAGGTCGAGCGGGAGCGAGACGACGCGCGGGGTGATCCGGTCGGGGTTGATCTCGCCCCGGTCGGCCGCGCGGCGCATCATCGCGCCCAGGCTGCCGACCGGCCCCTCGGCGGTGAGCCCGCCGGTGAAGCCGGCCCGCAGTTCGGGATCGCGCAGCAGGTCGACCAGGAAGCCGTGGACGGCGTCGGTCGGCAGGTCGTCGAAGCGGTGCAGCAGACTGGCCATGAAGAGTGCGAGGTCGGTGCGCAACTCGCCGGTGTCCGGCGGCTCCTGGTAGTCGGGGGCGTTGCGGCCGAGGGCGGCGATGACCAGGGCGGCCCGGTTCGGCCAGCGGCGGTAGAGCACCGGCTTGCTGGTCCGCGCCCGGGCGGCGACGCCTTCCATGGTGAGCCGGTCGTACCCGTGGTCGGCGAGTTCGGCCCAGACGGCGTCCAGGATCGCCCGTTCCAGCTCGCTCCCGCGCCGCCGTGACGCGCCGGCCGGCCCCGCCGCCGGTCCGGTTGCCGATCCCGATCCCGCTCTCTCGCTCACCACCGGGTCCCGCGCCTCCCGCGTCCGTCGCACCCACGCTCGTAGATACGTTGCGTTTCTTATCGATTCGAGTCTACAGTCAGAGACAAGAAACGCGCCGTATCTTATGGCCGGATGGATGGGTACCCAGGGGGTCCGTCATGCGCAACGTCACGCCTGCTGTCACGCACAACGCCACACGCACCACCCCGCACACCACGCACACCACGCACGCCGCGCACACCGAACGCACCACCCCGCACGCCGCACGGCCCGCCGGCGACACCGGCCGGGCCGAGGTCCTGGTGGTCGGCGCCGGCCCGGTGGGCCTCGCGCTCGCCCTCGGGCTGGCCCGCGCCGGGGTGGACTGCCGCGTCATCGAGCGGGAGCCGCAGTTCCGCGACCGCGGCGTCCGCGGCAAGGGGATCAACCCGCGCACACTGGAGGTGTTCGACGACCTCGGCGTCGTGGACGCGATCCTCGACCGCGGCACGCTCGACCTCAAGGTCCGGACGTACGAGGGGAGTCGGCTCGTCGGCGAGGTGGACCCGGCACCCGGCAACCGCCCCACCCCCGACCGCCCGTACGCCGGCATGCTGCTGCTCGGCCAGCACCACACCGAGGAGGTGCTGCGCGGACGGCTCGCCGAACTCGGCGTCACCGTCGAGACGGACACCGAACTGGTCGGCTTCACCCAGGACGCGGACGGCGTGCTGGCCACCGTCCGGCGCTCCGGCCGGACCGAACGGCTGGGCGCCCGCTTCCTGGTCGGATGCGACGGCGGCCGCAGCTCCGTCCGGAAGCTGACCGGGATCCCCTTCCTCGGCGAGACCTGGGAGGAGGAACGATTCCTCATGGCCTCGATGGAAGTCGACGGCCTGGACACCGACGCCATGCACATCTGGAACGACCCCCGGCTCGGCGTCGGCGCCCTGGCCATGATCCCGATGCGGGCCGACGCCAACTGGGCGGTGCACGCCTCCGTCGCGCCGGACGAGCACGGCGCGATCCCCGACCCGACCGCGGAGACCTTCCGCCGGCTGTTCGCCGAACGCGCCGCACTGCCCGGGGTCACGCTGCACGAACCGAGCTGGTCCACCGTCTGGCGGCCGACGGTCCGCATGGTCGAGCGCTACCGCGACGGCCGGGTACTGCTCGCCGGCGACGCCGCGCACTGCCACTCCGCGGCGGGCGGCCAGGGCATGAACACCGGCATCCAGGACGCGCACAACCTGAGCTGGAAGCTGGCCGCCGTCCTGCGCGGCGCGCCCGACGCACTGCTCGACAGCTACCAGGACGAGCGCCTGCCCGTCGCCCGCGCCGTCCTCGCCGCCACCTCCGCCCAGCACAAGGCGCTGTTCGGCGCGGACGGCGCCCGCGCGCTGACCGACCAGTTCGTCAACCCGGCCGCCGCCGGCTCCGACTTCACCGGACTCTCCGTCGGCTACCGGAGCGGGCCGCTCGGCCGGAACCTCGACGACGCCACCGGCGTCCGGGCCGGCGACCGCGCCCCCGACGCGCCCTGCACCACCGCCGACGGCAGGCCGACCCGGCTGTTCGACCTCTTCCGCGGCCCGCACTTCACCCTGCTGACCATCGGCGGGCCCACCGATCCGGCCGGTCCGCCCGGTCCGGTCGACCTGCCCGACCTGCTCGACCTGCTCGACCTGCGCTCCGTCGAGCTGCGCCGGGCCGCCGTCCTCGACCCCGACGGCCACCTGGCCCGGGCGTACGGGCTGCGCGGCGGCGCCGTCGTCCTCGTCCGGCCGGACGGCTACGTCGCGCTGACCGGCGCCACCGGCGACCCGGGTGCCACCGACCCGGGCGCCGCCGACCCGGGTGCCACCGACCCGGGCGCCGCCGGGCACCCCGGGGGCTACGCCCCGGTGGCCTGAGCCGGGGCGGAGAGCCGCGACGACGCCTCGGCCCGCGCCCGTTCGTCCGCGTCGGCGAGCCAGAAGTAGACCGGCGCGAGCCCGAGTTCGATCCCCATCAGCACCACCTGGAAGCCGTGCGGCCACCCGTCCACCGCAATGGACAGCACCCGCCCGAGGCCGCCCAGCAGGAACACCGCCGCCAGCCACCGCACCACCCGGGCCGGCACCGGCGCCTGCCGGGCGGCCCAGATCCAGGCGGCGCCGTACCCCGCGAAGATCGCGCCCATGAAGCGGCCGAAGCTGTCGATCGTGGGGCCGGCGTCCGCGGCCCCGGGCACCGCGGCGTTCCCCACCAGGATGTGGAAGAACCCGATCGCCACATCGGCGACCCCCATCGCCCACACGAGCACCCGCAGCGTCTTGGCCATGACCCGTCCACCCGTCGTCGGTCCCGTCGGAGCGCGCCCGCTCGGCGCACGCGCTCACCGGCATGCGCCCTCACGACGCACGCCCTAGTTGACACGCGTCTACTAAGCTCGACCACCAGTGGACACGTGTCAAGTAACCTGGCGCGCATGCCAGTCCACGAACGACGCCGCCGGCTCTCCCCCGCCGAGCGGCGCGCCCAGCTGCTCTCCGTCGGCGCCCGGCTCTTCGCCGCCCGCCCGTACGAGGAGGTGCTGATGGAGGAGGTCGCCGAGCAGGCCGGGGTCTCGCGTGCGCTGCTCTACCGTCACTTCCCGAGCAAGCACGACCTGTTCGCCGAGGTCTACCGGCAGGCGGCCGACGAGCTGCTCGCCAAGTCCCGGTTCGATCCCGCCGACTCCCTGATCGAGCAGCTGGTCGAGGGCATGGACGCCCACCTGGACTACTTCGTCGCCAACCGGCACGCCGTGCTCGCCGCCAACCGGGTCCTGGCCGGGGACCAGGTGATCCAGACGATCATCACCGAGGAGCTCGACGCCCTGCGTGGCCGACTGCTCGGCGTCCTCCCGCTCGCGGACGAGACGGCGCGGCGGGCCGTGTCACAGATCCTGCGCAGCTGGCTGGTGTTCGTCCGGGTGCTGGTCATCGACTGGCTGACCGAGGAGAGCTGCACCCGCGACGAGCTGCGCGACGCCTGCATCGGCGCCGTCCTGGGCGCGCTGCGGCCGTTCCTGCCCGGCGCGCTGTTCGGGGGCATACCATCGGGCACAACGGGAGAAGCGCCCTAAGCCTCCAATTCCCCATGAAAATATGACAGTTGGATCGTCCGTTCTCCTGCTCCCCACTCCCTTCTCCCGTCGACCAGCCGGCCCGCCCACCCGCCACCCGCCGCCCGCCGACCCCCGAAGGGACCCATGGACTCCCCCGCCGCCACCAGGACCGCCCTCCCCCCGCTCCACCGGCTCCCCGTCTCCCCCGTCCGGCCGCCCCACCCGACCACCCTCCCCGACGGCACCCCCGCCTGGCTGGTCACCCGCTACCACGACGTCCGGCAGGTCCTCGGCGACCCCCGGATCACCCGGGCCGACCTGCACGACGTGGGCACCGCGGGCGCCACCGCCGACGTCGCCGCCAACCCGGCGTCCCTGTTCAACCAGGACGGCCCCGCCCACCGCCGCCTGCGCGCCACCGTCCAGCGGGCCTTCACCCCGCGCGCCATCGCCGGCTGGCAGCCCTGGGTCGCGGCCGCCGTCCAGCAGTCGGTGGACGCGCTGGTCGCGGCAGGCCCGCCGGCCGACCTCGTCGCCGCGTTCACCCGGCCGGTGCCGTTCGCCGTCACCACCCGGCTGATGGGGCTCGACGGCGACGGTCCGGACAGCCTGGACGAGGAACGACTGCACCGCTGGACCCTCGCACTGCTCGCCCAGGGCGGCGCCCCGGGCGACGGTTCCGCGGACGGTTCCGCGGACCGGGACGGGGACGGCGACGCGAACGGCGACACGAGCGCGGACGACGCCGCGCACGGCGAGGCGGACGCGGACGACGCCGAAGACCACGCCGAAGCCCTCGCCGAGTACGGCGCGTTCACCACCGAGCTGATCGAACGCCGCCGCCGCGAGCCCGGCGACGACCTGGTCAGCCGCCTCGTCCAGGCCGCCGACCACGACGGCGGCATCCCCGAGGAGTCCCTCGTCCACCTCGTCGCCGGCCTCACCGCCAGCGGCAACGAGAGCGTCGCCGGCGCCCTCGGCAACGCCCTCGTCTACCTCCTCGGCGAACGCGCCGAGCACTGGCCCCGGCTCGCCGACCCGGTCACCGCCGAGCGGACCGCCGAACGCCTGCTGCACTTCATCCCGCTCGGCGACGACGAGGCGACCATCCGCCGCGCCACCGCCCCGATCGAACTCGGCGGTGCCACCATCCCGGCCGACGCCGTCGTCGCCATCAGCCTCGGCAGCGCCAACCGCGACCCGGACGTCTACCCCGAGGGCCTCGACGCCGACCTCGACCTCCCCCTCGCCGCGCCCACCCTCGCCTTCAGCGCCGGTCCGCACTACTGCATCGGCGCCTGGCGCGTCCGCCTCGAAATGCGCGAGTCCCTCCGGCGCCTGGCCGCCGCCCTGCCCGGCCTGCGCCTCACCACCCCGGTCGCGGAGCTCGCGTGGCAGCTCGGCAGCACCACCCGGAGCCCGGCCCGGATTCCGGTCGACTGGTGAACCGCACCGGGCCGTACCGCCCCGACCGCAGGCGGTACGGCCCGCGCGCGGCACCACGCCCGCGCCAGGCACCACGCCCGCGGACGGCGGGTACGGCCCGCGGACGGCGGGTACGGCCCGGTACAGCGGCACGCCCCGCGGGCGCCGGCCCGGTACGGCGCTACGGCCCGCGGGCGTTCAGCCGAACAGTCCCGCCCCCAGCACCCCGCCCTCCTCCGTCCCCGGCAGCACGTACACCACCGCCGACGCCGTGTGCTCCAGGAACGGGTTGAGCGCGTCCCGCGCGGCCAGCCGGTTCTGCACCCGGGTGAACTGCGCCGGGTCCCGCACGAAGGCGCAGAACAGCAGGCCCCGGTCGCCCGGCCCGTCGTCGTAGCTGTAGCCGCGCCGCAGCATCCGGGCGCCGCCGTCCAGCCGGGGGCTGGAGAGCCGGACGTGGGCGGTGGCCGGGATGAGGTACGAACCGTCGGGGTTCTTCGCGTAGATGTCCGGCTCGTCGTGCTCCGCCGAGCCGGTGAGCGGCGCGCCGTCGCCCTCCCGGCGGCCCATCGCCAGGTCCCGGCGGTCCGCGGGGAGGGCGCCGAAGGCCGCCGTGTCCATCCGGATCCGCCGGTAGACCAGGACGGTCCCGTGCCGGTGCGGGCCGGGCGGGCCCCAGACCCACTGCCGGGCGGCCTCCTCGTCCGGGTTCGCGGTGCCGTCCTTGAAGCCGAACAGGTTCCTCGGCGTCGTCCCCGCGGCCGTGCGGGGCAGGAAACCGGACTGCGTCCACCGCACCGAGGCGCCCGCCGCCCCGGCCGCCGCGCCGACCTGCTCGGCGACGACGGACAGCGGCCACCGGTCCGCGGCGCACAGCTGGACCAGCAGGTCGCCGCCGCCGCGCGCCGGGTCGAGCCGGTCCCCCGGGAAGGCGGGCAGCTCCGCCAGCACCGGCGCCGGAACGTTCAGCCCCAGCCGGGAGGCGAGCCCCGGCCCGACCCCCACCAGGCTGCTGAGCCGGGCCGGTTCGCCGCCCTGCAGGCGCGCGTCCGCCGACGTCCCGCTGCTCGCTTCGGCCAGCACCCGGGTCAGCTCCCCGAGCAGGCCCCGCAGGGCGGTCCGGCCGTCCGAGGTGGCGGCGGGCGGCAGGTCGAAGGCGAGCAGCTGGGTGGCCGGCTGCTGCGGGGCCGTCACTCCGGCCTGCCGCTCGCCGTGGAAGGGAACCGACGGCTCGGGCGGCGGCGCCGCGGCCCGTCCGCCGTCGCCCCCGCGGGCGAGCGCCGTGAGGCCGGCGCCGACCCCCGCACCGACCCCGGCGGCCAGCGCCGCCCCGCCCGCCAGCAGGGCCCTCCGGTCCACCCCGGGGCCGACAGTTCGTGGCCGGTCCTGCGCCTTTCCGGTTTCGGCATGCATGGGCGACATTGGAGACGATAGAACACGCCTTATGCAACTTTTGACCACACGTCAATTCCGCTCCACCACAACCCGACGCCCCGGAAAGGCGGTCCGGACCCTCCTCCCCGCCCTGCTCAGTGCCGCCGCGCTCGTCATCTCCGGCTGCTCGTCCGGAGGTTCGACCTCGTCCGATGCAAAACACCCGGAAGGAACGGTCGTTCGGGTCCCACAGCACTTCCCGACCGTCCAGCAGGCCGTGGACGTGGCCCGCGAGGGCGACACCGTCCTGGTCGACCCGGGCACGTACCGCGAGAGCGTCCGGATCACCAAGCCCCGGATCGTGCTGCGCGGCACCGACCGCAACACGGTGGTGCTCGACGGCGGCGTGCGCCTCGCCAACGGCGTCACCGTCACCGGTCCGGGCTCGGTGGTCGAGAACCTCACCGTCCACGGCTACCTCGCCAACGGCGTCCTGTTCACCGGCGTCACCGACGAGAAGCTGCAGCAGCGCGGCGCCGGCGGCTCCGCCTACGACCCCCTGGACACCGCCCGTTTCCCGGCCGTCCAGGGCTTCCGGGCGACCCGCGTCACCGCCTACGACAACGGCCTGTACGGCATCTACGCCTTCGACGCGCGCGGCGGCGTCATCGAGGACTCGTACGCCTCCGGGCAGGCCGACTCCGGCATCTACGTCGGGCAGTGCAAGCCCTGCGACACCCTGGTGCGCGGCAACACCGTCGAGCGCAACGCCGTCGGCATCGAACTCACCAACGCCTCCGACGGGTTGACCATCCTCGGCAACAAGGTCACCGGCAACCGGGTCGGCGTCACCGTCAACTCCAACGACCTGGAGGCCCTCGCCCCGCAGCACGGCGCGGTGATCGCGGGCAACGTCGTCACCGACAACAACGCCGCCGACACCCCCGAGCAGGCCGACGGCGGCTTCGGCATCGGCATCGGCATCGGCGGTGGCACGGCGAACCAGGTGCAGCGCAACCTCGTCCGGGGCAACCGCGCCGTCGGCATCGTCATCACCGACCCGCCCGGCCACCCGGCGAGCGGCAACCGCGTCGAGGGCAACCGCGCCACCGGCAACGGCACCGACCTCGCCCTGGCCTCCGTCGACCCGGCCAACTGCTTCAGCGGCAACCAGCCCGCCGTGCAGAGCCCGGAGAACCTGGAGACGGTGGCGGGCTGCGGGGTCCAGGGCCGCGGACCGGTGCCCGCCGGCCGCACCAGCCCGGTCCAGGCGCCGCCCGGCATCCCGTTCAGCCAGGTCCCGGCCCCGCCCGCGCAACCGTCCCTGCCCGACCCGACCGCCCCCGCCCGCCCCGCGACCGACCTCCCGGGACCGGTCGACCCCGCCGCCTACCCGCTCCCGGACACCGCCGACGCCGTACCCCCTGCCCACTGACGACGGAACCGCCGACCCGCGCCGCGAACGACCGACGGGCCCGTGGCCTCCCCCACGCCGCGGGCCCCCATTGCCCTCCCCGAGCCGGCCTCCCCGAGCCGCCTTCCCGCACCGGCCCGGCCTGCCCCGCGCCGCCCGCAACTCGCCGGTGCGGCATGATCGGTACGGACCGCCCGCCGACCGAGGAGCCCGATGGACCACGGCTGGATCACCGTCCTCCTCCTCGGCTGCACCGTCCTCGCGGGCGCCTCCGTCCAGCGGCTGACCGGCATGGGCTTCGCCCTCGTCGCCGCGCCCGTCCTGGTCCTCCTCCTCGGCCCGAACGGCGGGGTCACCCTGTCGAACCTCGCCGCCGGCGTCATCAGCGCCGTCGGCCTGCCGGGCAGTTGGCGGCAGGTGCGGCTGACGGCAATGCTCCCGCTGATCCTCGCGGCGACCTGCACCGTCCCGGCCGGGGCGTGGGTCGCGGCGGAGGTGCCGGAGCCCGCACTGCTGATCGGCATCGGCCTCCTGGTCAGCCTGGCCTCCCTGCTGGTCCTGCGCGGGGCCAGGGCGTCCGCGCTGCGCGGGGTCGGCGGGGCGCTGGTCGCCGGCGCGACCAGCGGGTTCATGAACTCGGCCGCCGGGGTGGGCGGCCCGGCCGTGTCCCTGTACGCCGTCAACACCGGCTGGACGGCCCGGCAGTTCGTACCCAATGCACAGTTCTACGGCGTGGTGGTGAACGCCGTCTCACTGGCCACCAAGGGCCTGCCCGGACTGGGCGCGTCCGCGTGGTGCCTGGTGGCCGCCGCGCTCGCGGGCGGAGCGGTGATCGGCCGGCTGCTCGCCGAGCGGGTGGCGGAGGACCGCGCCCGGCTGGTGGTGCTCGGCCTGGCACTGGCGGGCGGGCTGACCACGCTCGTCAAGGGCGTCTCCGGTCTCGGCTAGCCCGGGGCCGCGGCCGGCCGGGAGGCACCCCGGGGTCCGCAAACCCGCAGGACAGTCCGGACAGCTCAGGACGTCCCCGACTTCCTTGCCGACACGGTCAGTTCGGGACACCCCGGGCAGTTCGGAATCCGCCCGAACGGTCCTCCGCGGACATGACATACTGCGTCGGTGACCGCAGCAGACCTGGCAGAGAAGCCACCCAAAAGCCGTCCGCGACTGGGCCGGAAGTTCACCCTGCTGTGGTCCGCCTCGGCGATCTCCTCGGTCGGCGACGGCATGCGGGAATCGGCCCTGCCCCTCCTGGCAGTGGCGGTCTCCGACTCGCCCAGCGCGGTCTCGGTGGTCTCCGTCGCCACCTCGCTGCCCTACCTGCTGATGTCCCTGTACGGCGGCGTGCTCGCCGACCGGTCCGACCGGCGGCGGCTGATGTGGACGATCGACGCCCTGCGCGCCGTCGTCGTCCTGGGCTTCGCCGCCTGGGTCTTCGTCGCCGACCCGCCGCTGGTCGCGCTCGCCGCGGTGGCCTTCCTGCTCGGCTGCGGCGAGACGGTCTTCTCCAACGCCGCCACCTCGGTCGTCCCGGAGGTGGTCCGCCCGGACCAGCTCGACGCCGCCAACGGCCGGATGCAGGCCAACATGCTCGTCGGCGGGAACCTGATCGGCCCGCTGCTCGGCTCGGCGCTGTTCGCCGTGGCCGCCGGCTTCCCCTTCACGGTGGACGGCGCCTCCTTCGCGCTCGCCGCCGTCCTGGTCGCCGCGACCGGCCGCTCCACCACCGCCCGGGCCAAGGCCGGCCGCCCGGTGCTCACCGAGATCCGCGAGGGCGTCAACTGGCTGGTCCGCCACCGCGAGGTGCGGATGCTCGCCGTGCTCTCCGCCCTCGGCGCGATGACCTGCTTCATGGGCACCACCATGATGGTCCTGATGGTCACCCGGGTCGTGCACGCCCCCGCCGCCTCGTACGGCATCGTCCTCGCGGCCGGCGCCATCGGCGGCACCGCCGCGAGCACCCTGGCCGGCCGGCTCAGCGGCCTGCTCAACCGGGGCACCAGGATCGCCCTCGCCTTCCTGCTGATGGGCGTCTCGCTGATCCTGATGTCGCTGAGCAACTCGGTGTTCGAGATCGCCGCGCTGTACGGCGTGATCGGCTTCGGCATCGTGACCTGGAACATCCAGGCGATCTCGCTGCGCCAGCAGGCCGTCCCGAAGGAGCTGCTCGGCCGGGTCAACAGCTGCTACATGCTGCTGACCCGACTCGGCATCATGACCGGTGCCGCCCTGAGCGGTTGGATCGCCTCCGTCGCCAGCATCCGGACCCCGATCGTGCTGGCCGGCACCCTGCTGCTCGCCCTGCTGGTCGCGGTGCTGTTCCTGCTCCCCCGGATGACGGCGATGGAGACCCCCCGGGCCGAGGCCCCCGCGCCGGAGGCCGCCGACGCCGCCACCGGCACCGGCACCGGCACCGCCACCGGCACCGCCGCCGCTCCCACCGCTGACGCTCGCACCGCCGACGAGGCCCCGAAGACGGGCGAATGACACCCGCCGGGGGGAAGCGACTCCCCCCGGCAAGGCACGGCAGCCGGAGCGGCTGCGAGCGCACAGGGCAGGAGGCCGGGCACCCGCCCGGCCCGCCACACCCGAGCCGCCCCTTCGCGGCCGTTCGCCCGCAGGTCAAAGGGCATGCACGACAGGACAAATGCGGCAGCAGGAATGCCCGGATGCTGGATCGGAACGCTGGGACCGCGCCCGGTCGCGGTGACCAGCCCCCTCCGATCACCCGTCATCCGAGAAGGAACCCGTGCTCAAGAAGACCTCCTCCGTGCTGCTGTCGATCTCCGCGGCCACCGCACTCCTCGTCTCCCTGGCGGGCACCGCGTCCGCGGCGACCGCCCCCGCCGTCCACCCGGCCGCGGTGAGCCAGGCGGGCCCGGCGGCGGTGAACCGGGCCGCAGCGCTGGTGAACTGGCCCGTCATCGACTGGGACATCACCAACATCACCGCCGGTGGGGCGGAGCACGCGAACCGCTACTGGAACCTGATCGACGCGATCCACCGCAACAGCTACGGCGATGCGACCGACGCCCCCGACGGGACCCTCCAGCAGACCACCCGGAACACCAACCGGCTGATCCAGGTGCGGGTCAACAACAACGGCTCCCACCTCGTCTCCGTCTACCTGTGGGCCGACAACCTCTACGTCGCGGGCTTCTACTCGCCGAGCGCCAACCAGCACTGGGCCTTCCAGGACGGCCGCCAGCAGCAGTTCCAGAACGACCTGGGCGTGACGGCGCGGCTCATGCCGCGCAACGGCAGCTACCTCAGCCTCAACGGCGGCACCACGCGCGAGAACCTGCACCTCGGCGCCCAGAACATCTTCAACGCGCTCCGGGACCTGAACAACGTCGGCACCTGGGACCAGACCCGCATCGACCGGGGCATGCTGATGGCCATCACCGTCTTCTCCGAGGCCGCCCGGTTCGGGCCGATCTTCAACCGGGTCCACGGAAACATCAGCTCCTGGGCCGACGTCCAACTGAGCGTGGACTACCGCGACATGGAGAACCAGTGGGGCGCGCTCTCCCGGGCCGCCCACAGCTGGCGGCAGGGCCAGCCGGCCTCGGTGCGGCTGATCGGCAACAACGTGACGAACTTCGACCAGCTGCGGCGCGTGGTCGGCTTCGTGGAGCTTCACGGCTCCGAGGCGCTGCTGTAGCGCCCGCCGGGCAGCCGACGTGACGCCGGAACGGCGCCTCGCCCGATCGGGGGTGAGGCGCCGTTCCGGCGTCCACACAACGGTTCTGAGTGCCGGCCGGCACGATCGACCCTTGCGCCGGACCGTACGGGTACCACCGCGGTGCCCCGCCCGGGCGGGGCACCTGGCCCTGGCGCTGGCCCTGGCCTAGCGGCCGCTCCCGCCCGCCGCCCTCCCGCGCAGGGACACCCCGAAGCGCGTACGCAGCCGGTGCACCTCCCACCAGGCCACCGCGGTGACCGTCGCCGGACCGCCGACGATCGAACACAGCTGCACGGCCGGCGGACCGGGCGGCAGCCCGCCGATCGCCAGGCCGATCAGGGCCAGCTCCCACACCAGCACCCCGGTCAGCACGGGCGGGAACACCGCGTGCACCCGGTCCATCGTGAAGGCCGTCCGGACGACCGTCGGCGAGGCGAACGCCACGAACATCAGCGCCCAGATCGGCACCGCCAGCATCAGGATGTCGACCAGCTGGCCGACGAACAGCACCTGGACCGACCCCTGCACCTTCTGGGCGAGAAAGAGCAGCACCGGCACCGCCGTGCACGCGCCCACGTACCGCAGCGCCATCAGCACCGCCGGGCGCACCTGCGCCCGCATCGCGGGCCGCGCGGCGGGCCCGGCCAGCCGGAACAGCACCCCCACCACCGCCGGCGCCGTCACCAGCACCAGCCACGGCGTGATCACCAGCCGCAGCTCCCACTGGTCGTTGGCCTCGCTCCAGTCCCCGGGCGACCCGTACACCGCCAGCACCGTGAACCCCGCGGCGAGCGCCAGCCACCCCCGGATCCGCTGCACCCGCAGCACCACCGGATCGCTGATCCCCCGCGGCCCGGGCGCCACGAACACCCGCCGCGCCAGCTGCCGCGCCGACCGCGCCATCGGGTAGAGCCCCAGCAACAGCAGGAACGGCCACACGCACAACAGCAGCGGCAGCCACACCCACCCGCCGAGCGCCCGCCGAGCGGGCGCCACCACCTCCCGCAGGGTGGGCCACTCCTCGCCCCGGAAGCGCTGCCACAACGGAACACGGCCCTGCGGCTGCCACGGCGGCTGGCCCTGCCACTGGCCCTGTCCGTATCCCTGCCCCGGACCGTATCCCGGCCCCGGACCGTATCCCTGTCCGTATCCCGGCCCCTGTCCCGGCCACGAGAAAGGGTTCTGCTCCCCGTACGTCACGCCACTTCCCCCACGCGGTCCCTGTCCCCACCGGACACCCAGTCAACTCCGCAGCCCAGCAGACTACTGCCGCCCGCCCACACCCCGCCCGCCCTTTCCCGCCCGACGGCGCCACGGCACGACGAAGCCGTCGACCCACCCACCCCGTGGGGCGCGTGGGTCGACGGCTTCGGACTGCGTGAACACCGGGGCCTACCGGCTACCTCCCGGTCAGGCGGGCGGTGACAGCTCCACCTCGTAGCGGTAGAGGCGGTCGTTCACCCAGCAGGCCAGGTCGGCGCCGCTGGTGGTCCCGGCGAGTTCGGTGAGCAGCCGCTCGGTGAACTCGCCCAGCACCCGGGCGTCGACCGGGGCGGCACCGGAGCGCACCGCGGCGGCGAAGGGGAGTTCCTCCGCCCGGTGGGCGACGGTGTAGGTCACCGAGTCACCCGCGCCCTCCGACGGGATGACGTGCCGGCCGGGCTCGTCCTCGGTGAAGACCAACCCGGTGCCCGACCCGGCACGGTTGGCCGCCCCGACCAGGCAGAAGCCCGGCGCCGCGGGCGCGGCCTCGCTCCCCAGCCGCAGGTCGACCACGGCCTCCGGCAGAGCCGGGCGATCGACCCGGTAGCTGTAGTTCCCGTCGACGTCGACGTAGGAGGCCGTCTCCAGGTCCCCGAGCGTGCCGTGCAGCCGGGTGGTCGCGAAGCGGCAGTAGGAGCGGAGCGCGGCGACGACGTCCTCGCCCGCCGACTCGCTGACGCCGACGTACAGCCGGCCGTCGTACAGGCGCTCCGCGTACCAGTCGTCGCGGATCACTCCGACGGCCGGGCCCGACAGGTCGCCGGGGTCGGTGCTCAGCCAGAGGCTGAGCCGCGAGCCGTCCGGGCCCGTCGCCCCGTGCCGGGTCCGTTCCGCCGGGCCGTTCCGGAAGCCGAGGGCCGACCCGATCTCCTCCGCGGTCAGCGGAGGCCCGTCGGGGCGTCGGACGGCCAGCACGGCGTCGACCGACATGGTCAGCACCCCCCGCCACTGCACTTGGGTTCGCTGCCGATCTTACCGCTGATCACCCAGCCGCCCCGGAGGTCGCCTCGGGACCAGATCTGGTACTCCTGGAAGTAGGCCGTGTTGTTGTGCAGGAAGCTGTTGAGGCTGCTCATGGCCGTCTTGGCGTCGTAGCCGTCCTTGAGGGTCACATAGGCCCGGACGGCGCCCTTGCCTTCCTTCACGGCCCTGAGCGAGTCCTTGACGGCGTCCTTGCTGCCGCCGGTGGACGCCTTGAACTCCGACGGCACGCCGTCCACGTAGGCGTCCGCCACCTCGGGATCGTCACCGCCCTTCACCCTGATCTCGGGAATCGCCACCACCGAGTGGCCGCCCCGGGCCAGGTCGAACGCGATCCGGTACTCGCCGACGCTGAACCCGCCCTGGGTCTGCTTGCCCTTCGACAGCCGCTTGAAGTCCAGCGGGTTGAACGGGTTGGCGCTCTCGTCGATCAGGGCGGCGGCGTCCTCGACCATCTTCCGGTCCAGGATGTCCTGGGCCATGTTGGCGAACTGGCAGCCGTCCTTGGCCGAGGGGCGGCAGTACTTCTTGTTGATCTCCCGGATCTTCTCCAGGTACTCGCCGATGATCGGGTTGTCCTTCTGCATCAGCCAGGCCACCCGGGCCTCGTACCACTTGTGGCGCTCCTCCGGGGAGCCGGCCGTGGAGCTGCTCGGGTGTCCGCCACCACCGCCGCCTCCACCGCCGCCACCGCCACCGCCACCGCCGTCGTCATCCCCGCCGCCGTCGCCGTCGTCGCCGCCGTCGTCGCTGCAGTTGGTGACGCACTCGGGGCCCCTGACCGGGTCGTGGAAGGTGCCGTCCGGGCCGACCCAGCCGTGCAGCGCCATGTCGCTGCCCGAGCAGTCGTCGGCGCACATCTTGCGGCCGTCGGGGTCGCTCGTGCTGATCGGGTTGCCGCCCGAGTAGGCGTAGCCGTTCAGCTCCTTGGGGCTCGCCGGGTTGAACTCCGGGTCGATGCTGAGGAACCGGCCGAGGGTCGGGTCGTAGTCGCGCGCCCCGAGGTGGACCATGCCGGTCGGCTCGTTGACGCCGCCGAGGAAGCCCCGGCTGCCCGCCCACGATGTCGGCGCGGTGCCGCGCTGCTCGCCGTACGGGGTCGTCCGGCGCTGCGCCACCGTGCCCGTGGAGGCGTCGACGTTGAGCTCGGACGTGCCGTGATGGTCGGTGACCTGGAAGCCGAGCTTGTTGTCGTCCGTGCGGACGGCGACCGCCGAGCCCAGCGAGTAGTAGCGCGTGGCGGCGGGCTTGGCCGCGCCCTTGGTCAGGGTCAGCTCGGTGGCGCCGAGGTAGACCGTCCAGCTTTCGGCGCCCGGGTTGGCGCTGTCCAGGACGTGCGAGGTCAGCCGGCTGCCGGCCGGGTCGTAGAGGTAGTCCGTCGTCCTGGTGCTGGTGACGGGTCCGTTCTTGACGGTGTCGACGACCTTGCCGAGCTTGCCCTCGGCGTCCCAGGTCAGGGCCTGGTCGCTGGTGCCGCCGCCGGCGAGCTCCCGGTGGCGGGCGATGGTGTTGCCCGCCGGGTCGTAGCCGTCGGTCTCGGCGAGGACGCCGCTGCCGCTGGTGCCCTTCAGGGTGTGCGGCTGGGCGGCCGCCGCGCCGGGGTAGTTGTACTTGGTGGTGACGTCCTTCGTCGCGTCGCCCGTGGTGTCGTGCCGGGTCTGGGTGTCACGGGTGCTGTCGGGGTTGAAGTTCCAGCTGGTCCAGTACGGGGCCGGGCCGCCGAGGGCCTTGGCGTCGGGCGTGGCCGGGCAGCCGGTGCCGCTCGGCGTGAACGCCTCGGTGAGCCGGGCCAGGTAGTCGTACCGGAAGCACTGCCGGTCGGTGCCGGAGCGCGAGCTGTCGGTGATCGAGGTGACGTTGCCGACCTGGTCGTAGCCGTAGACGGCCGCGCGCAGCGGAGTCGCGACGCCGTACTGGTCGGTCCGCGAGGAGGCGAGTCGCTGGGTGCCCCACTCGTAGGCGTTGGTGACGTAGAGCTGGTTGTTCGCCGTGCCGTCGGACAGCGTCGCCTGCAGCGGCTTGCTGGTCAGGCTGTACGTCTGTCCGGTGAGGTAGGTGCTCAGCCCCTGGGCCGTGGTCATCCGGGTGAGGGCGTCGTAGCCGTACGCCACCGACTCGGCCGCGAGGTTGCCCGCCGCCGGGTAGCTGGTGCTCTGCGGCTTGCCGTCGAGCCGGTAGATCGTGCCGCTGACGTAGTTCCCGGCGAGCGGCTCCTGGCCGGGGACGGACGGGACGCTCAGCGTGGTGCGGGTCGCGCGGCCCAGCGCGTCGTACAGCGACCAGGTCGTCTTGTACGGGTACGAGGTGCCGCCGACGGTGAGGTACCGGGTCGCCGAGGAGATCAGGCCCTTGTTCCCCGCCGGGTCCCAGGTCTGCGAGGTGAGCAGCGGGCCCGACGCGGAGCCGGAGTGCAGCTCGGTCTGCCGGTCGAGGTTGTCGTAGACGTACGCCAGGGTCCGGTTGTTGCCGTCCCGGCTGGTGGCCAGCCGGCCGCGGTCGTCGTAGGTCTTGACCGACGTGCCGGAGTCCGGGTCGACGGTCCTGACCAGGTGGCCCTGCTGGTCGTACGTCCAGCTCCACTGCGTCCCGGACTGGTCCGTCAGCCGGGTGGTGTGCCCGGCCGCGTCCTGGGCGTAGGTGATCCGGTCGTAGTCACCGGTGGCGGAGCCCCCGCGGTACTGACGGACCTCGGTGGTCCGGCCGCGGGCGTCGGTGATGGTCGTCGACGGGGTGCCGCCCTTGGGCGGGGTGACGGTGACCCGGTCGCCGCCGTACTCGGTGAGCGTGGTGGCGATCGGGGTGCCGACGCCGTTGCCCGCCAGCGTGGTGGAGTTGGTGACGCGGCCCAGGCCGTCGTAGGTGTTGGCGGTCTGGGTCTCGACGCCGGTGGCGTCCTCGACCTTGAACAGGGCGGTGGAGGGTGCGCCCGTCGCGTAGTAGGCGGCGTAGGCGAGCGCGGCCTGGCCGTGCTCGTCGAAGAAGGTGTCGGTCAGGACGCGCCCGCCGTTGTCACCCGGGTCCTGGGTCTGCCGGATCCGGCCGAAGCCGTCGTACAGGGTGTACGCGGTGGCCTGGGAGCCGTCGGCGAGGAGCGCCTTCGTCGAGACGACCCGGATCCGGGCGTCGTCGTCGGTGTAGCCGAACTCGTGGTTCGGGGTCTGGCCGCCGGCCTTGGAGCGGTTCGGCAGCCAGACCTTGAGGGTGCGGCCGAGCGCGTCGTACTGGCTGTCGGTGCGGCGGTTGTTGGCGTCGACGGTGTCGACGGTCAGGCCGCGCAGCAGGTCGAGGTCGGCGACGGTGACCATGGCGGTGGCGGAGTTGCCCGCGACCGCCGGCGGGCCGGTGGTGGTGATCCTGGTGGGCCGGCCGGTCGCCGGGGCGTAGCCGGTCGTGGTGGTCTGCGCCAGCGGGCTGGGCGTGGTCACGGGTGCCGCGGCGCCCGTGGTGTCGAACACCGTGGTGGACGCCAGCTTCGTGGTGCTGTCGGGGCGGCCGTAGCCGTCGTAGTGGGTCGTCCCGTCCAGGTAGGTGGCCTGGTTGCCGGTGCGGGACTTCAGGACGTGCACCGTGGTGGGATCGCCCTTGACGGGGGCGGCGCCGTAGGCCTGGCCGTCGTAGTGGGTGCGGACGTCCGACAGGACGGCGGAGGTCCCGTCCGCCTGGGTGTCGCGGTTGACGGCCGCGGCGCAGCCGGCGGCGACCGTCTCGACCTGGACGGTGCCGGTCAGGATCCAGGCCGCCGTGTTGTCGGCGTACGTCGTGCGGGTGCACGTGTCGTCGGTGCCGACCGCGACGTCGCCCAGGTCCTCGATCTGCGTCGTGCGGCCGTAGCCGTCGAGGGTCGTGTCGGTGCGGGTCTCGCGCCAGGCGGCTCCCGCGCCCTTGTCGAGCGAGGTGAAGGAGCGGGTGGCCTGGGTGCCGGTGAGGTTGGCGGTGGTGGTGCCCCAGTCGTTGGAGCGCTTGGCGGTCTCCTTCTTCCAGGGAGTGCTGACGGACTTGGCGAGCATCGCGCCGCCGGGCTTGTCGTACTGCTCGCTGCGGTACTCGAAGCCGGCCCAGGCCTGGTCGTCGGTCAGGACGGTGCCCTGGCCGTCGTCGACGGTGACGCTGCGCCTTGCGTTCTTGTCGGCAGGATCGTTGCGGTCCTGGTCCATGCCGCGCAGGTAGTAGTGGTCGGCCTGGGTGGACATGCCGGTGACGCCGCCGGTCTCGACCCGGGCGTGGGCGTAGCCGCGCCACTGGGACCAGGTCTTCAGCTTGGCCGGGGTCAGGCCGTCCTCGTCGTCGAAGTGCCAGGCGGCGTCGCCGAGGTAGGTGTAGTGGGTGACCATGTCGGGTGCGCCGCCGGTGCGGTCGGTGGCGATGACCGACTCGACGACGTACTTGTTGAACCACTCGGTGGTCACCGGCACGTCGTTGGACGGCTGGTACATCTGCGGGAAGCAGCGGGTGGTGTTGCTCTGCGGCGTGGGCAGGGCGTTCCAGTCGCAGGTCGCGGCCGAGTAGTTGACGTCGAGCTGGCCGCCGAGTTCGTCGGTGATGGTGCCGATCCGCTGCTTGACGAAGGGCATGCGACCGTCACCGACCTTGTCGAGCCGGTTGGCCAGCTGCTTGTACGCGAAGGTGGTCTTCGGCAGCGCGACGGACGGGGTGGCGGAGGAGCCGGTGTGCTGGATCGAGTCCAGCAGCAGCTGGTAGTCGAAGTCGGCGGTGCCCCACTTGTGGTTCAGCGTCCAGGTGTCGACGGCGGCGTAGCTCCCGTCGGCCTGCAGCGTCTTGGCGGTGACGGAGGTGAGGCGGGTCCGCGTGAAGTAGGTCGGCGAGCTCTTGCCGGTGCAGTCGGTGCCGTCGGCACAGTTCTGGTCCCACGGGGTGTCGTACCAGTACTGCCGGTTGGCGTCGATCTTCGCCGGGTCGCAGAGCGCGGCGTTGGTCTCCAGGCAGCGCTCGGCGGTGCCGAACTCGACCCGGCCCATCGGCTTGACGGTGGCGGAGTAGAGGTCGCCCTGCTGCTGGCCGTACTCGATGTGGTCCAGCCGGCCGCCCCGGACGTACGGGGTGCGGTCCGAAGCCTTCAGGTTGCGGCCGTAGTTGTTGGTCTCGGGGGTGTACCAGTAGGTGATGTCGTTGCCGTGGGCGTCGATCACCAGGTCGAGGTTCCACCGCCAGCCCTGCTGGCACCACGAGGACGCGAAGTCGGCGCCGTTGCACGGCTCGCCCGCGTTGTTGCCGTAGACCGGCACGGTGTAGACCGACTTGGTCTCCGGCTTTCCGGCGCTCCAGTTGGGCAGGCGGTTGTAGCCGAACCAGTAGCTGGTGCCGTCGGCGGTCAGGGCGCGGAAGTACTCGCCGTCGTTGTCGCCGTTGCCCCGGCCGGTGTCGCGCAGGCGGGTGACCTTGGTGTTGTCGTCGCCCTTGATCCGCCACTCGTCACCGGAGACCGGGATCAGCTCACCGGAGTGCCCCGTGAAGCTGATGGTCACGTTGTCGGTGCCCCAGCACAGGTCGCCCGGGCTGGTGGTGCCGGTCTTGGGTGCGCCGTCGTCGGCGCACGCCTTGTAGCTGCGCTCGACGAAGCCGGGCGAGAGCTCGAAGCCGTCACCGGCCCAGGAGGCCTGGTTGTTGCTGTTCGCGGTCCGTCCGTCGACGCTGCCCGAGCTGTAGGACAGGCCGATCTTCGGCGTGAGACCGCCCGGCATCGCCGTCAGCGGCATGTCGTACGACCAGCTGAACGACCCGCTGTTCAGCGAGGTCGACCACGAGGAGGCCGAGGTGAGCGGCGTCGCCTTGTAGTCGCCGCTCGGGCCGGCCGTTCCGGTGGTGGCGGCGACCACCATCGCGCCCGGCGCGGCCGCCAGGCGCATCGACCCGGCCGGGGCCGTGGTGAGGGCGTCCGCGGCGACGGTCTGGTGCTCCGGGTCGTTGCCGCCCGGCAGCGGGGTCTGCACCCGGCACTCGGGCCGGTCGGGCGTGGTCAGCGCGCACTCGGGCAGGCGCACCAGCTTCAGCCGCGAGCCGAAGCCCGAGCCCGCCGCCTGCGCGAAGGACGAGTAGTCGACGGCCAGTCCGCTGTCCTCGTCGGCGCCCGAGACGGTCAGCAGCACACCGTTGATCCCGGCCTTGGCCGCGGCGTCCTGGCCGAGCAGTTCGACCTTCGCCTTGCCCGCCCGGCCCGCGGAGGAGACGGCGACGGGCAGCTTGTCGGCCTTGACCGCCTTGCCCTTCTCGCCGGGGACGTCGACGGTGGCACTGCCCGCGCCGGGCAGGGCGCCGTGCTTGCCGTCGACCTTGCTGACGGTGGTGTCGCCCTTGCGACCCCTGGACTTGGCGTCCGAGCCCTTGACCGGCTTCTCCGGTGAGACCGCGGACGGCTTGGTGTACGGTTCGGCCGCCGCCGCGACGGCGGCCAACGGCAGTGCCGGCAGCAGCGACCCGACCAGCGCGCCCGCGATGACCGCGGACACCCTGGAGCGGGCCGGCCGCAGCACCGACCTCTTCCTGCTCATGGTGGAACGACTCCCTCGGGAGAAGGTGGATATGACAGACCATGGGCCGGGCGGCAGGTAGCCGCCCGGCCCATGGAGGTTGGGGATCAGACGCCGGTGGCGGTGGCCGGCTCGACGTTGTAGTCGGCGAGCTTGGCGATCTGCGCCGGACTCAGCACGCCCTGGTACAGCCAGACGTCGTCCAGCTGACCGGAGAAGTACTCGCCCCAGGCGCCGGCCGCCCGGTTGCGGCCGAACTGCACGCCGCCGCCCGCCTCGTAGGGCTGCGGGGCGCCGGTCCAGGAGATGTGCGGGACGCAGCCGGTCGAGCCGTCCGGGCAGCCCTGGTTCTCCGGCTGGCCGTTGACGTACAGCACCAGCCGGTCCGCGAAGGCGTCGTAGCTGACCGCCAGGTGCGTCCAGTTCTCCAGGACGGAGGTGGCCGGGGTGTGTGCGGTCAGGGTGCGCACCGCGCCGTTGGCGTCGGAGTCGCGCACCTCGGCCTGCCACTGGCCGGTGGGCTGTCCGGTGGCGTCCTGGCCGAGGGCGTGCCAGCGCAGGGTGACCGCACTGTTGGCGGCCCCTGCCACCGACAGGACCGTCATGTCCCGGGTCGGGACGCCCGCGGTGTTCGCCCAGGCGGCCAGGGTGAAGCTCTGGCCGGTGTGCAGCGGCGTCGAGGCGGTGGCGGCGTAGCCGGTGGAACCGTCCAGCAGCAGGGTGCCCGGGTTGGGCAGCACGCCGCCGTCGCCCTTGATCGAGGCGCCGCCGCCGAGCTGGGCGCCGGCCTTGGCCGGGCCCTCGTCCGGGGTGACGGCCGGGGCGCCGGTGGCGGCGGAGAGCTTCCAGCGGCCGGCCAGCTGCGGGCGCTGCTGGACCATCGAGGTGGCCTCGGGGCCGGTGACGACCCGGTCGTAGATCCGCACGTCGTCGATGTCACCGCCGAAGAACTCGGCGTTGACGCCCTCGCGGTTGACCGCGCCGATCTGCAGCGGGCCGGGGTTGGCCCACGGCGCGTTCTGGGTGTAGTCGGACTCACCGACCAGGTAGCCGTTGATGTAGAGGCGCAGCTTCTTGGCGGCGGTGTCGGAGACGCCCAGCAGGTGGGTCCACTCGCCGGTGGTGCCGGCGAAGCAGGGCACACCGTTCACCGGGGTGCCCGGGGTGCAGTCGGGCTGCGAGGTCCGGACCAGGGTGTCGGCGGAGGTGTCCTCCTTGTAGCGGCCGAAGATCCAGCGCTTCCAGTAGGGCGAGTAGTACAGCGAGAACTCGTTGTTGTGCTGGCCGATCTGGGTGACCGCCATCTTGGGATTGGTGTCGCCGGCGGTGGGCGTGGGGAGCTTCACCCAGGTGGAGACGGAGAAGTCCCGGCTGCCGTCCACCTGCGGGCGGGTGCCGCGCAGGTAGTCGTCCACACCGTCCAGGTGGATCGCCTGGCCGGCGATGCCCGGGCGGCCGAGCGCGACGCCGCTGTAGGCGGTCAGGTTGTCGGTCTCGGTGGTGCCGGCCGGCTTGGCGTCGGCGCCGTCCAGGTGCCAGACCGCCTTGGCGGGGCGGCCGGTGGCGAGCTGCCTGTCGGCGGCGACGCCGGCGGCCTCGGCCGCGGTCAGGTTGCGGTCCCAGAGCCGGACCTCGTCGATCGAGCCCTTCCACGGGTCGGTCATGTTGCCGTGCCACTTCGAGCGGCCGAACTCCAGCGGGCCGCGGGCGTCCCAGGCGGCGGTGACGGCCACCGGGGTGCCGGGCACGCCGTTGACGTACAGGGTGCCGGTCTTGGCGACCGGGTCGTAGACGCCCGTCAGGTGGGTCCACTGGTTGAGCACCACCGGGACGTCCGAGCTCGCCGTCTCCAGGGTGTAGACGGCGTTGGTGTCCTGGGTGGAGGTCCACATCGCCCACTTGCCGCCCATCAGGCCGAGGGCGAAGCGGGCCGCGAAGTTGCCGTTCTCACTGACCGCGACCCGGTTGCGGGTGGTGTCGCCGGTGAGGTTGACCCAGGCGGAGACGGTGAAGCCGCGGGTGGTGTCCAGGACGTTGCCCTGGGTTTCGGCGTAGCCGTTGGGGGTGCCGTCCAGGGCGAGCGCGTCGCCGAGGTGGCCCGGCGCCTTCGGGGTGGCGCCGGAGCCGAGGGTGGCGTCGAAGCTGCCGCCGGTGCCGGTGACGGTGGTGCCGCCCGTGTCGTCCATCGACCAACCGGTGCGCTGGGTCTGCCCGGAGAGCACGTTGAAGTAGTACGTCTCGGGCTGCGAGGCGTTGCCCGCGCCGTCGATCGCCCTGGCGGAGAGGAAGTGCGCGCCGGCGGTCTGCGGCTGGACGCGCACGGCCTGCCCGGCGCCGCCACTGGTCGCCACCTCGTTCGCCGCGGACGGCGAAGTGTCGATGCCCCACTGGTACTTGACCACGTCGGTGGCGGCCGACTTGAGGGTGAACAGGCCGTTCTTGCCGACGCCGTCGGTCCACGGCAGCGCCGCGGTGGCGTCCTTGGAACCCGGGTAGACGTCCGAGGTGATCGCCGGGCCGTCCGGCGCGGAGGTGTCGACGACGAAGTAGCAGCCCGTCGGGTCGCCGTCGGAGGACCACGGCCCCCACTGCGCTCCGTCCCAGGCGCGGGCCTCCCAGTCGAGCTGGATGTTCTGCGGCAGGCTCGTCGGCAGCGGCCAGGAGAACATCGAGCCGGAGCCCTTGAAGGTGTTGCCCGCCGGGGCGGCGTCCTCCGAACCGGTGGACCACCAGCGGCGGCGCAGGCCGGTGCCGTCGTCCCAGCCGACCGCGAACTGGACGCCGATCGCCTCGCCGTCCGGGTCACTGGCCCGGGTGGTGACCTGCGGCATCTTGTTGATCTTGATGCCCGGGTACTGGCAGACCGAGCCCGGCGACATCGTCATGTCGGACATCGGGATCTGGTTGGGCCGCAGGTTGTAGTACACCGACAGGTACGCGTCGTCGGTGAACCGCTTCCAGGCGAGGGTGTCGCCCTCGTTCTGGGCCTTCAGGCCGAAGCTGATGGTCGGCCAGCCCCAGTTGGCGGCGTCCTGGACGAGGTTGCGCACCGCGCCGTCCTCGCCGTACTCCAGCCACCCACCGGGGCAACTGCTGCTCCAGCCCTTCGCGGTGTTGATGGTCTGCAGGTAGCGGCCCCAGAAACCGGAGGCGTTCTGGGCGTTCCAGTTCAGACTGGGAGAGATGTAGCCGGTGTTCCAGAGCTCGACGGGCCGGGAGTCGCAGGAGTACGACCAGCTCTCGTAGGTGCCGAAGGTGGCACTGAGGATCTGCTTGCCGACGAACGGGTTCGACATCTGGAAGAACGCCCGCTTCACGTCGGTCGGCGCGCACCGCGAGGTGTCGCCGCAGTAGCCGACGCCCCAGTCGTGGACGTAGTTGCTGTTGTACGTGAAGTGCCAGTACGCCTGGTTCGGGTAGGTGCGCGAGACACCCGCCCAGTCGCCCGCGTGCGGGGTGTTCCACGCCGGGTCGATCATCACCGGATAGACCGTGTCCGGGGCGTCCAGCATGCCCTGGTCGGGCGAGAGCAGCAGGCCGTCCTTGGGCAGCTCGACCTTGAGGCGGGTCATCTTGGCGCCCTCGCCGGGCAGGTCGCCGTAGCCGGCTTCGGGGGCGCTCTGCGCGGGAGCGGCGGCGTTCTGCGCGGGAGCGGCGGCGTTCTGCGGGGGAGCGGCGGCGCTCTGCGCGGGAGCGGCGGCGGGGGCCTCGGCCTGCGGCGCAGCCTGCGGGGCGGCCTTGAGGGCCTTCGGGGCAGCGGGGGCGCTCTGCGCCGGGGCCGCGGGGGGCGCGCTCTGCGCCGGGGCCGCGGCCGGCTTGGAGGAGTCCCACATCACCGGGACGGGCGCCTCGAAGACGGTGCCGCCGCCGGCCGGGTCCTTGGCCTTCAGGGTGCCGTCCGCCTCCTGGCTGAAGGTCAGGCCGTTGCCCTGGAGTCCGAGTCGGAGCCGGTCCAGCTCGGGGTTCTTCGCGGCCTCGGCCGTGTGCACCACGATGACCTGGGTGAACCCGGTCTTGGTGGCGGAGAGTCGCAGGTCCACGTCCGGCAGGATCGACGGGTACTCGGCGGTCGCACCCTTGACCGTCGGCTTGGGCAGCGGCTTCGGCCAGCTGAGCTTCAGCTCCTTGCCGGCGCGGGCCATTGTGACCAGCGGCGCGCTGCCGCCGCCGGAGAACCGCAGGTCCGCGGTGGACCCCTTGGGGGCGACGGTGCCGCCGGGCAGCGTCTGCAGCGTCGGGTCGAGGTCCACCCAGGCGCCGTTCCTGCGCACCCGCTGGGGCTGGACGTAGGTGGTGGTCTTCAGCTTGCCGTCGGGCTGGGCAACGGTGTCGCTGGTCTCGCTGCGCTTGGCGAGCACCTCCACCGGCCTGCCGGTGCGGGCGGCCTCGTGGACCGCCTGGGTCTCGGCGTCGTCCCGCACCCCCGCCGCGCCGGGCGGGGGTGTCCCGCCGGGGGCGGCGGCGGCCGGCACCACCGCGGTCGCGGCCAGCGCGACCGCGGCGAGTGCCGCGGCGAGCAGGCTGCCCGACCGTCTTGCTGCTGTTCTCACTGTGCGTAAGCTCCGACTTCCGGTATGTGGGCGAAGTGTGGAGCGGATCTTCACGGACAGATGAAAGAACTGTCAACGTTCCATCAGAAAAGCATGAGAAATCCCGCCCTGCTGGCACATCATCCGGAGTGGATCAGTCCGATTAAAGGCGGACGAACTGCCCATCCCCACGTGGGGAAGGTCACGCCGCGGAAAGGTTTGCGGATCCGCACCCGCCACGACCGTCAGTGACCGTCGCGGAGAACCGACGCCATCGACTCGATGTCCGGGGGGCTTGTGGGCGTGTGTGTCCTTTCGGTGCTCGCACCTCTACCGGCGCCATCCGCGCTGTTCAGTGAGGTACGGCGGCAGAACGGCGAAGGCCGTCGACCCACCCGCCCCGTGGGGTCGAGTGGGTCGACGGCCTTCGCCGGAATGACGGACCGTTACGGCAGCTGGACCGAGGGGAAGGTGCCGGCCCGGGTGCCGTCCAGGGCGCCGTCCATCGCGTCGCGCCAGATCGGGCCCGCCAGGGTGCCGCCGAAGGCCTGGTCGATCACCTTGCCGCCGATCTTCTGGCCGTCCAGCGGCTTCGGGTTGTCGGTGTCGCTGACGACGGTGGCACCGGCCATCTCCGGGGTGTAACCGACGAACCAGACCTGGCGGCTCTCGTTGGTGGTGCCGGTCTTGCCCGCGCTGTCGCGGCCGGTGAGGCCGGCCATCTTCCCGGTGCCGTCGTCCACGACGCCCTTGAGCATCGCGGTCACGGTGTCCGCGGTGTCGGCGGACATCACGGACGAGCAGTTCGCCTGCGGCACGGCCAGCTGCTTGCCGTCGGGGCCGGTCACCGAGGTGAGCGCGGTCGGCGCGCAGTAGGTGCCGTGGGCGGCGAAGGCCGCGTAGACGCCCGCCATCGCCAGCGGGGTCAGGTCGTTGCTGCCGAGCGTCATCGACGGCACCACCTGGAGCTTCTCGCCGCCCGCCTGCTCGGTGATGCCGAGCTTGTTGGTCATCTGCGCGACGTTGCAGAGCCCGGTGTCGGCCTCCAGCTTCGCGAAGTAGGTGTTGACCGACTGCGCCATGGCCGTCTTCATGGTGAACTGGCCGGTGAGGGTCGGGCTGTCGTTGTGCACCTGCCCGGACGACGGGAACTTCGCGCCCGAGCAGTCCTTCATCGCCGGCCACGGGATGCTGTAGTCGGTGGTGTAGCTCTGGGCCGGCGTCAGGCCGTTCTCCAGGGCCGCCGCCGCGACGATCGGCTTGAACGTCGAACCGGTCGGGAAGCCCAGCCCGCCGCCCATGGCCTTGGTGGCGTTGTAGTTGATCTGGGTCTGGTGCTGCTTGTCGTCGACGCCGTACGGACGGCTCTGCCCCATCGCGAGGATCTTGCCGGTGCCCGGCTCGACGATGCTCATCGCGGTCGCCGCCTGGTCCCCGGCGTTCACGTGCCCGGTGACCGAGGTGTACAGCGCCGCCTGCGCCTTGGGATCGAGCGTGGTGTGGATCTGCAGCCCCCCGCGCTTCCACACCGCCTGCCGCTCGGCCGCCGACTTCCCGAACGCCGGGTCGGTGAGCACCACCTTGCGCACGTAGTCGCAGAAGAAGCCCTCGCCCTGCTTGGCCAGGATGCAACCCTGCTGCGGCGCCTGGACGTTGAGCCCCAGCGGGGTCGCGATCGCCTGCTGGGCCTGCTCCTTGGTGATGTGCCCGTACTCGGCCATCTTCCGGAGCACCGTGTCCCGCCGGTCCTTGGCCGCGGTCGGGTTGACCACCGGGTCGTAGTTGGTGGGCGACTGCTCCAGACCGGCCAGCATCGCGGCCTGCGGCAGGGTGAGGTCCTTGGCGTGCACGCCGAAGTAGCGCCGCGCGGCCGACTCGATGCCGTAGGCCTTCTCCCCGAAGAAGGTGATGTTCAGGTAGTTGGTGAGGATCTGGTCCTTGCTCAGGGTCTCCTCAAGCTTGATCGCGTACTTCAGCTCCTGGATCTTGCGGCCGACGGTCTGCCGCTGCGCCTCCTGGACCTTCTGCGGGTCGTCGCCCGCCTCGTCGACGAACACGTTCTTCACGTACTGCTGGGTCAGCGTGGACGCGCCCTGCGCCGTGGTGCCGGAGGAGGCGTTCTTGTCCAGGGCCCGCAGCACGCCCTTGAGGTCGATCGCGCCGTGCTCGTAGAAGCGGTTGTCCTCGATGTCCACCAGCGCGGTCTTCACCAGCGGGGATATCTGGTCCGCCGGGACCACGGTGCGGTCACGGTCGTACACGGTGGCGATCGTGCCGCCCTGGGCGTCGAGGATCGTCGAGGCCTGCGACAGCGCCGGCGTCTTGAAGTCGTCGGGCAGGCTCTGGAAGTCGTCCGCCGCCGACTGGGCCCCCAGCCCGGCCGCCGCCACGGCCGGCAGGGCGATCCCCGCCGCCACCACACCCGCGACCACACTGATCCCGATCAGCCGCAACCCGTGCCCGAACTTCCGCATTCCCGCCCCCGCCCGCTCCTGTGCCATGGACAAGGACCCTACGTGCACGTCATGAGGAACCCGTAAGAGATCCGGTACCGATCTGTCACAACTCTGCGACAAGGACCGCCACCCCCGTTCACCCCGCCGCGTAGCCCACACGGCCGGCTCCGCCGGGCCGACGACCGCGTCATCGAGCCGAGCACGGGCCTGGTCACGGCCGCACGCATCGCCACGCGAACGTCCAGGACCGCGACGGTGCCCCGCGCGCCCACCAGTTCCGGCCGGGCGAGAACTCCTGATCAAAAAGGGAGACTAGAATATCGCGATCCGCGATCGCTCACGTTCGGAAATTCTATCCGGGCAGGCGCGACTGCGACCTGTTCGCCGACCGGAACGATCGCACTCCACCGATCACGAGGTCCACTGCTTCCGGCCGTGTCGAATAATCGACCCGGGCGAGATGCCAATAATGAAGCATCAGAAATCACGGGATGGCATGGGACGTCGAACGCCCGCCCCTCGGAGATTGAAGCATCCATCAAGTAGACCCGCCTCGAAGCATTGACTCCCGAAGTGAACGGGCGTTCCATGGAGTTGGAGGCCACGACTCGTTGACAGCGAAGTACCCTGGAAAGTAACAGGTCGCTTCGGGGGACGCCACCAATGGAAGGCAGGCGCGACGCAAACGGGAATGGGGAATATCGCCGCGACATGGGAAGGGCCGAACCTCCGGACACATGTGAACACTGTTCGTTCCGGCGGCTTCTCCTCTTGCCGCCGATCAGCGAAAGAGGAGGTTTTTCCGATGAAATCTACGAGACGGTCATATTCCCTGACGTGTGCGGTCGGCATGTTGGCGAGTGCGGCAACCTTTGCGATTGCAACGCCGGCCGGCGCGACGATTACCGACCCCCATGTGCGGGTCGCCGGTCCTGTCAGCTGTGCAAGGGTGGGCCCGACGGCATCTCCGGTCTCGGTGACCATGCAGGGAGGGACGCCATCGACCGTTCCTGTCACAAACGTCATCGGATCATTCGGCCATTACGGACCTGTGGCCTTCTCCCACGTTCCGCCGCAGGGGCAGAACGTGAGGGTCACGGTGAGGTGTCAGCAGCCCTTCAACGGTCCTACTTCTTCATGGACGATCACCATTCACATCTTCCGCCCCGCTCTGGGAAGTGACTGGCCTGGGCCCCTGCTGCCCTGATGCAGGGGAGTAGCAGTCGAGATCTCCGACAGCTCGAACTGGAGCTTCGCATTCGGCCGAACTCGCACGGAACGACCAGGGAATGCGCGGGCCGGCGAAGCTCCAGGTTCCACAGATACGACCGAGTAGACCCGGACCGGAAGACAGGGTGATGACGGCCGGGGGCTCGGCGTGATCCCTCGTTGAGACCGCCTGAAGGTGGTGCGACGCCCCGTCTGCTGCTCCACCCGCCATTCGAATCACCGGGTCAGCGCTCGCGCCCCCGCGGCTTCAGCGGGGTGGCGGGCAGCTCGGGGGCGGGGAGGCGGTCACCGGCGTAGCCGTGCACGGCGCCGAAGCGGGTGCCGGCCATCCAGTCGGTGCGCGCCTGGGCGATGTCCTCGGTGGAGCGGCCGATGAAGTTCCACCACATGACGATCTTCTCGTCGAAGGGTTCCCCGCCGAGGAGGAGGACGGCGGCGTCGGTGCGGGCGTGGAGGGGGAGGTCGGGGCGGCCGCAGCCGAGGTAGAGCATGGAGCCGGGTTCGACGGGGACGCCGTCGACGTCGACGTGGCCGGACATCGCGAGGACGGCGTACTCGAAGTCGGGGACGAGGGGGAGGCGGAGGTCCGCGCCCCCGGCGAGGGCGAGGTCGGCGCCGACGAGGGGGGTGTGGGTGGTGCCCGGCGAGGTGGCGGTGTCGAGGGTGCCGAGGATGACGGTGGCGCGCAGGCCCGGGGCGGTGACGACGGGCAGGTCCGGGTGGTGCTCGAAGGCCGGGGCGGTGTGCCGGTGGGCCTCCGGGAGGGCGACCCAGAGCTGGGCGCCGTGCAGGTAGCGGGCGTGCGGGCGCGGGGACTCCTCGGAGTGGGAGATCGCCCGGCCGGAGGTCATCAGGCCCAGTTCGTACGGGCGGACGGTCTGCAGGCTGCCGAGGCTGTCGCGGTGCAGCACCTCGCCCTGGTGCAGCCAGCTGACCGTCTGCAGGCCCATGTGCGGGTGCGGCGGGACCTGCATACCGGGCTCGTCGGCGATGTCGTCGGGTCCGTAGTGGTCGACGAAGCACCAGGCGCCGACCATCCGGCGGCCGAGGTTGGGGAGCAGGCGTCGCACCACCGTGCTTCCGCCGAGCGGGACTTGACGGGCCGTCAGCAGGTCCTTCACCGGCCCGGCACTGGCCTCGCGGCCGCAGGCGGTCGGGGTCGGCTTGAGGTCGAGGTTGCTCATCGCGGTTCCACCACCGTACGAGGGAGGCCGGGCGGAGAGGGGTTCGTCGTCACCGATCATCCATCACGGTCCGACGTTCCTCCACCCGCACCCGGCCATCCGGCGGTCGGCGACCCGGTGCCCCGGCGCCCCTCGTGAGCTGCGGCGGCTCAGTGCGCGCAGGCCCACCAGGCGTCCGCCGAGGCCTTGTCGGCGAGCCCCCGCAGCTTGCGGACCGCCTCCGCCGGGTCCTCCGCCCCGTACACGGCCGAGCCGGCCACGAAGACGTCCGCGCCGGCCTCGGCGCAGCGCTCGATGGTGCCGGCGGCGACGCCGCCGTCCACCTGCAGCCACAGCTCCAGGTCGTGCTTGGCGATCAGCTCCCGGGTGCGGCGGATCTTCGGCAGCATGATGTCGAGGAACGCCTGGCCGCCGAAGCCGGGCTCGACGGTCATGATCAGCACCATGTCGAGCTCGGGCAGCAGGTCCTCGTACGGCTCGATCGGCGTGCCGGGCTTGAGCGCCATCGACGCCCGGGCGCCCTTGGCACGGATCTCGCGGGCGAGCCGGACGGGCGCGGCGGCGGCCTCGACGTGGAAGGTGACGGAACCGGCGCCGGCCTCGACGTACTGGGGGGCCCAGCGGTCCGGGTCCTCGATCATCAGGTGGCAGTCCAGCGGGATGTCGGTGGCGCGGGCGAGCGACTCGACGATCGGGACGCCCAGGGTCAGGTTGGGCACGAAGTGGTTGTCCATGACGTCCACGTGCAGCCAGTCGGAACCCCGGACGGCCTCGGCCTCGTCGGCGAGCCGGGCGAAGTCCGCGGACAGGATGCTGGGGTTGATCTGGGCCATGACCGACTACCTTCACATGAGGGCTGGGGCGCCCCGGGAACGGGCACCTCGCCCCATCATCTCGTGCCGCGCGGCCACCGGCCGCACACCGCCTCCCGTGCGTGACCGTCATCACACCCCGCCCGGGGTTACCGGGGCCGCCGCGATGGTCATCAGCCCTGGAAGCGGTCCACGCGCCCGCCCGTGCGGTCCGCGCCAGCGGCCGTCACGGCACCTGCCGGGCCGTCCCGACCAGTCGAGCTCCCGCTCCCACCCGGAGCTCCGTCCGAGGAAGGTCTCCCGATGACCGATCTCGTCCACCCCGCCCGCGCGCTGTGGTGGCTCTTCGAGCCGGTGCACGCCGTCACCTACTTCCTGCCCGAGGGGCGCGCCGCCTTCGAGGAGGCCGGGCTGCACGGCCGCCTGCACGGCTACTTCGCGAGCCGCTCGGCCCCGCTCGGCGCGGTGGACGCGGCGCCGGTGGTCGCCGCGTTCTTCAACTTCTCCCCGGCGATGGTCGAGCGCGCCCTGCCGGAGGTGTGGACGCACGCGAGCCCGGAGGAGGCTCTGGTGGCGCGGCTGAAGGGTTCGGCGGCGACGCTGGCCCGGCTGTTGGAGCACGTGGACCCGGACCAGGTCGAGCTGGTCGCCGAGACCCTGGAGCAGGCCGCGTCCCGGCTGGACTGCGCGGGCCGGGTGCTGGCGGCCGCCAACGCCGCGCTCCCCCGGCCGACCGGCCTGTACGAGCGGCTCTGGCAGGCCGCCACCGTGATGCGCGAGCACCGCGGGGACGGCCACGTGGCCGCGCTGGTGGCGGCCGGGCTGGACGGCTGCGAGGCCCTGGTGGTCCGCTGCGCGATGGACATGCGGCGCGAGATGATCCAGCCGCTGCGCGGGTGGACGGACGCCGAGTGGGAGGCCGCCGCCGGGCGCCTGGTCGAACGCGGCTGGCTGACGGCGGAGGGCTCGGTGACCGAGCTCGGCCGGATCCGGCACCAGGCTCTGGAGGCGGCCACCGACCTGGCCGCCACCCGGGTGTGGGAGGACTACCCGCGTGCCGAACTCGACCGGCTGGCAGCAGCGTTGAAGCCGATTTCGGCGTTGTGTCGCAGCCAGTTGCCGGTCAACCCGGCGGGGCTGCCGGACAGCGTGTAGGCCGGCCGCCGGCCCGTGGCGGTCGGCATTGCTTTCGGTCTGCCGAGCGGCTGCCGCCTGCCGAGCCGCTGCCGCCCGCGGGGCTGCTAGGGCGCGCGGACCTCGGGCGGCCCCAGCACGATCCCCCGCCCGGCGTAGAACGCCCCGAACGACCGCCACGGCACGCGCGCGAAGGCCTGCGACTCCCCCGGGAAACCGGACGGGTTGTGGATCAGCAGCGCCGTGTCCGTGGCGCCGACCGCCAGCACCAGGTGCCCGCCGCGCCGCACCGGCTCCGGCCCGCCCGGCTCCCGGATCGACGGGTGCACCGACACCATCACCAGCCGCCCGCCGGCCACCTCGGCCGACACCTCCTCGGGCGTCAACTCCCGTTCCTGCGCAGCCAGTCCCCACCGCCGCCGGACGTAGTCGGCGAACGGTGCGTGGACCAGGCCGTGCAGGCTGTCGCCGTCCCGCACGTACGCGCCGGCCGCCACGCACTCACCGGCGAGCGCCATCGCGGTCGGCGTCACGCCCCACCAGTGCTCCAGCGCCATCCGCAGGCAGGCCACCCCGCACAGCCGCCACGACCACCACGCGTACTCCTCCGGGCCGGCCGCCCCGGACTGCCCCCAACGCGGGTCCGCGGACGCGTCCAGCCGCCCGTCGACGATCTCCCGCACGAGCTCGGGCGACTCCCACTGCGCCCGGTACGGCACCTCGTGCACCACCCGCGCCGGCCTCGCGGCGCTGCCCTGATCCACCATCCCCCGACGCTCTCACGCCGGACCGACCGACCGACTCACGACACTCTTGAGTACCCGTACTCAGGCGTCCGACCTGCGGCTTTCCGTAGCGTCGTCGCGGCGCGACCACGACGTGGTCCCGCCGTGGACACGGGCCCGCCGTGGACAAGGGCCCGCCGTAGACAAGGGCCCGCCGTGGACAAGGGCCCGCCGTGGACAAGGACAGCCGAGGACGTGGGAGGCAGCGGCGATGAAGGTCGTCCTGGGAGTACTGGCCGTACTGGCGGCGGGCGCGCTGATCGTCGTCGCGCCGTGGATCTACCTGGCGGTCGCCATGGGACCGGACTCGCCCGACTCGCCGACCACCGCCACCTACGCGCCCGTCGCGCCGTCCCCGACCGCCGCGTCCCCGAGCCGCTTCCCGGCACCGGCGGTGTCCCCCGCCCCGCCGGTCTCGCTCGACCGGTAGGCCAGCCGCTGCGCGGCGTGCCGTCCGCGCTGCTCCACCGGGAGCGCACCGGTGGCCCCGGCCAGGCCGAAGGGCGGCATGTCGAAGTAGATCGACTCGTACCCGCCCTCCGGCACGATGTACGTCTCGTGCCAGAGCCCGACGTGACCGCGCGCCTTGCCCTCGCGCAGCTTGCGGTTGGCGATGCCCCACACGGTGTGGTGGAAGCCGTCCGGCGCGCTCGCGTAGCCGTACAGCTTCTCCTTCGACTCCCAGTACTGGACGACGTAGTAGGTGCGCGGCGAGGCGGTGAGCAGGATGCGGCCGAGGAGCCCGCGTTCGGCGCCGCGCTCGGAACCGCGGCGCAGCTCGTACAGCATCCGGAACATCGCGAACATCACCGGGCCCCAGTGGTGCACGGCCCAGAACCGGTTGATCCGCATGCCGATGAGCAGCACCACGGTGTCGCCGGTGGCGCCAGCGGTGGTGTAGCCCCGCAGCGGCTTGGCGAACAGCGAACCGGCCGATCCTGTTGCCCCGGCCTTTCCGGTCGCCCCGGTCGCCCCGGTCGCCGCGGCTTTCGCGGTCTTCCGCGTCGGTCCTGTCTCCTCCGTCGAGCCAGTCGAGCCCGTCGACCCCGTGGACATCCCGGCCTCCCCGCGCCGCAGCCGAACCGAACCGAACCGAACCCATGTAATCAGCGATTACATCAGCGCGCGACGACCCGGTCAATGCTCGCCACAGCCACAAATCGACTACTGCGCAGGCCGGTTGGCGACACCCTGGCCGAAGGTGTCGAGCACCTGCGCGGCCAGCTCCTCCGCCTTCTCCGCCGGCAGGTAGCCGTCCACGATCATCTGCGCCAGCCCGTACACCAGCGCCTGCCCGGCCAGGCCGACCAGCGCCGGATCCCCGGGGCGCAGCCGGCCGGCCTCCTGGTCCGCGACGATCACATCCGTCAACGCCCGGTCGATCCCGTCCAGTTGCTCGCGCAGCTCCGGTTCCCGCGAGGCGGTGAACACCCGCGAGCGCACCAGTTCGAACCGCCGCGGGTGCCGCACCGCATAGCGGACGAATCCCAGGCCGGTCGCCCGCATCACCGACCCCCCGTCCGGTCCGGCGGCCGCCACCTGCACCTCCTGCCAGCGCACGAAGTCCGCCAGCACGCGGTCCGCCAACGCGGTCAACAACGCCTGCCGGTCGGCGAAGTGCCGGAACGGCGCGCCCGCCGACACCCCCGCCCGCCGCGCCACCTCCCGCACACTCACCTTCTCCTGCCCCTGCTCGTCCAGCACCTCGAACGCCGCCGCCACCAGCGCCTCCGGCAACGCCCCGTGGTGGTACGCCCCCCGCTCCCGCGTCTCCCTCATGCCTGCCTTGCTACCACAGCCGACCGGCACCCACCCCCGTACGGCCGACCCCGCCGGCCCGCCCGTCCACCGCCTCACTCGCACCCTGCCGGGGCCCGGACGCGCACCGGGCCCCGGCAGGGTGCGCGGGGGTCACCAGGCGTAGTCCTCCGGGGCGGGCTGGTGGCCCGGGAAGAGCTCGTCGAGGCGGTCCAGGGTCTTCCGGTCGAGCGTGAGGTCGAGCGCGGCCAGGGCGGTGTCGAGCTGGGCCGCGGTGCGGGGGCCGATGATGGGGGCGGTGACGGCGGGGCGGGAGAGGAGCCAGGCCAGGGCGAGGTCGGCGGGGTCGGTGCCGAGTTCGTCGGCGAAGTCCTCGTAGGCCTGGATGCGGTCGCGGTGTTTGGTGAGGAGCTCGCTCGCGTACCCCATGGCGCTGCGGCCGCGGGTGCCCTCGCGCTCCTTGCGGAGGACGCCGCCGAGCAGGCCGCTGCGCAGCGGGGACCACGGGATGAGGCCGAGGCCGTAGTGCTGGAGGGCGGGGATGACCTCCAGCTCGATCGTGCGGTCGAGCAGGTTGTAGAGGGACTGCTCGCTGACCAGGCCGAGGAAGTGGCGGGAGCGGGCGGCCTCCTGGGCCTGGGCGATGTGCCAGCCCGCGAAGTTGCTGGAGCCGACATAGATGATCTTGCCCTGGGCGACCAGGACCTCCATCGCCTGCCAGATCTCCTCCCAGGGCGTGGCCCGGTCGATGTGGTGCATCTGGTAGAGGTCGATGTGGTCGGTCTGCAGCCGGCGGAGGCTGGCCTCGACGGCCCGGCGGATGGCCAGCGCGGAGAGCTTGCCCTCGTTGGGCCAGTCGCCCATGTCGGCGTAGGCCTTGGTGGCGAGGACGGTGCGCTCGCGGCGGCCGCCGCCCTGGGCGAACCAGCGGCCGATGATCTCCTCGGTGCGGCCCTTGAGGTTGCCCTCGCTGTCACGGCCGTAGGCGTTGGCGGTGTCGAAGAAGTTGATGCCGCGTTCGTGGGCGGTGTCCATGAGGCGGTGGGCGTCGGCCTCTTCGGTGTGCGGGCCGAAGTTCATGGTGCCGAGGCAGAGGCGGGAGACGGTCAGGCCGGTGCGGCCGAGGTGGGTGTACTCCATGGCGCCCCACCCAAGACCACACCGGCCCCGCTGTCCAGTACATTCCACAGGCGTGCCGGAGCCCCCTGGTCACCGCCCGTGGGTGGCGAACTTCCGTACCGCGAGCGGCATGCAGAGCGCGAGCAGCACCGCGCTCCAGAGCAGCGCGGCGAGCGCGGGGTGCTGCATCGGCCAGGCGGTGCCGGGCGCCGAGGGGTTGCCGAAGAGCTCCCGGCAGGCCTGCACGACGGAGCTGATCGGGTTCCAGTCGGCGACGGCGCGCAGCCAGCCGGGCATGCCGAGGGTCGGCACGTAGGCGTTGGTGACCATCGCCACCGGGAACACCGCGACCGCGAGTTGGCCGGCGGCCTCCTCCTTCCCGACGATGAGGCCGAGCAGCGTGCCGACCCAGGTCATCACGAACCGGAAGAGCAGCAGCAACGCGAACGCCCCTGCGGTGTCGGCGAGTCCGTGCCGGGCGCGCCAGCCGGCGGCGAGTCCGACCAGCGCCATCAGGGCCAGGACGGCCACGCTGACCAGCAGGTCGGCGAGGGTCTGTCCGAGCAGCAGACCGGTGCGCGAGACGGGCATGGAGCGCAGCCGGTCGGTGACGCCGCGCCCGACGTCGCGGGCGGCGCCGACCATGGTGGGCATGACGCCGTTGGTGGCGACCATGGCGAACAGTCCGGGCATCAGGAACTCCCGGTAGTCACCGCCGCCCGGCACCTGCATGGCGCTGCCGAAGACGTATCCGAAGACCACCACCATGATCACCGGCACGCCCAGCGAGGCGGCCAACAGGCCCGGCGAGTGACGGTAGTTGAGCAGGATGCGCAGCATGGACGTCCAGGTGTCGGAGACCAGCCGGGCGACGTTGGACGGGCGCGGAGCGGGGTACGCGACGGTGGCCATCAGGCGGCCCTCCCGGCCTCGGCGGCCTGCGCACCCTCGACCGACTGCGCACCACCGACGGACTGCCCGGCCGCGGCGGCCTGCGCACCCCCGACGGACTGCGCGGCCGCCCGGTCCGTCAGCGCCAGGAAGACGTCGTCCAGCGACGGCGCCCGCACCGCGACGTCCTCGGCGACGACCCCCGCACCGTCCAACTCCCGTACCAGCGAGGGCAGCAGGACGGACACGCTCGGGGCCGTCAGCACCGTGACGGTCCGCTCGGCCACGTCCACCTGCGCATCACCCCCGGTCAGCGCGGACAGCACCACGGCGGTGTGGGCGAGTTGAACCGGATCGGCCAGGGTGACGGAGACCTGGCTGCCGATCGCCGCCTTGAGCCGGTCCGGCGGCCCGGTGGCGATCGCGGCGCCGTGGTCGACGACCACGATGTCGTCGGCGAGCCGGTCGGCCTCCTCCAGGTACTGCGTGGTGAGCAGCACCGTGGTGCCGTCGTCGGCCAGCCCCTTGACGGTGTCCCAGATCTCCTGGCGGCTGCGCGGGTCGAGCCCGGTGGTCGGCTCGTCCAGGAAGAGCACGGGCGGGCTGGTGACGAGGCTGGCGATGAGGTCGAGGCGCCGCCGCATGCCGCCGGAGTAGGTGCGCACCAGCCGGTCGGCGGCCTCGTCGAGGTCGAAGCGGGTGAGCAGCTCGTCGGCGCGCGCCCGGGCCCGGCGGGCGCCGAGGCGGTGCAGCCGGCCGAGCAGGTGGAGGTTGTCGCGGCCGGTGATGCCCTCGTCGACGGCCGCGTGCTGCCCGGCGAGGCCGATGGAGCGCCGGACGTCCTCGGCGGCGCGGACGACGTCGTGCCCGGCCACGCGGGCGGTGCCCCGGTCGGGGGCGACCAGGGTGGCGAGGACGCGGACGGCGGTGCTCTTGCCGGCGCCGTTGGGGCCGAGGAGGCCGCACACGGTGCCGGCCGGGACGCTGAGGTCGAGGCCGCGCAGGGCCCGGGTGGCACCGAAGTGTTTCTCCACGCCCGCCATCTCGATGGCGGGCCGGTTGGTGTCGGACATGGCTCTGCCCCTTCTCTAGGTACAGCGTACGTAGAAGCGCATGTGGACGCCATCGTACTACGTACGCCGTACGTATCTAAGATGGGAGCGCGAGGTGATCTTCCAGTGCCGTCCAGCAAGCCCCCCACCGGCTCCGAGAGCCACTTGAGCCCCGACGCGCCACAGCAGCCGGGCAGGCCCACTCCCCCCGAGGCGCCCGAGCTGATCTGGCTGCGCCCCGAGCGCACCGGTCGCGGCCCGCGCCCGGCGCACAGCCGTGACTCGATCGCCGCCGCGGCCATCGGGATCGCCGACGCCGAGGGCCTGGACGCGGTCTCCATGCGCCGGGTCGCGGCGGCGCTCGGCGCGGGCACCATGTCGCTCTACAACTACGTGCCGAAGAAGGAGCACCTGCTCGACCTGATGCTCGACGCGGTCACCGGCGAGTACCGACTGCCACCCGCGCCGAGCGGCGACGTCCGGGCCGACCTCGCCGACCTCGCCCATCAGCAGCTCGGCATCTGCCGCCGCCACCCCTGGCTGCCCGCACTGCTGCTGGCCCGCCCCAGCCTGGGCCCCAACGCGCTGCGCTACACCGACCACTTCCTGGCCGTCACCGCCCCCACCGGCCTGGGCGGCGGGGCCCGGATGGAGGCGATGGCGCTGTTCAACGGGTTCATCACCCAGTTCGCCCAGTACGAACAGACGGCGGCCGCGGGCGCCAAGTGGCAGGCGGAGCTGGTCGGTTACCTCGGCCAGGCGGCAGCGAGCGGCGACTTCCCGCACCTGGCCCAGGCGTTCGCCACCGCCGGCCCACCGGCCGATCCGGACAAGGCCTTCGACCGCACCCTGGACCGGGTGATCTCCGCCATCCTGGCCCCCACATAGAACTCCTGACGGTCCGTCAGGTCGTAACCGCCCCGCCCGGCAGCAGCCCGGCCACCCGCCCGTCCACCAGCACCAGGACGGCCGGGTGCCCGCCCGCCAGTGCCGCCCGCGCCTCGGCCGCCGACTGCCCGACGCCCACGGTCGGCAGCGCCGGGCCGAGCAGCCCGCCCAGCGGATCGCCCGGCTTCGCGCCGCCGTCCGCGAGCGCCGCCACCAGCACCTCCCGCGACACCGAGCCCACCACCTCGGTCGCGCTCACCCCGTACGGGCGCGCCGCCCGCGCCAGCACCGCCGGGGCCACGCCGCCCGGCACGTCGCGCAGCGCCTCCACCGCCCCGCCGACCGTCGCGTCGGCGGGAACCGCCACCAGCGGGCCGGCCGCCGCCAGCGCCTCCCGCACCGCGGTCTCCCCCGGCTCCTCCAGGAAGCCCCACTCCCGCATCCACGCGTCGCTGTGCACCTTCGACAGGTACGAGCGGCCCGAGTCCGGCAGCAGCACGACCACCAGGTCGTCCGGGCCCAGCCGCCGCGCCACCCGCAGCGCCGCCGCCACCGCAGCACCCGAGGACGGGCCGGCCAGGATGCCCTCCTCCCGGGCGAGCCGGCGCGCCGTCAGCAGCGACTCGCGGTCCGGGATCCGCTCGAAGGAGTCGACCACCTCCGGGCGGTAGGCCTGCGGCAAGCGGTCCTCGACCGTCCCGGGGTGCAGGAAGTGCCCGATGCTCTCGACGTACCAGGGGCTGCCGTCCCCGCCCCCGTACGAGGAGGACTCCGGATCCGCGCCGACGACGGTCACCGTGCCACCGGACACCTGCTTCAGGTACCCGCCGGTGCCGGTGACGGTGCCGCCCGTGCCGACGCCCGCCACGAAGTGGGTCACCCGGCCGCCGGTCTGCTCCCAGACCTCGGGGCCGGTGGTCCGGACATGGGCATCGGGATTGGCCGGGTTGTCGTACTGGTTGGCGAGCCAGGCACCGGGGATCTCCTCGGCGAGCCGCTGCACCACGTTGAACAGGTGCCGCGGGTCCTCCCGCGGCAGGGCGGTCGGGGCGAGCACCACCTCCGCGCCGTACGCCCGCAGGATGTCCGACTTCTCGGCGGCCGACCTGTCCGACACCCCGGCGATCACCCGGTACCCGCGCTGCCGTCCGACGACGGCCAGGCCGATGCCGGTGTTGCCGGAGGTCGCCTCGACGACCGTCCCGCCCGGCTTCAGCAGCCCGTCCCGCTCGGCGGCGAGGATCATGGACAGCGCGGCGCGGTCCTTGACGCTGCCGCCGATGTTGAGGAACTCGGCCTTGGCGTACACCGGCGCGGCGAGGCCGGCACCGAGCCGGGCGAGCCGGAACAGCGGCGTCCCGCCGATCGCGTCGAGGACGGATTCGTGCACTGCGGTCATCCTGGGCTCCTTCGTCCGGTGCGGCTCGTGCCGTCCGGTGCAGCGTGTGCGGACGTTCCGACCGAGCCTGCCCACACCCGCGCTCCGCTAGCCGTCCCGAACCGGAGGAGGAGGCTCAGCGGACGTCGACGGTGAACTGCCGTTCGGCCCGGTCGGCGCCGTGGGCGAACTTCCCGCCCCCGTGGCCGGGGGCCCCGTCGTGCAGCGTGACGGTGGTCCGGCCCGGGCTCTGGGCGCGGAACGTGAAGTAGTAGTGGCCGCCCGAGCCGAGGGAACCGACGAAGACGTGGGCGGCCAGGTCCTCGATGCCGACATTGTCGACGTACTCGTCCCCGGACGCCCGCACGACCGCCGGGTCGGGACCGGGGTCGGACACCGCCCAGGCGTCGCGCGACCCCTGGTACCCGAACACCTCGATGGAGAAGAGTTCGCCGGGCCTGACGGTGAGCCGGTCCGAGGTCGCGCCGAACACCGTGCCGTGGTCGAGCCTGCCGGTGGTCATCCGGTGCACGACCACCGCTCCCACGGTGATCGCGACGGCCAGCACCGCGGTCAGGGCGAGGAGGATCCGGCGGCGCGTCACGCGGCCGCTCCGGGGCTGCGGGGTGGTCACTTCGGGCCTCACTTGGGCATTCGGACGCTCGACACGGCCGGGAACCGGTCGTCGGACGCGCCCTGCATGTGGTTGTCGACGAAGTCGCTCTCGCTGACCCAGACCGTGGCGCCCCACGGATTGTAGAGCTCCAGCAGGTCACCGCGGTGCGCGATGATCACCATCTGGTGGCTGCCGGACTGGTACCAGTGGCCGCTGTCCACCGAGATCGGCACGGGCTTGCCCTCGTCGACCTTCCGCTCGATCTCGGCCAGCGCGTTCTGGCGCTGGTCCCGGCTGTCGAGGTCGACGTTCTTGTAGCCGGCGCCGGTGTGCGCGCCGATCTCGTCGTCGGCGACGTCCTTGGACTCGTAGTCCAGCATGCCGTCGGTCCACTTGTGCCACCAACCGCGCTTGTCGTGGACGCGGTCCGTCTCCGACAGCCAACGCTCGTACGCGGCCTTGCCGTTGTCGAACTTCGGGTCGCCGGGGTGGCCGCCGGTGGTGAGCTGGAAGGCGAACAGCGGGTCGACCATCGCCCGGGCGGTCACCGTCGACGCGGGCACGCAGGTCCCGCGGTTGCCCTGGTCCCACCTGACGCCCTGGTAGCCCGTCGGTGCGAAGTCCGGGGAGGCCGCGTCGAGTTGCACCGGGGAGATCCGCTCGGCCAGCCAGGCGGGGTCGCGCCCAGGCCCTTGTTCGTGAACTTGCCCGCCAGCGCCTTGCCCGCCAGCGCGTTCAGCTCGCGGGCGGCCGCGCGGCCGGCGGTCTCGGCCTTCACCGCCGCGTCGAAGATCGACTTGATGCCGTCCTTCGCCTTCGCGTGCGCGGTGTGCATGGTGTCGTCGTCCCAGTGGACGAGGTCGGGCGCGCCGGCGACGGTGATCTCGTGCAGCAGGCTCAGTGCCTCGCCCAGCGGCGCGGCCCCCTGCCCGTGCAGGGTCTGCGCCTCGCTCAGCGCGGTGGCCAGCGCCGTGAGGTGCAGCCGCCCCTTGTCCAACGCGTCCCGGCAGCGCGTCAGGTCGTCGGCGGAGGCCTTGACCACCTCGGCCGCCTTCTCGCCGACCTGGCCGGTCCAGGCGTCGGGCAGATGCTGGGAGCCGACGCGTTCCACCTTCATCTGGACCTGGTCGATCTGCCCGACCGCCGCGGCGTAGGCGGCCGCGAGTTCGCCGAGCTTGCCCGCGTCCCCCTTCGGAGCGGGCAGCTGAAGGGCGTCATGGACGGCGTACTTGAGATCGCCGGCGCCCCACATGCCGTGCGACTCGTCGATCGTCTTCTTCAACCGCTCCACCTGCTGGCGCTGACTACCCGGCTTCTCCCCCAGCGGGTGCGCATCGTGGTCGGCCACCGTCACACCCCCCGGCGCTGCTGCGGCAACCCTGCAGCCCCGGGCTTCGCCGGATGGGCGCCGAAGCCCGTCCCGGCACGTTCGTCGCTCATGTTCCTCCCCCGGTGTCCGGTCCCGTCGGTCCCAGGACCGCCGGACAGCATAGTGCGGACCCGGAGCACCGCTGCACCGTCGCACCTCGACACCGCAGTACCGACCGCGGGAGGCCGGCAGAACCCGCTGTACCAACAGGTCCCCTCGGAGCAGGAGGGCATGTCGGACCGTCACATTTGCCCCACCCGCCCCAGCCCCGGTCAAATCATTCGTCGCGGCCGCGCCGACGCCGTACCGTGGACCGGTCGGTGATCTTGACCAGGGAAGGGCAGACACGCACCATGCAGCAGTACCAGGGGTGGGCGGACGAGCACTACGGCGCAGTCGCGGACGTCTTCGCCGCCAACTTCGAGGAGTTCCCCGAGCTGGGCGCCGCCGTCACGGTGTACGCCGGCGGCCGCAAGGTGGTCGAGCTGTGGGGCGGCACGGCCGACGAGCGCACCGGCCGCGCCTGGACGCAGGACACCGTGGTGCCGGTCTTCTCGTGCGCCAAGGGCGCGGTGAGCATCTGTGCGCACCTGCTCGCCCAGCAGGGCCGACTCGACCTGGACGCGCCGATCGCCCGCTACTGGCCCGAGTTCGCGCAGCACGGCAAGCAGTCCGTCACCACCCGGATGGTCCTCGGCCACCGGGCCGGCCTGCCGGCGCTGGACGCGGTGCTCCCCTTCGAGGAGGTCGCCGCCTGGGAGCCGGTGATCCGGGCGATCGAGGCCCAGGAGCCGCTCTGGGAGCCGGGCACGACCTACGAGTACCACGGCCATGTGTTCGGCTTCGCGGTCGGCGAGGTGATCCGCCGGATCACCGGTCTGACCCCCGGCGCGTTCCTGCGCAAGGAGCTCGCCGATCCGCTCGGCCTGCCGGTCTGGATCGGCCTTCCGGAGAGCGAACTCCCGCGCCTGGCACGGCTGGTGGAGGCCGAGGGCCGCCGCCCGATGCCCGGCCCGGAGCACCTGCTCACCAGGATCGTGACGATGAACGGCGCACTGGTCTTCCCCGGCCTGGACGTGCCGCACGGCTGGAACGACCCGGCCCTGCACGCGATCGAGCTGCCCGGCGCGGGTGCCGTCGCCTCCGCCACCGGGCTGGCCGGCCTGTACGCGGCAGCGGTCACCGGTCTGGACGGCGGCGAGCGGCTGCTCTCCCCCGACACGGTCACCGACGCGGTGCGCGAAGTCTCCTCCGGCGCGGGCTTCCTGGGCTTCGACATGGGCGCCCGCTGGGGCTCCGGCGTGCTGCTCGACTCCCCCGCGTTCCGTCCGCTGCTCGGTGGGCGCAGCTTCGGCAACGACGGCGCCGGGGGCCAGTTCGCCTTCGGTGACGACGAGTTCGGCGTCGGCTTCGCCTACGTCGCCAACCGGATGATCGGCCACGGCGACGCCCGGGCGAACCGGCTGATCGACGCGGTACGCGGGTGCCTGGGATGACGGACTTCCTCACCGTCCTCACCGGCCTGGTCTCCACCGGCGGCCTCGGCGACCTGCGCCACGGCGCCTCGCTGCCCGAACTCGCCGCCCGCTACGGCGATCCCTGGGACGGCGGCCGGATCCGCCGCGACAACCGCTGGCCGCACGGCTTCGGCTGGGGCGACGTGCAGACGGTGTTCTGCCGCTGCCGGCAGCTCCATTCGCTGTCCCTGCCGGTCTGGCACGGAGAGCTGGAACTCCCGCGGCCTGGCGGCGAGTCGGTGACGCTCGACACCCGCGTGACCGAGGCCGAGTTGACGGCCGCGCTCACCGCCGCCGGTTGCGTCTGGCAGACGGTGACGTACGAGAACCTCCCGCACCAGCGGAACCTGCTGTTCTCGCCGGCCGAGGAGGTCCGGGTGGAGCTGGTCCTGACCAACCGGGAGGCCTACGACCAGCCGCCGCTGGAGGAGTGGGTGCTGCACAAGGCGATGCTGTGGGGCTACGAGCACGTCGACTGCCCCGAACCGGACCGCACGCTGCCGGACGACGGCTGGGGCGCGACCGAACGCTGAACCGGGCGCGGGGGGGGGGGGGGGCACCCCCCCCCCCCCCCCCCCCCCCCCCCCCCCCCCCCCCCCCCGGTCCGCCCGCCCGGTCCGTGGAAGCCCGGTGGCGCCCCGTCCCCACCCCCGTGTGGCACGGACCGTCGCCGGGTCCTCGGCCCCGGTCTCCCCGGGCCCCGGTCTCCCGCTACCTCACCCCTGCTTCAGCAGGAAGTCGTAGACCGCCTGCCGCCCGACCGGGTTCGCCGCCCGGGTCTGCACCGAGTGCGCGGCCCCGGGCACGATCACGATCTGCGGGTCGTGGGCCGACGCGGCCTGCTGGTACAGCCACTCGTTCGGCGTGGAGAGGTCCCGGTCGCCGCCGAGCAGCAGCACCGGCACGTCGGGCAGCTTGCGGTGCGCCGACGGCGTCGGCGGCACCGGCTCGCGCGGCCAGTCCAGGCAGACCAGCAGGCTGCCGAGCCCGGTGGCGGTCGCGGCGTCGTACGGCCAGGTCTGCTCGGCGGTCAGCCGCTGCCGGGTCCGCTCCAGCGCCGCCGCACGCCCTGCGACCGGGGTGTCGGCGGTGCCCCACGGGAAGCGGCCGTCGGCGCACACGGTGGCGGCGTGCAGTCCCTGGCTGAGCAGGTTGGCGGGGGCGGCGTCGCCCTGGTGGACGGTGTCGATGAAGTTCTGGAGCTTCGCGGGCTGCCCGGCGGCGGCCTCGTGCAGCGCCTCCGCGACGCCGCCGTAGTTCGGGTCGGTGAACTCGTAGCTGGTGAGGGCGTCCAGGATCTGCGCCCCGTTGCCGTACTGCCGGACGACCGCGGCGAGGTCGGCGGCCGGGTCGGTGGTGCAGCCGGTGGCCCGGCAGGCGGCCGTCAGGACACGGGCGCTGGCGGGCAGCGCGGCCAGGTCGAGCGGGTCGTAACCCTGTTGCGGCACCACCGAGTCGAGCACCAGGCGGGCCACGTGCGTCGGGTGGGCGAGCGCGTACCGCTCGGCGACGAAGGTGCCGTAGGAGACGCCGTCGAGGGTGAGGCGCCGGTCGCCGAGGGCCTGGCGCAGCAGGTCGATGTCGGCGACGGTGTCCGCGCTGCCGTAGAAGCGGGCGTTCGGGCCGAGGGCGGCGGCGCAGTCGGCGATCGACTGTTCGCGCGGCGCGGCGAGGTCGGAGGAGCCCATGTCCTCCTGCAGGCCGGGGCACTGGAGTGCGCCGCCCCCGGTGCCGCGCTGGTCGTACATGACCAGGCGGTAGTCCTTGAGGACGGGTTCCAGCTTGCTCGCGATCCGCTTCATCAGCGGCACACCGGGCTGGCCGGGGCCGCCGGTGAGGAACAGCAGGTCGCCCTTGGGGGCGTCGGTGTTGCCGGCGACCGCCACGGCGAGGTCGAGGCTGCCGGGCGTGGCACCGCTGTGGTCGAGCGGGACGGTGAGGGTCCCGCAGGTGAACTCGGGCGCGTCCGGACAGGGCGCCTGTCTGGAGATCCCGCCCCCGACTCCGGCCGGTTCGGCGGCCGCCGCGAGGGCGGGAGTGGCCAGGGTGGTGCCGGCGACCACCGCGACGGCTCCCAGCAGGGCGGCGACGCGGCCACGCGTGCTCGTCATGTTCGTCCTTCCGGTCGGCCGCGTCCGTGTGGACGCGGTCACCGAAGTAGCGTGCGCCCCACGGGAGTTCACTGGCGAGCGTCGGCTCCGCGATTCGCCCGGGGGCGAATCGTCATCACCCGGAAGGCGGACGAACCCACCCCGATCGGCCGCACCCGCCGGGCCTGTGGCGCCGGCAGGAGCACCGTCGAGGGCCCGGGGAGCACGGCCGCCGGACCCGAGGAGCGCTCAGCTCCCGGGCCCGGCGGCGGTCCGCCTCACACCAGCACGCGCGGGAGGACCACCCGCACCCACTCCTCTGGCTGCGACAGGTGCGGGGCGTGGCCGGCGCCGTTGTACAGGTGCCGCTCCGCCTTCGGCAGGGCGAGGTCGACCAGGTCCAGCACCTCGCCGAACATCGGCGCGCTGTCGTCGCTCTGGGTGAGCAGCGCCGGTTCGGTGTACCGGGCCAGGCCGGTGAGGTCGAGGTCGAGCGCGTCCGGGTCGCGCAGCTCGTCCAGGTAGGTGGGCGCGTTGCGGATGTAGGTGTGCCGGATCGGCGCGGGCAACTGCTCCCACGCGCCCGGCCCGAAGGCGAGGCTGTCCACGTACAGTTCGGCGGCCGCGGCGGACTCGGCCTGCTCCAGCAGTTCCCGGACGGCGGCGATCCGGTCGGCGAAGGCGGTGCCGATCGGGCGGAGGTCCGGGTCGGCGAGCAGGATGCCGGTGCCCGGCGGCTCGTGGACGCCGATCCCGCGGAGCAGGTCGGGACGGGCCGAGGCGAGCCGGAGGGTGACCAGTGCGCCGTAGGAGTCGCCGTAGACGAAGGCCGGGGCGAGGCCGAGCCCATGGATCAGCCCGGCCAGATCGGCCGCGTCCTCGTGGACCGAACCCTGGGTGAGCGGGTCCTCGCTGCGGCTGTGCCCCCGGCGGTCGTAGGCGACGACGGTGGCGGACTCCGCCAGGCCCGGCATCACCCGCGCCCAGGAGTCCCCGTCGCTCCACGAGCCGTGCACCAGGACGACGCCGGGGCCCTCACCTTGGGCTTCGTAGTGCAGCGCCACCCCGTTCACGCTGGTCTCGGCCATCACGAGCCTCCCGATCTCCGCGGTGCTCCCACACCAGCCTGACACAACCGCCTGGAAGGCTCAGATCCGCCGGTCGCGGCAGCGCTCCCCGGCGCCCGACGGCCCGGGAGGCCCGCGCCGGACGGCCCGGGAGGCCCACCCCGGAGCGGTCCGCGGCCCCGAGCCGGGGTGGCCCGCGGCCCCGAGCCGGGGTGGCCCGCGGCCCGGAACCGGGGTGGCCCGCGATGAAGATCATCCTCACGCGTGATCCGCCCGCCCCGCACCCGTGCCAGGCTCGGCTCATGCACTACGTCGTACGCCGGATGGCCACCGAGGAATGGCGGGAACTCCGCGAGATCACCCTGGAGGCACTGCGGGACTCCCCCGACGCCTTCAGCCTCTCCTACGCCGACACCGCCGCCCGCCCCGACGGCTACTGGCAGCAGCACGCCGCCGCCGAGGCCACCGCCCGGGAACGCGCCACGTTCACCGTCCGTGACGAGGACGGGAACTGGGTCGGGATGGCCGCGGTCGAGCCCATCCCGCACGTGCCCGACACCGCGCACGTCCACGCCGTCTACGTCGCTCCCGGGCACCGCGGTGCGGGCGGCCCCGCCGCCGACCTCGTGCACGCGACCGTCCGGCACGCGCAGGAGCACGTCGACGTCCGGTGGCTGACCCTCGGCGTGAACGAGGGCAACGGCCGCGCGCTGGCCTTCTACCGACGGCTCGGCTTCGAGGACACCGGCAAGGTGATCCCCTACGTCCGGAACCCGGCCGAGAAGGTCCTCATCCTGGGCTACCCGGACTTCCGGAACGACTCCCGCTGACCGCGGGCCGGCCGCGCCGCGGGCGGCACCGCCGACCATGCCGTCGGCGGCGTGCCCGGTGAGGGGCCGCCGCCGACGCCCGATCACCCCTCACTTCATCCCGCGCACCGGCGGCTCGTCCCGCGTCCCGTCCTCCGCGACCACGGTGAACTGCTTGGGCCCCGACACCGAGAGGTCCACCGGGTACAGCGACGACGTGCCGTTCACATCCAGCTCGGCGTTCCGCCGTCCGGTCGCGGCGTCCACCCGGGTGATCCGGTTGCGCGTCATCGCCCACACCGACGTCCCGTCCACGACCAGGCCCGAGACCTGGTCGTCCAACCCCGCCGTCCACCGCTGCCCGCCGTCCGCGAGCGAGTACGCCACCAGCCGGCCGGTCGCGCTGCGGACCGGGTTCCTGCCACTGCCGATGGTGACGTCGCCGGGCCGCTCCCCCGGCACGACGAACAGGTCCCCGACGACCACCCCGCCGAACAGCGGCCGGGCGTCGAACTCGTCGAAGGCGTGCAGGCCGCCCAGCATCACGTCCAGGTCGTACTCGCTCCCCGACACCGGGATCGACGCCCGCGGCCGCCCCGACCGGTCGAAGCTGAGCACCGCGTGCGTCCCGCGCTCCCCCTGGGCGTCGACCCACACCGCGAGCGGATCGACCGACACCACCGCGAGGTTCTTCAGCCCGCCCACCACGGGCAGCGCGATGCGCGCCTGCTCCCGCCCGTCCTCGGCGGCCAGCGACCGCAGCACGGGCGCCGCCGCGCCGCACTGCGCGACCGTCACCACGTCCGCCGCCCCGCCGGCAACGTGCAGCGGGGCGCAGCCGGCGTCGGTCGTCCCGCGCCACACCGCCGCACCGTCCGCGAGCCGGACGGCCCGCCAGCCGTCCTTCTCCTGCAGGACGGCCTGCCCGCCGGCGACGGTGACCACGTCCGGCGTCGCCGCGTCCCCGTCCCGTGCCGGCGCGTCGACGGCGGTGGTCCAGCCCTCCCTGCCGTCGGAGAGGTCGAGCGCGGTCACCGCGGTGCACGGCTTGTCGTGCGGCGAGTGGCCGATCAGCCCGACGGAGCCCTGCCCGGCGGTGCCGGCCCCGACGCCACGGCTCATCGCGCACACCGAGTCCTCCCCCGGCAGCGTCCAGTGCCACACGACGGCCCCGGTGGCACTGCGGTAGGCGACCACCTGGTCGGGGCGGACCCGCACCACCAGGTCCCCGGCCGTCCAGCTGCCCAGCGCGCGGGTCGTGGACGGCCGGTCCAGCGGGGCCTTCCAGGCGTCGTCCACGCCTTCACCGGCGAAGGCGAAGAAGATCCCGAGCCCCAGCAGCATCCCGACGGCGATCGCCGGGAAGCCGCGCCGGGGGTGGATCAGCGCCCAGACCAGGCCCCCGCCGCACGGCATCAGCCCGAGGATGCTGATGATGCCCAGGTATCCGAGGCTGTCGCCGCCGAACCCGTTCGCCGGCCCGAGCAGTGCGGCCAGCCCGATGGTCGCGAACAGGCCGCCCAGCACCCCGCCGGCGACCACCATCCAGATCTCCTTGTCCCAGGCGAACCTGGCACCCCACCCCGCCCGGACAACGCTGTCCTCGGGCCCAACGGCCATGCCGTTCTCTCCCCTGCGACGCGCCGCCCACCGCATCAGGACGACGATCATCGGATCGTCGCAGAGCCCCCGGTCATCCAAAACAAAGAGCAGGGAAAACCCCGGCCATCACCTGCACATGCGAGGCGCCGAATGGGGTGATCGTTACGAACTCCCTCCTCGCCACCAGCGGAGCAGGAAGTCGGCCCGCCCGACGTCCTGCGGCCCGACCCTCCGCCCCCTGCTCGGAGCAGCACGCGGACCTGCCCGCGGGCCCGCAGCACGTCGCCCAGGCCGGGACGACCTGGTCGAAGCGCTCCCCCGGTCGACAACGGAGCAAGATTCTCCCCGTGGTCGGAGGGCGGCTGCTCCCCGACTCCGCCCACTCGAACGGGTGAGCCTCGACGCCCGACAGTGCGCACACGCAGGGTCGGCTCGTTCTGCTGTACATGACTCCCCCGCCCGTCACGCCGTCACCGCCGTCCGCGCGCACCGCGCCGCCGAGGCCCCCGTGGCCGTGACCGCCCGGGCGACGGCAGCGGTCCTCTCCCTCGCGATCCTGCTCGTGCCGGCCGCGGTCACACCGGGCGACGAACGGCCTCCCGCGGTCGGGGCAGGCTGGTGGGAGGTCTCGGCCGACGCCGCCAACGTCCGGCTCGACCACTCCGGCGGAGACACCGTCGTCGGGCTGGCCTGCTCCGGTGACGTCGTCGAGGTGACGGACAGCTGGACCTCACCGCTCGGGGCCCGCTGGGCCAGGGTCATGGTGGCGCGCAGCGGGGTCACCGGCTGGATCCTGGAGTCCCTGCTCACGCACCGGGCCCCACCCCCGGAACCGTAGAATCCGCGTGTACACCCCAGGGAGGATTCCGCGTGTTCCTAGCGCACCGTGAGCGCACCCCAGAACTCACCCCGTGGCAGGAGGAAGGGCCGGTCAACGGCGTCGCCCTGCTGCTGCCCGGCGGGTTCATCCGAAGCCGCCGCGGACCAGTGAAGGTCGCCGAACTCGGCCTGCGGGAGCTCGCCACCGAGCTCACCGAGCGCGGCCGCCCGCACGGCCTCGCCGTCCACGTTCTGCGCTACCGCTACGGCGGCTGGAACGGCGACGACGCCGACACCGCCGTCGACACCCGGTGGGCACTCGACGAGCTCGCCCGACGGTACGACGGCGCGCCGGTGGTCCTGATCGGCAACTCCCTCGGCGGCCGCGCCGCCTTCTGGTGCGCCGGACACCCCTCCGTCGTCGGCGTCGCCGGGATCGCCCCCTGGCTGCCCAGCGGCGACGCCGTCGACCAGCTGGCCGGCCGACGGGTGCTGATCGTCCACGGCACCGGCGACAACAGCGCGGCCAACGCCACCCAGTCGCTGGAGTACGCGCTGCGCGCCCGCCGGGTCGTCCCTGACCTCGCCCGCTACGAGATCCCCGGCGGCAACCACTACCTCCTCCGCGAGACCCGCGACATCAGCGCACTCACCACCGCCTTCACCCTCGCCACCCTCGATGCCGAGCCCGCGGCCCTCGCCACCGGAGCCGTCTGCACCCGGCTCCCGGCCCGGACGTAGCGAACCCCGTCGCCCCGTTCACCGCGGCACCCGGTACTCACCGATCCGGACGCGGACGAGGAGGCCGGCCGCACAGAGCGCCTGCAGGTCCCGGCGGACGAACTTGGGCTCCGGCCGGGGCCGGTAGAGCTCCCAGGCCCGCTGCCGGGTCCAGGTGCCGCCGGCGCGGTGGATCGCGGCGAGGAGAGTGCGGCGCCGCTCGGCGGGCGGCGCGGTGGGCTCGATGTCGGTCATGCGGCCATGGTTCCGCAGCAGCAGTCCTGGCGGGAGTGCCGTTCGGCAGGATCGGCCCGGCCACTTCCCCCAGGATTCCTGCCGATCGGCACATGCGCGATCGGGACCGGAGCAACCACTCTTGGAGTCACCGAACGGCAGCCACCCGGGCCGCCGCAGAAGGAGGCTCTGCCATGCATCCGCCCGAGGCCTACCTGGCACATCGTCACATCTGCTCAAGTCGAACCGAGTTCACCGCCCATCCGACAGCCCGAGCCCGCGAACGACCCGCACCTCTCCCCGATGCAACACCGCTGCCCACCACGGGACGGGCCGCCGCCCTCACCCCACCCCGACCACCGCCGGGCCGGGCGGGTGTGAGTGCCGGCAGTGAGACCACCTCGCCCAGACGACACCGCCACCCACCCGCACCGCCCAGCCGAGCCGACCCGCGAGACACCCACCCCGACGGCCACCCTCCACATCCCACCCCAACCACCGCCCAGGCCAGACGGGCCCACCTGGGCACCCACCCCAACACCCCCACCCCGCCTCAACCACCGCTAGGCCCGGCCGATTGACGCGGGCCTGGGCGGCCAGGAGGTCTGTAGCCACGGCGAGCCGACCGATCCCGGCCGGGGCCGTGAAGCCACCTCCCCCCACCCACCCCAACACCCCCTCAGCCCACCTCACATCACGCCTCCACCACACCCCCCAACCCGGCCACCGACAGGCCAGGCGGATTGACCCGGGCCTGGGCGGCGAGGAGGTCGGCGAAGGCCACGGTGAGCGGGTCGGGGCGGGTGCGGGTGTAGGCGGTGAGGGTGCGGCGGATCGGTGGGTCCGGGCGGAGCACGGCGCCGTCGAAGTGCGGCGGGACGATGTTGGCGGGCACCAGGGCGGGCCCGAGTCCGGCGGCGGCCAACAGCGGTGCGGCGGAGGTCTGTTCGGCGCGGACGGCCGCTCGGGGGTGGAAGCCGGCCTGGGCGGCGACGCGGTCGAGCAGGTCGGCGAGGCCGTTGTCGGGGGCGTAGTGGACCCAGGCGCGGTCGGCGAGTTCGGCCGGCGCGATCGTGCCGCCGGGGCGGTCGGCCAGCGGGTCGTCGGCGGGCAGGACGACCACGAACTCCTCGACGCCGAGTTCGCGGATCGGGCCTTCCCAGTCGGCCGGGGCGGGGCCGACGGCGACGTCGGCGCAGCCGGCGGCCATGGCGGCCTGGAGCCGGTCGGCGTGCGGGTACTCACGCAGCCGGATCTGCACGCCGGGGTGGAGTCGGCGCCAGGCGCGCAGGACGGGCGGCAGGATGCCGAGGCTGACCGAGTAGACGGCCGCGACCTCCAGCTCGCCCTGCTCCAGTCCGGCGGTGCGCCGGGCCACCGTGCGGAGGCGTTCGGCTTCGGCGAGCGCGGCGCGGGCGTGCGGCAGCACCGCCCGCCCCATCGGGGTGAGCCGTACCGAGCGGGGCAGGCGTTCGAGCAGCGGGCCGCCGACGGCGTTCTCCAGGGCCCGCATCTGGTGGGAGAGCGCGGGCTGGGTGACGTGCAGCTGTTCGGCCGCACGGGTGAAGGATCCGGTGTCGACCACCGCGACCAGGTATTCGAGCTGCCGGAGCGTTGCCATGAACAGATGTTATCGACTGCATCGAAAACAAGCCTTGGACTCATCACACCAGGTCGGGGGAGGGTCGTGGTGCGGCCGCCGCAAGCGGACGGTCGGCCGCTTCCCCGATGACGAAGGAGTTCTCCCGTGTCCGATGACGGTTCCCTGAAGGGTCGACGTCTCGTGGTGGTGGGTGCGGGTTCGCGCACCGGGCGGGCGCTCGCCAAGGCCGCGTCGGCGGCCGGTGCCGACCTCGTGTTGGCGGGTCCGGATCCGCGCAAGCTGGAGTGGACGGCCGGAGAGCTGTCCGGGCCGTCGGAGGTGTTCTCACTCGACCTCGCGGACGAGCGGTCGATCGCCGAACTCGCTTCCCGCCTGGGCTCGTTCGACCACCTGGTGTCCACCGCCGCGATGCCGGCCAACGGGCCGCTGCGGGAGCTCGACGCAGCCGATGTGCAGCGGGCGTTCGCAGCCAAGGTGATCGGGCCGCTGCTGCTGGCGAAGCACCTGGTGGGGCAGGTCGCCGAGGGCGGCTCGTTCACGTTCTTCTCCGGTGTCGCCGCCTGGCGTCCGGCCCCCGAGCGCACGGTGATGGCCACCACCAACGGCGCGCTCGCCTTCCTGGTGCAGGCGCTGGCGGTGGAGATCGCACCGGTGCGGGTCAACGCGGTCTCCCCCGGCATCGTCGACACCGGTTCCTGGGACGGCCTCGGTGCCGACAAGGAGGCGTTCCTGCGCGGCGTGGCCGGGCGCAATCCGGCGCGACGCGTGGGCAGTCCCGACGACCTGATCAAGGCGGTGCTGTACGCGATCGACAACCCGTACGTCACCGGCACGGTGCTGCACGTCGACGGGGGCGGTCGCCTTGTCTGACCTCCGACGCTCGGACGCGGCCCGCCGACGCCCGCGACCGCGGACCGGCACCGCCGCCCGCGCCGCCGCCGTCGCCTTCGCCCTGGCCGCCCTGGCGGGCGGTACCGCCGCGGCCACGCCCGTCCACGGGGCCGGCCGCCCCACCGCTGACGCCATCGCCGACCGCCACGAGTCCTCGCGCTCCTGGCCGCAGCGCCTGGTCGACCGCTCGCCCGACCTGGTCCAGCCGAAGGCGCTCACCGTGGACCGTTCGATCGGCTCCCGGCGCGCGGCCCAAGAGGTGCGCCTGGCCCAGCAGTTGTACACGTTCTGGAACACCGGGCAGCAGCGGTACCTGGACGCGGCGATCAGTCCGCAGTTCAGGGACAACACGCTGCCGCCCGGCCGCCCGCAGGGCCCGACCGGCCCGGCGCTCGCCTCGCGCACCTTCCGCGCCGCCGTGCCTGACCTGACCTGCGAGCTGTCCGACATCCTGGTCACCGGGGACAAGATCACCGCCAGGCTGGTCTTCCGCGGCCACTTCACCGGCACCTTCAACGGCGTCCGCGGTGAGGGCCGGTCCGTCGAGTTCAACGCGATCGACATCCAGCACGTCGGCACCGACCGGATCGTCGAGGACTGGCACATCGAGGACAACACGACGCTGCTGGCCCAACTGGGCGTCAGCAGCTGACCGCCTCCCCACCCGGACCCACGAACCACGGCCACGAACCGCCGACCGCCGACCGCCGACCGCCGACGCGACGAAATCGCGTTGGCGGTCGGCAGCCCCTCCTGCCTATGGTCGGGGGATGACTACCCGAACCTTCCGCATCATGGTGCGCGGCGTCTTCGACGGCCTCACCGACGGGCAGCGCGCCGAACTCCTGGCCGCCGCGCCCGAGCACGACGTGCTGCACGCGGCCTTCACCCGCGAGGGCCACCTCAGCTACGACCTCTCCGCGCGGTCCGCCTTCACCTTCCGCTTCCTCGACGAGGGCGAGGCCGAGGAGGACATCCTGGCGGCCACCGAGCGGGCCGAGCAGGCGGCGGAGAGCTGGCTGACCGCCCGGGGCTACGGCTTCAAGAACCTCCGTTCCCAGGCCGAGGACCTCTCGCAGGCACCGCTCGGCAAGCGTCAGCGCCGCGCCGCCAACGCCGCCGGCTGACCGACCCCCTCCCCCCCCCCGGCCATCTCCTTGACGGCTCTCCGTAGGGATATACTTGAGCAGTCAAGGAGGTGGCAATGACAGAGCCCGAGACGACGGAACCGACCGACACGCCCCCGAGCCCCGACCCGCTGGACACCGCCCTGCGGCTGGTCCGCGCCCAGGCGGCCGTGGTCAAGCGGTTCGACGCGAGCCTGAGCGGCCTGCACGGCGTGAGCCTGTCCGACTTCACCATGCTGCTCCACCTCGCCCAGGCCCCCGGCGGCAGGATGCGCCGGGTCGACCTCGCCGAGGCCCTCGGCCTCACCGCCTCCGGCGTGACCCGCGGCCTGGCACCGCTGGAGCGGATCGGCCTGGTCACCCGCGAGGCCGCGGCCCGCGACGCCCGGGTCGCCTACGCCGCCCTCACCCCGACCGGTCGCGAGCGGCTCGCCGAGATGCTGCACACCGCACGCCAGGTCGCCGCCGACCACTTCGCGGCCGGGCAGTGGAGCCCCGAGGACCTCGGCCGGCTGTCCGCGCTGCTCACCCGACTCGGAGGCACCGCCCCCGGCACGCCCCTCGGCTGAGCAGCGCCACCGGAGACCCGCGGGGGCCACCGCCGCACCCCGGTCCTGGGCTGAGCCCGGTCCACCTGACCACCCGCACCCGCACCCGCACCCGCACCCGCACGGATACGACCGCACCACCCCCGCGCGACCGCACGACCACCCCGCGAAGGGCAGCACCATGACCCACACCCCCGGCGACACGCCAGGCCGGGAGCCCGCCCTCGCCGACACCCAGCGCGCGCACTGGCAGCGGACCTACACCGCCAACCCCGGGATGTACGGCGAGCTGCCGTCCGCCCCCGCCGCGTACGCCGCCGGGGCCTTCGCCGCCGCCAGGGCCCACGACGTGCTCGAACTCGGCGCCGGCCACGGCCGCGACGCCCTGCACTTCGCCCGCGCGGGCTTCCGGGTGCTGGCCACCGACTTCAGCCCGACCGGCCTGGAGCAGCTGAGCGCAGCAGCCGCCGGCCAGGGCCTGGCCGACCGGCTCTCGATCGTCACCCACGACGTGCGTGACCCGCTGCCCCTCCCCGACGCCTCCGTCGACGCGGTCTTCGCCCACATGCTGCTCTGCATGGCGCTCTCGACCGACGAGATCACGGCACTCGTCGCCGAGGTCCGCCGCGTCCTGCGCCCGGGCGGCACCTTCGTCTACACCGTCCGACACACCGGCGACGCCCACTACGGCGCCGGTACCGGCCACGGGGACGACATCTGGGAGCACGGCGGCTTCGCCGTCCACTTCTTCCCCCGCGAGCTGGTGGACGCGCTCGCCGAGGGCTGGCACCTCACCGACGTCCACCCCTTCGAGGAGGGCGAACTGCCCCGCCGCCTCTGGCGCATCACCCAGGAGACCCCCCGATGACCTCCCCGGCCACCCCGTCCGCCCCGCTCGGCCCCGACCGCACGCCGCTCGGCCCCGACGGCACGCCCCCCGCCCCCGACGGCCCCCTGCTCGCGCCCGACCGCACCGCCCCCGACCTCACCATCGACGGCACCGGCCTGCTCTGCGTCCAGCTGCTGCTCCGCCTGCGTGCCCGCATCGCGCACCTCCCGGCCGGCGCGGTGGTCCACATCCAGACCACGGACCCCGCCGCCCCGCTCGACCTGCCCGCCTGGTGCCACCTCACCGGCCACGAGTACCTCGGCCAGGTCCCGTACGAGGCCGCCGACCGCGAGGTGTACGGGCTGCGCCTCACCTCCGCCCCGGTCCGGACCCGCCCCGACCGCCCCTGGCACCCGGCCCCCACCACCGGCTGACCCACCGACCCATCGCACCGACCCACCGCACCGACCCACCGCGCCACCCCCGTTCGCCCCCGGTGGAAATCCCCGCGCGCCCACCCCGGGAGCCGGTGCAGACTCCCCCCATGCCCGCCACCGACCCCGCCGCCACCCCCAACCCCAGCGCCAACGCCCTCCTCCACCACCCGCCCGACGCCCGCCTCCTGCTGCTCAACTGCGATGACCTCGGCCGGGACGAGTCCGTCAACCTCGCCGTGATCGACGCCGTTCGGAACGGCATCGCGGCCTCCTGCAGCCTGATGACCGTCTGCCACGCCGCCCCGCACGCACTGCGGCTCCTGCGCCGGCACCCGGACGTCCCCTTCGGCGTCCACCTCACCCTGGTCTGCGAGTCACCGCACCTCCGCTGGGGCCCGCTGGCCGCCCGCGACCGGGTACCGTCCCTCCTCGACGACACCGGCGGGTTCTTCGCCCCCACGCCCGCCGGACGCTCCCGACTGCTCGAACGCGCCCGGCTCGACCACGTCGAGCGCGAGTTCCGCGCCCAGATCGACGCGGTGGGGGCGGCCGGTCTCGCACCGACCCACCTCGACTTCCACTGCCTCGCCGACGGCGGCCGCGAGGACATCCTCGACCTCACCCTCGCCCTCGGCGCCGAGTACGGCCTGGCGGTCCGGGTCTGGCTGCCACCCGCCCTGGCCCGGATGCGCCGGCTCGGCCTGCCGGTCGTCGACCACGACTTCCTCGACAGCTTCGCCGTCCCGCTGGACGACAAACCCGCCCACTACGCCCGGCTGCTGGCCGCGCTCCCGCCGGGCCTGACCGAATGGGCGCTGCACCCCGGCCTGACCGGGCCCGACCCGCGTGCCCCGCACGACGACGGTTGGCACGTGCGCCGCACCGATCACGAGTTCCTGGTGTCCCCCGAGGCCCCTCGGCTCCTCGCCGAGCACGGCATCACCGTCATCGGCTACCGGCCCCTTCAGGAAGCCTGGCAACGGGCCCGAGAACGGCTCACACCCGACTTCCCTCCACCGGCCGGTGTGCCACGATGAGGGACTACGAACAGTCGGGAACCACAGGGAGGTTGACCACCATGAATCCGGATCAGACCCTCCACTGCCAGTGGCACGACCAGGCCGGCCACTGGGCACTGACCGTCAGCCACAACGGCCGCGAGTGGGAGCTGTTCGCCGCGGGCCCCTTCGGATCCGAGTCGCTCCCGTTCGCGCACTCGGACGAGGTCCGGCGGCTCGCCCAGGCCCTACTGGACCTGCCCGCCGAACCCGAGCCCTACGAGTTCGAATGGGAGCTCTCCCGGACCGAGTTCGCCCGGACGGAGAGCGAGCGGAACCACTTCGCGACCTTCGCCGTCGGCCTCGACCCCAGCGACGACCACCGCCCGTACCTCGCCTTCCAGTCCTACTTCCACTGGGGGCAGACGACCGCACTCGGCATGGAGGTGGTCTGCGACGACCCGCCGGTCGACGACCTGCGTGCCCAGGCCCACGCCTTCCTCACCGGCTTCCCCGGCCCGACACACCCCCAGCCGAAGCCGTAGCGGTAGCCCCAGCCGCAACCGTCGTCGACGTGGCCACCACGCCCACGCCGCCCGTACCGGTTCAGGCCACCGCGCGCCGCGCCCAGTCCAGCTCGATCGCCCGACTCTCCGGCTCCGACCACCCGTTGACCACCGCCAGCAGGTGCAGATAGCGCTCCCGCCGCAGATCAGCCATCGCCGCCAGCCTCTCCCCCAGCCGACCCCGCAGCCGATCCCCCGATCGATCCCCCGGCCGACCCCGCACCGCCTCGGCACCTCTCGGCAACATCGCCGCGTACCGCGTCAGCAGCTCCGCCGCGATCACCGCCGCCTCCGGCGACTCCGGAACCACCCCGGCCGCGACCGCCGGACCGGCCAACTCCCGCACGGCCACCGCCAGTCCGGGACGCGGTCGGCCCTCTCCGGCCTCCGCCGCCTCGTCCGCCAGCAGTCCGCGCAACAGCTCCCGGAACCCGTCGTCCGCCGCCAGCTGCGCCAACTCCACCCAGGCCTCGACCTGTTCGGCCGACGGATCGGCCGGCAGCTCCGGCGTCAACGACCGCGCCACGGCCGCGAACCGGCCACCGGCCGCCGATCCGACAGCCGCCGACCCACCGGCCACCGACGCACCGAACACTCCGGTCAGGAACTCCCCCACCAGGCGCTCCCGTTCGTCCTCCGACAGTCGGGCCAGCCGGTGCACCATCGTCAACTCCTCGGGTGTGGACCCGCGCCTGGCCACCGCGCCCAGCACGGCCCGCTGCAGTCGCAGCACCCGGATCCGGACGTCGAGCGCCTCGGCGTGCGCCGCCACGACGGCGGGCAGGGCACGTTCACGCTCCAGCACCGACCGGATCTCGGGCAGTCCGAGCCCGAGCTCCCGCAGGGTGCGGACCAGTTCCAGGCGCGCGACGGCGTCGACGCCGTACCGCCGGTGGCCGGCCGGGTTGCGGTCGGCCGGCGACACGATCCCCTGGTCCGAGTAGAAGCGGACGGTCTTGACCGTCAGCCCCGTCCGCCGGGCCAGCTCACCGATGGTGTAGGTCGTGTCGCCGTTCATGGCCACCACCCTGCCTCCTCCCCCTACGGGAGGTGCAAGCGACCACCTCGAACCGACCGGGCCACCCGAGGAAGCCGCCCGATCAGGCCTAACCGAACCGACCAGGCCACCCGACCAGGCTGAGCCGACCAGGCCGTCCAACCAGACCGAACCGACCAGGCCACCCGACCAGGCTGAGCCGACCCGACCGTCCAACCAGACCGAACCGACCAGGCCGTCCGATCAGGCCGTCCGCCGCAGCAGCGCCAGGTACATCGCGTCCGTCCCGTGCAGGTGCGGCCACAGCTGCACGTCCGGCCCGTCCCCGAGCGCGGGGACGCCGGGCAGCAGCGGGCGCGCGTCGATCCACTCGACCCGCCCGCCCTCGGAGCGCAGCACGTCGTCCACGACCGCCCGGGTCTCCGCCAGGTGCGGCGAGCAGGTCGCGTAGCCGACCACGCCGCCGATCCGGGTGGCCTCGATCGCCGAGCGCAGCAGGTCCCGCTGGAGCGGCCCGAAGGCCGCCACGTCGGCCGGCCGGCGCCGCCAGCGCGCCTCCGGGCGCCGCCGCAGCGCGCCCAGGCCGGAGCAGGGAACGTCGACCAGCACCCGGTCGAAGCTGTCCGGCTGCCAGGCCGGGCGCGTGCCGTCCGCCGCGATCACCGTGTACGGACCGGGGTTGCCCTGCAGCGCCCGTGCCACCAGTCGGGCCCGGTGCGGCTGCTTCTCGCTGGCGACCAGCGCCGCCCCGCGCTCGGCGGCCAGCGCGCCGAGCAGTGCCGCCTTGCCGCCCGGTCCGGCGCAGCCGTCCAGCCAGATCCGGTCCGGGCCCTCCAGCGGCGCCGCGGCCAGGGCCAGCGCGACCAGCTGGCTGCCCTCGTCCTGCACGCCCGCCCGGTTGTCCTTCACCGCCGCGACCGAGCCCGGGTCGCCGCCCTCGGCGAGCCGCAGCGCGAACGGCGACCAGCGCCCCGGTGCGGCCTCGGGCAGCGCGTCGGCCAGCTCGTCGACGGTGGCCCGGCCGGGGCGGGCGACCAGGGTGACCTCGGGCCGCTCGTTGTCGGCCCGGAGCAGCTCCTCCATGGCGCTGCGCCCGGAGGCGTCCGGCTGCCAGCGGCCGAGCGAGTCCCAGAGCGCGGCGACCACCCAGCGCGGGTGCGAGTGGACGACCGCCAGGTGGTCCTCGGCGTCCCGGTCGTACGGCGGGGCGACCTGCTCGATCCAGGCGTCCAGGTCGTGGGCGCTGATCCGGCGCAGCACGGCGTTGACGAACTTCGCCTTGCCGTCGCCGAGCACCACCCGGGCGAGCTCGACGGTCGCCGAGACGGCCGCGTGGCTGGGGATGCGGGTGGTGAGCAGCTGGTGGGCGCCGAGCGAGAGCACGTCCAGCACCGGCGGGTCCACCTTGCTCAGCGGCCGGTCGATGCAGGCGGCGATGATCGCGTCGTAGGTGCCCTGCAGGCGCAGGGTGCCGTAGACGAGCTCGGTGGCGAGGGCGGCGTCGCGCCGGTCCATGCCCTTCTGCTCGGCCTCGCGGAGCAGCGAGGGCAGGATCAGGTTCGCGTAGGCGTCGCGCTCGTCGACGGCGCGCAGCGCACGGAACGCGACGATCCGGGCCGGGTCCTTCTTAGGACGGCGGTGCGGGCGGGGCGCGCGCTTGGCGCCGGGGGTGTTGCTGGGCGTGCTCATACCTGTGTGCCTCAAGGTGCTGCGGGGGCTATCAGCTGCGGGTTGTCCACAGGAACAGTAACGCGAAACCCGCGCCGACCGCCCTTCCGCCCACCCCGTACCGCCCCGCCGCCGACCCCTCTGCCGCCGTTCCGCCCACCCCCCAGCGCCCGCCGCCCCGCCGCCGGGCCCCCGTGATCCCCACCGCTACGATCTGACGGGTGCGCAGCTCGCACGGACGCACCGGGGGACGCCGCGTCGAAGCACGGACGCCCCCGCCATCCATCCACCAGGGGGACCCCACCGCATGAAGCTCCGCAGAACCCGCCTCGCCGCCGTCGGCCTCGGCATGGCCGGCCTCTCCCTCTTCGCCTCCTCCGGCACCGCGGAGGCGGCTTCGGGCATGCCGTACGTCGGATACGGCTACCAGAACATCCCGGCGGCCGTGAAGTGTGCGCAGCACTTCTCGAACCTGTTCGGCGGCTACCGGCAGCCGATCTTCGAGGACGGCAAGTACGGGCCGGAAACCGACTGGGCCATCCGCAAGTTCCAGAAGCGGATGGTCGACATCGGCCGGTTCCCCCTCGACGTCGACGGCATCGTGGGCCCGGCCACCGGCCGGGCCATGCTGAAGACGGCCTGGGACGCCGGCATCCAGGACGCCGACTACGGCCGCTGCTGGGCCGCCCTGCCGTCCTGATCAGCCCCGTCCCGGGTCTCCGCAGCCGCGGATGCCCGGGACGCGTTCCCCGGCCGGATCACTCCTTGCCGGTCCCGAACCTCTCGCCGGCCTCCAGCCGCGCCCCGCGGGCCCAGTCCGCCGCCCGCATCTCCTTCTTGCCCTGCGGACGGACCTCGCCCAGCTCGATGTCGTGGCTGCCGGTGCCGACCCGCACGCTGTTCTTGCCGACCATCGCGACCTCGCCGGGCGCCAGTTCGGCCGACTCCGGCAGCAGCTTGACCGGCCCGGTGACCTTCAGCCGCTCGCCGCGGAACTCGGTCCAGGCGCCGGGCGCGGGCGCGCAGCCGCGCACGACCCGGTCGACCCGCAGCGCGGGGTGGTTCCAGTCGATCCGCGCGTCCTCGACGCTGATCTTCGGCGCGAGCGTGACGCCGTCGACCGGCTGCTGCACGGCGTGCAGGGAGCCGTCCTCGATGCCGTCCATGGTGGCCGCGAGCAGCCGGGCGCCGGAGAGCGAGAGCCGGGTGAGCAGCTCGCCGCTGGTGTCGGTCGCGCGGATCTCCTCGGTGATCACGCCGTAGACCGGGCCGGAGTCCAGGCCCTGCTCGATCAGGAAGGTGGACGCGCCGGTGACCTCGTCGCCCGCCAGCACCGCGTGCTGGACGGGGGCTGCGCCGCGCCAGGCGGGCAGCAGCGAGAAGTGCAGGTTGACCCAGCCGTGTACGGGGATCTCCAGCGTGCCGGGGCGCAGCAGCGCGCCGTAGGCGACCACCGGGCAGCAGTCGGGGGCGAGTTCGGTGAGGCGGGCGACGAACTCCGGGTCGCTGGGCTTCGCCGGCTTGAGGACCTCGATCCCGGCCTCCTCCGCGCGCTGGGCGACGGGGCTGGCGACCAGCTTGCGGCCGCGGCCGGCCGGGGCGTCGGGGCGGGTGACCACCGCGACGACCTCGTGCCGGTCGGAGGCGAGCAGGGCGTCCAGGGCGGGAACGGCGACCTCGGGGGTGCCGGCGAAGACGAGACGCATCAAGGGCCTTTCTGTAAAAAGAAGTTCGGGAAGCCGACGGGGTCAGCGCGCCGCGCCGAAGGTGCTGTGCGGCGAGACCTTGACGACCGGCGCCGGCCCGCTGCCCCAGTCCGCCTCGCGGATCGCCTTCAGGGCGGCCTTGCGCTGCTCGCGGTCGAGCCGGTCGATGAAGACGATGCCGTCCAGGTGGTCGGTCTCGTGCTGGATGCACCGGGCGAGCAGCTGGGTGCCCTCCACGGTCACCGGATCGCCGTACATGTTGAAGCCCTTGGCCACCACGCCGTACGCGCGCTTGGTGTCGTAGCGCAGGCCGGGCAGCGAGAGGCAGCCCTCGGGGCCCTCCTGCTCGTCCTCGCTCAGCGACAGGTCCGGGTTGATCAGGTGCCCGGTGACGCCGTCCACGTGGTAGGTGAACACCCGCAGGGAGACGCCGAGTTGGGGAGCGGCGAGACCGGCGCCGGGGGCGTCCAGCATGGTGTCGGTGAGATCGCGGACCAGGTTGCGCAGTTCCTTGTCGAACACGGTCACCGGCTTGGCGGTGGCCCGCAGGACGGGGTCTCCGAAGAGACGGATCGGCTGGATCGACACGGGCTACGGGCTCCTGTCCGTCGGGGTGTCGGGAGTCGGCGCGGGACTGCGGGCAACGGCTGTTCCCGCCAAGTCTATGCAACGCGCCGGCCCCGTCCCCCATGCCCTCGACGCCGCCGGAACCGTTCTGGCATAACCCGACTCTGCCGAGCCGCGTTACCCCGGCCCCCGCTTCGGCGTTGGTCAAGAGAGATTGACCGGGGCCGGGCGCACGGGACACCGCGCCCCGGCCGAGCCCAACCGTACGGAAGGTGGCACGTAGGCCATGGCTGAGCAGATCAACCACGACGCCCGGGCGCGGGCGAGCCTGCACCTGCTGGTGCGGGACATCGAGCGGGTGAGGCGCCAGGTCGATGCGCTGCGGACGCTCACCGCCCAGCTGGGAAACGTCTACCGACCGCGCCGCCCCAGCACCTCGGCCGGCTTCGTGGTGTACGGGCGGGCGCCGGCGCCGACCGTGCGCCTGGCGCAGGAGCTGCGGGAGAGCGTGGAGACCCTGGTGGCGGCGGCGGTCGAGTTCGACCGGGCGCTGGGCTTCTCCTGGGACTCGGTGGGCTCCGCCCTCGGGGTCACCAAGCAGGCCGTGCACCGCCGCTACGGCATGCGCCGCCCGACCAGCGAACTGCTCGCCGCCAGCGGCGCCGTCCCGGGCCCCGGCCGCCCGGACCGCTCGGAGGACCTGCCCGCCGCCCCCGCCGCCGGCCTGGCCGCGACCGTCCCGGCGGCCCGCCAGGGCGGCCTGGACCGCAGCAGCCTGGAGCGCGCCGCCCTGGAGCGCACCCCCGTCGACCGCCCCCAGCCCGACCGCGGCACCATCGAGCGCACCACGATCGACCGCAGCACCCCCGTCGACCGCACCGGCATCCCCCTGCGCGGCTGACGGCACCCGCACCCGAACGACCGGCCACCCGGGGCGGGGTGGCCCACTCACCCCGCCCCACCGCCGCCCTGCCACGCCGGGAAGCAAGCCCCCGGCCCCGAAAGCCCCGGCCCCGGCCCCGGCCCCGGCCCCGAAAGCGCCGGCCCCGGCCCCGCCAACCGAGCGGACCGCCCGGACCGCCCCGCCCGCCTCAGCCGATGTCCGTCGGATCCACCCGCACCCGTACCGGCTCAGCCGTCCGCAGCGCGATCCGCGCGATCTGCGCCGCCTTGAGCGCCGCCGCCAGCGCCGACCCCTGCCCGGGCGCCACCCGCAGCAGCGCGCGCTCCTGCTCCTCCCCGCGCAGCGCGGGCAGCGGCACGGGCCCGAGCACGTCGGCGCCCTCCGGCAGCCGGATCAGCCCCAGCAGGTCGGCGACCGCCGCCGGGCTCCCGCTGACCGAGGCCATCCGCGACACCGGCGGGAAGTGCAGCTGCGCCCGTTCGTCCCGTTCCAGCGCGGCGTGCCCGAGCGGGTCCCAGCGGACCATGGCCTGGACGGGACGGGCGGACGGCTCGGCGACCACGACCACCGTGCCGCCCTCCGTGGAGGGCCGCACCAGCGCGGCCGCCGCCAGCCAGAGCCGCAGCGCCTCCTCCCCCGCCCGCAGGTCCGGTCGGCCGAGCAGGGCCCACCCGTCCAGCAGCAGGGCCGCCCCGTACCCGGAGCCGCCCTCCACCACCGGCTCCGCGCCCGGCGTGGAGATCACCAGCGAGGGCTCGTCCGGCACGGTGGCCAGCACCGAGTCCCGGCCGGAGGTCCGCACCGGGATCCGCGGGAACGCCTTGCCCAGTTCCTCCGCCGTCCGCCGGGCGCCGATCACCTGGGCCCGGAGCCGGAACGACCCGCACTCGGGGCAGTGCCAGTCGTTCTCCGCCTCCCCGCACCACCCGCAGTGCAGCGCGGCGTCCGCCGAGGGCGCCTCCAGCGGCCCCTCGCAGCGCCGGCACCGCGCCGGGGTGCGGCAGCGTCCGCAGGCCAGCCGGGGCACGTAGCCGCGCCGGGGCACCTGGATGAGCACCGGGTGCCCCGCCGCCAGCGACTCCCGGGCGGCCTCCCAGGCCACCGAGGGCAGCCGGGCGGCCTGCGCGGCCACGTCACGGTGCTGGTCCAGGTCGGTGACGGTCCGCACCCTCGGTGCGACCTGCCGCACGGTCTCGCGGTCCGCGACGAGCGGCCGCGCCCAGCCGGTGCTGACCAGCTGCGCGCCCTCCACCGTCACCGCGTGCCCGCCGAGCACCACGGCCGCGCCCTCCTCGGCGGCGCGCAGCAGCGCGACCTCCCGCACGTGCGGGTGCGGGGCGCGCGGGTCGCTGTGGCTGCCGTCGCCGTCCGACCAGACGACGACCAGCCCGAGGTCGCGCACCGGCGCGAACATGGTGGCGCGGGTCCCGATGGCGGCGTGCACGGAGCCTCGGCTCACCGAGAGCCAGCGCCGGTAGCGCTCGCGCGGGCCGAGGTCGGCTTCCAGGGCGGCGTGCCGCCCGGGGCCGAGCAGCTCGGTCAGCGCCTGGTCGACCCGGGCGACCGAACGCGAGTCGGGCAGCACGACCAGCGCGCCGCGCCCGCCCGACAGGGTCGCCGCCACCGCCCGCGCGATCTCGTACGGCCAGCCGGGGCCGGGCAGCGCCGCCCACACGGCGCGCGGCGCGGCGCCGTCGGCCAGCGCGGTGAGGAAGTCGGGCCCGGCCGGGTAGCGCTGCCAGCCGCCGGGGGCCGGCGCGGGCGGGCGCGGCAGCGGCGGCGGCGAGGGCTCGGCCTCGGCCTTGGCGTGCCGGGGCGGGACGGCCAGCTGCAGCACGTCGGCGAGCGTCCCGGCGTACCGGTCGGCGACGGTCCGGCACAGCCGCAGCAGCTGCGGGGTGAGCACGGGCTCGGGTGAGAGCACCTGTGCCAGCGGGGCGAGCGGCCCGGGGAAGTCGCTCTTCTCCAGGCGGGCGACGATGAAGCCGTCGTGCAGTTCGCCGCCCTCGCGCTGCCCCTTCACCACCCGCGCGCCGAACCGCACCCGTACCCGGACGCCCGGCTGGGCCTCCTCGGCCATGACGGCCGGCACCTCGTAGTCGAAGAACTTGTCGATGGTGAGCACGCCCTTGTCCACCACGACCCGGGCCACCGGAAGGTGCTCGGCCCGCTTGGCTCCGCGCCAGCTGCGCGGTTTGGCCCGCTTGACCGTCTCCCGGATGAACGCCAGCTGCTCCGGCTCGCCGGCCCCGTTCTCCCCTGTGTTGCTCATCGCTCCCAAGTACTACCAGGTCACACCGACAGGACGCACAAAGCGGAGCGGCGCCCACCCCCTGGGAGGGGCGGGCGCCGCTTCGACGTGCGGGGGACGTCAGTCCTGCACGGCAGCCTTCAGCTGCTCCACCCGGTCGGTGCGCTCCCAGGTGAAGTCCGGCAGCTCACGGCCGAAGTGGCCGTACGCGGCGGTCTGGGAGTAGATCGGGCGCAGCAGGTCCAGGTCGCGGATGATCGCGGCCGGACGCAGGTCGAAGACCTCGGAGACGGCCTTCTGGATGCTGAGGACCGGCACGGTCTCGGTGCCGAAGGTCTCCACGAACAGGCCGACCGGCTCGGCCTTGCCGATCGCGTACGCGACCTGCACCTCGGCGCGGCGGGCGAGGCCGGCGGCGACGATGTTCTTCGCCACCCAGCGCATCGCGTACGCGGCCGAGCGGTCCACCTTGGACGGGTCCTTGCCGGAGAAGGCGCCGCCGCCGTGGCGGGCCATGCCGCCGTAGGTGTCGATGATGATCTTGCGACCGGTGAGGCCGGCGTCGCCCATCGGGCCGCCGATCTCGAAGCGGCCGGTCGGGTTGACCAGCAGGCGGTAGCCCTCGGTGGTCAGCTTGATGCCCTGCTCGGCCAGCGCCTTCAGCTCCGGCTCGACCACGAACTCGCGGATGTCCGGGGTGAGCAGCGACTCCAGGTCGATGTCACTGGCGTGCTGGGTGGAGACGACCACGGTGTCGAGGCGGACGGCCTTGTCGCCGTCGTACTCGATGGTGACCTGGGTCTTGCCGTCGGGGCGCAGGTACGGGATGGTCCCGTTCTTGCGGACCTCGGTCAGCCGGCGCGAGAGGCGGTGGGCCAGGGTGATCGGCAGCGGCATGAGCTCGGGCGTCTCGTCGGACGCGTAGCCGAACATCAGGCCCTGGTCGCCGGCGCCCTGCTTGTCCAGGTCGTCAGTGTCGTCCCCCTGGGCGGACCCCTCGACCCGAGCCTCGTACGCCGTGTCGACGCCCTGCGCGATGTCGGGCGACTGGGCACCGATGGACACCGAAACGCCGCAGGAGGCGCCGTCGAAGCCCTTCTTGGAGCTGTCGTAGCCGATCTCCAGGATCTTGTCCCGGACGAGCTGGGCGATCGGGGCGTACGCCTTGGTGGTCACCTCGCCGGCCACGTGCACCTGGCCGGTGGTGATCAGCGTCTCCACGGCGACCCGGGAGGTCGGGTCCTCGCGCAGGAGAGCGTCAAGGATGGTGTCGCTGATCTGGTCAGCGATCTTGTCGGGGTGGCCCTCGGTGACGGACTCCGAGGTGAACAGGCGGCGAGACACAGCGCTCCCTGGGGTTGCAGCGGCTGCTGACTGAAGTTCCCGGTGGGCCCGGTAACTCCGGAAAGACTTGATTCCTGGAGTCTAACGGGCTGCTTCCGCCGAACGTCACCCACTCCAGGAATTCTTGAGCGTCCCGCAGCCCTTTCCGATCAGTTGCCGCCCGTTTCCAGCCGCTTTGCGACCAGGTCCCAGACGACGTCCGCGAGCGCCTCCTTCGGACCCACCGGGACGGGCGTCTCACTGCCGTCCGAGCCCAGAACCACGGCCTCGTTGACGTCCGTGCCGAAGGCCTTGCCGTTGCCCACCTCGTTGACCACGAGCAGGTCGCAGCCCTTGCGGGCGAGCTTCGCGCGGCCGTTGGCGAGCACGTCGTCGGTCTCCGCCGCGAAACCCACGACCAGTTGACCCGAACGGGTCCGGTGGGCCGAGAGCTCGGCCAGGATGTCGGGATTGCGGACCAGCGCGACCGGCGCCGGCTCGACCCCCTCGACCTTCTTGATCTTGCCGGTCGCGTACTCGGCGGGCCGGAAGTCGGCCACCGCCGCGGCCATCACCACGGCGTCCGCGTCCGCGACCGCCTTCACCGCCGCCTCGCGCAGCTCCAGCGCGGTCGAGACGTGCACCACGTCCACCCCCGCCGGGTCCGGCAGCTCGGCGTTGGCCGAGAGCAGGGTCACCCGGGCCCCGCGCGCCGCGGCCGTGACGGCCAGCGCGTAGCCCTGCTTGCCGGAGGAGCGGTTGCCCAGGAAGCGCACCGGGTCCAGCGGCTCCCGGGTGCCGCCCGCCGAGACCACCACGTGCCGGCCCGCGAGGTCGGTCGGCACCGCCCCGCCGCGGCGCAGCACGGCCCGGCAGGCGTCGAAGATCGCCGAGGGCTCGGGCAGCCGCCCCTTGCCGGTGTCCTTGCCGGTCAGCCGCCCGACGGCCGGCTCCAGCACGATCACGCCCCGGCGGCGCAGCGTGGCGACGTTGTCCCGGGTGGCCGGGTGCTCCCACATCTCGGTGTGCATGGCGGGCGCCACGACGACCGGACAGCGGGCGGTGAGCAGGGTGTTGGTCAGCAGGTCGTCGGCGAGGCCGTGGGCGGCCTTGGCGATCAGGTCGGCGGTGGCCGGGGCGACCACGACCAGGTCGGCCTGCTGCCCGATCCGCACGTGCGGCACCTCGTGCACGCGTTCCCAGGTCTCGGTGGCGGCCGGCCGGCCGGACAGCGCGGCCCAGGTCGCCTCGCCGACGAAGTGCAGCGCGGCCTCGGTGGGCACCACGGTGACCTGGTGGCCGGACTCGGTGAACCGGCGCAGCAGCTCGCACGCCTTGTACGCGGCGATCCCGCCGCTCACACCGAGGACCACGCGCGGGGCGTCCGCAGTCGTCATGAACCGGCCTCTCTACGCATCGGGAACCCGCCCACCCTACGGCCCCTCAGCCGCCGCCCGCGCAGCGCCCCACCCCGCGCCCGCAGACGACGGAAGGGCCCGGCGGAATCGAGTCCGCCGGGCCCTCCCGGAAAATCAGCGACCGCCTCAGGCAGCCTCGACCGCCTCGGCGGTCAGCATGCCCGCGTTGATCTCGCGCAGCGCGATCGACAGCGGCTTCTCGTGCACGTGGGTGTCGACCAGCGGGCCGACGTACTCCAGCAGACCCTCACCGAGCTGGGAGTAGTACGCGTTGATCTGGCGCGCGCGCTTGGCGGCGTAGATCACGAGGCTGTACTTGGAGTCGGTGGCCTCAAGCAGCTCGTCGATCGGCGGGTTGATGATGCCCTCGGGCGCGGTCATGGAAGAGGACACGCGAAAACCTTCCGAAAGGGTGGAAAAGACAGACAGGTCAGGCTACACCGAGCAAGGCTAGCAGTTCGGCCGCTACCTGCTCGACCGAGGTGTTGACAAGGGTCGTGTCGAACTCGGGCTCGGCGGCGAGCTCGATCCGGGCGGCGTCGAGACGCTTCTCGATCACGTCCTGCGACTCGGTGCCGCGCCCGGTCAGCCGACGGACCAGCTCGTCCCAGCTCGGCGGGGCCAGGAAGACCAGCTGCGCCTCGGGCATCGACTCGCGCACCTGCCGGGCACCCTGCAGGTCGATCTCCAGCAGCACGGGCTCGCCGCGCTCCAGCTTCTCCAGCACGGCCGCACGCGGGGTCCCGTAGCGGTTCCCGGCGAACTCGGCCCACTCCAGCAGCTCGCCGTTGGCGATCAGCTTGTCCATCTCGTCGTTGTCGACGAAGTGGTACTGGACCCCGTTCTTCTCGCCGGGCCTCGGGTGGCGGGTCGTCGCCGACACCGAGAGCCAGACCTCGGGGTGCATCTTCCTCATATGAGCGACGACCGTGCTCTTGCCGACCCCCGAAGGGCCGGAGAGCACGGTCAGCCGCGGACGCTCACTCATGCACCGATTATCCCGGATCGCGGAGGATGACGGGACCACCGGGGCAGGGTCAGGCGGCACCCCCGCCGAACTCCCGCTCCAGGGAGGCGATCTGGTTCGTGCCGAGGCCACGGACGCGCCGGCTCTCGCTGATGCCGAGGCGCTCCATGATCTGCTTGGCACGGACCTTGCCGACGCCCGGAAGGGACTCCAGCAGGGCCGAGACCTTCATCTTGCCGATCACGTCGTTGTCGGCCTTGCCGGCCTTGATCACCTCGTGCAGGGAGGCGCCGGAGTGCTTGAGCCGGTTCTTGACCTCGGCGCGCTCCCGGCGAGCCTCGGCGGCCTTGGCGAGCGCGGCGGTGCGCTGTTCAGGGGTAAGGGGCGGAAGAGCCACGCCGTTCACCTCAGGGTGTGGATGGATGGGATTGAGCTATGACTGGTTTCGTACCCAGGACACCGTCCGCAAGAGGAACCACAAGGCCCTGACCTGCGGGAGCCACGGAATTCGCGGCTCGCCGATGACCTATCGCCGGACACTACCCGCATTGCGGCGCCACGTCAGGAAAAGAACACGAAAAGTCCTGGTCAGCCAAGGCCGACCAGGACTTTCCCGGGCAAAATGACCGCGATTGCGAAACTTTGACGGGCTCGATGTGACGGCGCTCACGTACACTCCGCGACGCCGCCGCCGTCCTGCGGACACTCCACAGGGTCACCGACCGGCTACCGATGGGTAGCCTCCCGCTCCGTGACGGGCCCGTCCGGCCCGCGTGACCGGGTCCGCCCGGCCGGTGCGACCGGGTCCGCCCCGGCCCGCCCGACCGCGTCCGCCCGGCCTACTTGACCGCGTCCGCGAACTCGCCGACGAAGCGGTCCGACGCCTCCCGCAGCGCCGCCACCGAGGGACCGTGCTTCAGCACGTCCCGGCTGACGCTCGGCACCACGTTGATCACCGCGGCGCCGAACACCCGCGGCAGGTCCGCCATGGTCGCGCCCTGGGCACCGATCCCCGGGGCCAGCAGCGGCCCGTTGATGGCCAGCTCGACGCCCGCGTCGGCCAGCGTCGCACCGACCACCGCGCCGAAGGAGCCCAGCGGCGCCGCGCCCTCGTTCTCGGCCGCCAGCTGCCGCAGCACCGAGGCGGCGACCGGCTCGCCGTCCGCGCCCACCGCGCGCTGCACCTCGGCGCCCTCGGGGTTGGAGGTGAGCGCCAGCGCGAACACGCCGCAACCCTGCTCCCGGGCCAGGTCCAGGGCCGGGCGCAGCGAGCCGAAGCCCAGGTACGGGCTGACCGTCACGGCGTCCGAGAACAGCGGGCTCGCGGGCGACAGGAAGGCCTCCGCGTAGGCGGCCATGGTGGAGCCGATGTCGCCGCGCTTGGCGTCCATCAGCACCAGCGCGCCGGCCGCCCGGGCCTCCTCGACGGTCTTCTCCAGCACGGCGACGCCCTTGCTGCCGAAGCGCTCGAAGAAGGCGGCCTGCGGCTTGAGCACGGCCACCCGGTCGGCCAGCGCCTCGACCACGGTGCGGCTGAAGGTCTCCAGCCCGGCGAGGTCGTCGCCGAGCCCCCAGGCGGCGAGCAGGGAGGCGTGCGGGTCGATGCCGACGCAGAGCTGGCCGCGGGTGTCGAGCGCGTGGCGCAGCCGGGTGCCGAACGGGGCGAGGGTCATGTCGTCCTTTCCGAGGGGTGCGGGGGGTGCGGGGGCCGTACGGGTCTTGACGGGAGCCGGGTCGCTCACGAGCTGCGCACGGCGCTGCCGACCGCCGAGGCCAGGTCGCGGAAGCCCGCGGCCCGGATCCGGGCGGACAGGCCCTTGTGGATCTTCCGGCACCAGAACGGGCCCTCGTAGATGAAGGCGCTGTAGCCCTGGACCAGGTCGGCGCCGTGGAGGATCCGCTGCCAGGCGTCCTCGGCGGTCTCGATGCCGCCGACCGAGACCAGGGTCAGCCGGCCCTCGGTACGGGCGCGCAGCCGCTGCAGCACCTCCAGGGCGCGGGCCTTGAGCGGGGCGCCGGACAGGCCGCCCATGCCGATCTCCTCGATCCGCCCGGCGTCGGTGCGCAGGCCCTCGCGGCCGATCGTGGTGTTGGTGGCGATGATGCCGTCCAGGCCCAGCTCCAGGGCGAGGTCGGCGACCGCGTCGACGTCCTCGTCGGCCAGGTCGGGGGCGATCTTGACCAGCAGCGGCACGTGGTGCGCGGTGGTGCGGTCGGCGGCCTCGCGGACGGCGGCGAGCAGCGGGCGCAGGTGGTCGACGGCCTGCAGGTTGCGCAGCCCGGGGGTGTTCGGCGAGCTGACGTTGACCACCAGGTAGTCGGCGTACTTGGCCAGGCGCTCGGTGGACTTGACGTAGTCGGCGACCGCGTCGGCCTCCTCGACGACCTTCGTCTTGCCGATGTTGACGCCGATGACCGGGGTGGAGCTGGTGTGCGGGCGGGCGGCCAGGCGGGCGGCGACCCGGGCCGAGCCCTGGTTGTTGAAGCCCATCCGGTTGATCAGCGCGCGGTCCTCGACCAGGCGGAACAGCCGCGGCGCCGGGTTGCCGGGCTGGGGCTCGCCGGTGATGGTGCCGATCTCGACGTAGTCGAAGCCGAGCATGGCCAGGCCGTCGATGCCGACGCCGTTCTTGTCGAAACCGGCCGCGAGGCCGAACGGGCCGGGCAGGTCGAGGCCGAGGGCGCGGGTGTGCAGGGCGCGGTCGCGCGGGGCGAGCACCAGGCGCACCAGGGTGCGCAGGCCCGGCACCGAGGAGGCCAGCCGGATCCAGAAGAAGGCCAGGTGGTGGGCCTTCTCGGGGTCCATCTTCTTGAAGACCAGGTCGAACAGAAGCTTGTACAAGGGTGGTTCAACTCCCGGAGCGGATAGCGGGATTCGAGGCACGGGCCCGGCGGAGGGCGACGGGCGGGAACAGCCCGGCGGAGGGCGGCGGGTGGGCATGGCAGTGGGGGGCACCCGACTCGCTTTCGGTGCCCCCCACTGCGGTGGTGCTACTTGCGGCCGGCGTTGATCAGCTCGGCGTGCTCCTGGAGCGACATGACCCCGACCTCGTCGCGCAGCAGCCGGTCGATGCCCTGGACGGCCGCGCCCATCGCCTGGACGGTGGTCAGGCAGGGCACCGCGCGGGCCACGGCCGCGGTGCGGATCTCGTAGCCGTCGAGGCGGCCGCCGGTGCCGTACGGCGTGTTGATGATGAGGTCGACCTCGCCGTCGTGGATCAGCTGGACGATGGTCTTCTCGCCGTTCGGGCCCTCGCCCTCGCTGTGCTTGCGCACCACGGTGGCGGGGATGCCGCCGCGCTGCAGCACCTCGGCGGTGCCGGCGGTGGCGAGCAGCTCGAAGCCGAGGCCGACCAGCGCGCGGGCCGGGAAGACCAGGTTGCGCTTGTCGCGGTTGGCGACCGAGACGAAGACCTTGCCCTTGGTCGGCAGCGCGCCGTAGGCGCCGGTCTGGGACTTGGCGTAGGCCGTGCCGAAGACCTTGTCGATGCCCATGACCTCACCGGTCGAGCGCATCTCCGGGCCGAGCACGGTGTCCACGCCGCGGCCGTGCACGTCGCGGAAGCGGCTCCACGGCATCACGGCCTCCTTGACCGCGATCGGCGCGTCGGCGGGCAGCGTTCCGCCGTCGCCCTCGGCCGGGAGCATGCCCTCGGCGCGCAGCTCGGCGATGGTGGCGCCGAGCGAGACCCGGGCGGCGGCCTTGGCCAGCGGCACGGCGGTCGCCTTGGAGGTGAACGGGACGGTCCGGGAGGCGCGCGGGTTGGCCTCCAGGACGTACAGGATGTCGCCGGAGAGGGCGAACTGGATGTTGATCAGACCGCGCACCCCGACGCCGCGCGCGATGGCCTCGGTGGAGGCGCGCAGACGCTTGACGTCGTGGCCGCCGAGGGTGATCGGGGGCAGCGCGCAGGCGGAGTCGCCGGAGTGGATGCCGGCCTCCTCGATGTGCTCCATGACGCCGCCGAGGTAGAGCTCGGTGCCGTCGTAGAGCGCGTCGACGTCGATCTCCACCGCGTCGTCGAGGAAGCGGTCGATGAGCACCGGGTGCTCGGAGATCAGACCGGCGTGCCGCTCCAGGTAGGAGGCGAGCGAGGCCTCGTCGTAGACGATCTCCATGCCGCGGCCGCCGAGCACGTAGGACGGGCGGGCGAGGACCGGGTAGCCGATCTCGTCCGCGATCGCCTTGGCCTCCTCGAAGGAGAAGGCGGTGCCGTGCTTGGGCGCGGGCAGGCCGGCGTCGCGCAGGACGCGGCCGAAGGCGCCGCGCTCCTCGGCGAGGTCGATCGCCTCGGGCTGGGTGCCGACGATCGGCACGCCGTTGTCCTTGAGCGCCTGGGCCAGGCCGAGCGGGGTCTGGCCGCCGAGCTGGACGATCACGCCGGCCAGCGGTCCGGCCTGCTGCTCGGCGTGGACGATCTCCAGCACGTCCTCCAGGGTGAGCGGCTCGAAGTAGAGCCGGTCGGAGGTGTCGTAGTCGGTGGAGACGGTCTCCGGGTTGCAGTTGACCATGACGGTCTCGTACCCGGCCTCGGCGAGCGCGAAGGAGGCGTGCACGCAGGAGTAGTCGAACTCGATGCCCTGGCCGATGCGGTTCGGGCCGGAGCCCAGGATGATCACGGCGGGCTTGGAGCGCGGGGCGACCTCGTTCTCCTCGTCGTAGGACGAGTAGAAGTACGGGGTCTTGGCGGCGAACTCGGCGGCGCAGGTGTCGACGGTCTTGAACACCGGGCGGATGCCGAGGGCGTGGCGCACCTCGCGGACCACGTCCGGCTTCAGGCCGCGGATCTCGCCGATCTGCGTGTCGGAGAAGCCGTGCCGCTTGGCGTGGCGCAGCAGGTCGGGGGTCAGCTCGGCGGCCGCGGCCAGCTCGCCGGCGATCTCGTCCAGCAGGAAGAGCTGGTCGACGAACCACGGGTCGATCTTGGTGGCCTCGAACACGTCCTCCGGGGTGGCGCCGGCCCGGATCGCCTGCATCACGGTGTTGATCCGGCCGTCGGTCGGCACGACCGCCTTGGCCAGCAGCTCGGTCTTGTCGCCGACCGGGCCGATCCAGGAGAACTGGGAGCCCTTCTTCTCCAGCGAGCGCAGCGCCTTCTGCAGCGCCTCGGGGAAGTTGCGGCCCAGCGCCATGGCCTCGCCGACCGACTTCATGGTGGTGGTCAGCGTGGCGTCGGCGCTCGGGAACTTCTCGAACGCGAACCGCGGCACCTTGACCACGACGTAGTCGAGGGTCGGCTCGAAGGAGGCCGGGGTCTCCTCGGTGATGTCGTTGGGGATCTCGTCCAGGGTGTAGCCGACGGCCAGCTTGGCGGCGATCTTGGCGATCGGGAAGCCGGTGGCCTTGGAGGCGAGCGCCGAGGAGCGGGACACGCGCGGGTTCATCTCGATGACGATGACCCGGCCGTCCTCGGGGTTCACCGCGAACTGGATGTTGCAGCCGCCGGTGTCGACGCCGACCTCGCGGATGACGGCGATGCCGATGTCGCGCAGGATCTGGTACTCGCGGTCGGTGAGGGTCATCGCCGGGGCGACGGTGATCGAGTCACCGGTGTGCACGCCCATCGGGTCGAAGTTCTCGATGGAGCAGACGACCACGACGTTGTCGTGCTTGTCGCGCATCAGCTCCAGCTCGTACTCCTTCCAGCCGAGGATGGACTCCTCCAGGAGCACCTCGGTGGTCGGCGAGAGGGTCAGACCCTGGCCGGCGATGCGGCGCAGGTCCTCCTCGTTGTGGGCGAAGCCGGAGCCGGCGCCGCCCATGGTGAAGGAGGGACGGACGACGACCGGGTAGCCGCCGAGCGTGTCGACGCCGGCCAGCACCTCGTCCATGGTGTGGCAGATGACCGAGCGGGCGGACTCGCCGTAGCCGATCTTGGCGTTGACGGCCTCGACGACGCCCTTGAAGAGGTCGCGGTCCTCGCCCTTGTTGATCGCCTCGACGTCGGCGCCGATCAGCTCGACGCCGTACTTCTCCAGCGTGCCGGCCGCGTGCAGCGAGATCGCGGTGTTGAGCGCGGTCTGCCCGCCCAGGGTGGGCAGCAGCGCGTCGGGGCGCTCCTTGGCGATGATCTTCTCGACGAACTCCGGGGTGATCGGCTCGACGTAGGTGGCGTCGGCGATCTCCGGGTCGGTCATGATCGTGGCCGGGTTGGAGTTGACCAGCACGACCCGCAGGCCCTCGGCCTTGAGGACCCGGCAGGCCTGCGTACCCGAGTAGTCGAACTCGGCGGCCTGACCGATCACGATCGGGCCGGAGCCGATCACCAGGACGGACTTGATGTCAGTGCGCTTAGGCACGCTGGCCCTCCATGAGCTTCACGAAACGGTCGAAGAGGTAGGCCGCGTCGTGCGGGCCGGCAGCAGCTTCGGGGTGGTACTGCACGCTGAAGGCGGGGACGTCGAGCGCCTGCAGGCCCTCGACCACGTCGTCGTTCAGGCAGACGTGGGAGACCTCGACCCGCCCGTACGGGGTGTCGCTCGCCTTGTCCAGCGGGGCGTTCACGGCGAAGCCGTGGTTGTGGGCGGTCACCTCGACCTTGCCGGTGGTGCGGTCCTGCACCGGCTGGTTGATGCCGCGGTGGCCGTACTTGAGCTTGTAGGTGCCGAAGCCCAGGGCCCGGCCGAGGATCTGGTTGCCGAAGCAGATCCCGAAGAACGGGGTCTTGCGCTCCAGCACGCCCTGCGCCACGGCGACCTGGTGGTCGGCGGTGGCCGGGTCACCCGGGCCGTTGGAGAAGAACACGCCGTCCGGCTGGACCGCGTAGAGGTCCTCCAGGGTGGAGTTGGCCGGCAGCACGTGCACCTCGATGCCGCGCTCGGCCATCCGCTGCGGGGTCATCCCCTTGATGCCGAGGTCCAGCGCGGCGACGGTGAACTTCTTCTCGCCGATCGCGGGGACGACGTACGCCTCGGTGGTGGCCACCTCGGCGCACAGGTCGGCGCCCTTCATCTCGGGCGACTGCTGCACCCGGGCGAGCAGGGCGGCCGGGTCGGCCAGCGCCTCGCCGGAGAAGATGCCGCAGCGCATCGCGCCGCGCTCGCGCAGGTGGCGGGTCAGCGCGCGGGTGTCGATGCCGCTGATGCCGACGATGCCCTGGTCGACCAGCTCCTCGTCGAGCGAGCGGCGCGAGCGCCAGTTGGAGGCGACGCGGGCGGGGTCGCGCACGACGTAGCCGGCGACCCAGATCCGCGCGGACTCGTCGTCCTCGTCGTTCCAGCCGGTGTTGCCGATCTGCGGGGCGGTCATCACGACCACCTGGCGGTGGTACGACGGGTCGGTCAGGGTCTCCTGGTAGCCGGACATGCCGGTGTTGAAGACCGCCTCGCCGAAGGTCTCGCCGATCGCGCCGTAGGCCTGGCCGCGGAACGTCCGGCCGTCCTCCAGGACGAGCACGGCGGGGACGCGTTCCCGCCGTTGGCGCTGCGTGGTGGGGGCAGGTGCGGTCATTGCGCGGCCTCTTCCGTCTTCTTCGTCTGCGTACGTGTGGCAAGGTGAGCGATCGCCTCGACCCAGGCGGCGTGCTCGTCGGGGTGGTCGGCCCGGAAGCCGGAGTCCAGCTCGGAGCCCTCGTGCGTCCAGGTGACGACGAGCAGCCCGGACGGGACGACCTTGCCGGCGATCCCGGAGTCCGTGCGGGCGCCGGTCAGGTGCGCGGCCGGGATCCACAGGTCGACGTCACCGGGACGCCGGACCAGCAGGCCGTCCTCGCCGAGGGTGAGGTCGGCCCGGCTGCGGGTGCCCAGGCCGTGCGCGACGACCCGGTCGAGCCAGTTCCCGGCGGTGGTCGTGCCGTGGTACCGGCCGCTGGTCTCCAGGATGGTGCGCCCGGCACCGTCCGGCACGGCGGGCAGCGGCGGGATGCCGGACTGCAGGGTGCGCCGCCAGTTCCAGCCCTGGCGCATCAGCCAGTAGACGAGGCCGATCAGGATCAGCAGGCCGACGGACCAGCCGATGTACCCGGGCCAGTTGGTGACCTTCGCCTGCTCCTTGGCGAGCGTGGCGTAGTCCATCACTGCGCGCCGTCCTGCTCGGCGAGCTCGCCGGCCAGCACGGTGGCGCGGCCGCGCAGGAAGGTGGCGTGCACCCGTCCGGGCAGGTCCAGGCCCTTGTAGGGGGTGTTGCGGCTGCGGGTGGCGAAGCTGTCCGGGTTCACGGCACCACGGTACGCGGGATCGAACAGCACCAGGTTGGCGGGCTCACCCACCGAGATCGGCCGGCCGTGTCCGGTGAGACGGCCGATCCGGGCCGGGCGGCGCGACATCCGGTCGGCGACGCCCTCCCAGTTCAGCAGGCCGGTCTCGACCATGGTCTGCTGGACGACCGACAGCGCGGTCTCCAGGCCGACCATGCCCATCGCGGCGACGGCCCACTCGCAGTCCTTGTCCTCGTCCGGGTGCGGCGCGTGGTCGGTGGCGACGGCGTCGATGGTGCCGTCGGCGAGCGCCTTGCGCAGCGCCTGGACGTCCTCGGCGGTGCGCAGCGGCGGGTTCACCTTGTACACCGGGTCGTAGGAGCGGACCAGCTCGTCGGTGAGCAGCAGGTGGTGCGGGGTCACCTCGGCGGTGACGTCCCAGCCCTTGGCCTTGGCCCAGCGGATGATCTCGACCGAGCCGGCCGTGGAGACGTGGCAGACGTGCAGCCGGGAGCCGACGTGCGCGGCGAGCAGCACGTCGCGGGCGATGATCGACTCCTCGGCGACGGCCGGCCAGCCGCCGAGCCCGAGCTCGCCGGAGACCTGGCCCTCGTTCATCTGGGCGCCCTCGGTGAGCCGCGGCTCCTGGGCGTGCTGGGCCACGACGCCGTCGAAGGCCTTGACGTACTCCAGGGCGCGGCGCATCAGCACCGCGTCGTCGACGCACTTGCCGTCGTCGGAGAAGACCCGGACGTCCGCGGCGGACTCGTGCATCGCGCCGAGCTCGGCGAGCTTCTTCCCCTCCAGGCCGACGGTGACGGCGCCGACCGGGCGGACGTCGCAGTAGCCGGCTTCCTGGCCGAGGCGCCAGACCTGCTCGACCACGCCGGCGGTGTCGGCCACCGGGGTGGTGTTGGCCATCGCGTGCACGGCGGTGAAGCCGCCCATCGCGGCGGCCTGGGTGCCGGTGAGCACGGTCTCGGCGTCCTCGCGGCCGGGCTCGCGCAGGTGGGTGTGCAGGTCGACCAGGCCGGGGAGCGCGATCAGCCCGGTGGCGTCGATCTCGATGTCCGCCTCGGCCGTCAGGCCGGTGCCGATCTCCTTGATCACACCGTCGGCGAGGAGGAGGTCCTGCGGGGCGCCGCCGAGGATCTTGGCGTTGCGGATCAGGTAGGTGGTCACTGAGCGGTCTCCACGGTCTCGGTGCGGGGGGCGTCGGCGGGGGCGTCGGCGGGGGTGGCTCCGCCGAGCAGCAGGTAGAGCACGGCCATCCGGACGGAGACGCCGTTGGCGACCTGCTCGACCGCGGTGCAGCGCGGCGAGTCGGCGACCTCGGCGGTGATCTCCATGCCGCGGACCATCGGGCCGGGGTGCATCACGATCGCGTGTTCCGGCAGCCGGGACAGCCGCAGGCCGTTCATGCCGTAGCGGCGGCTGTACTCGCGCTCGGTCGGGAAGAACGCCGCGTTCATCCGCTCGCGCTGCACCCGCAGCATCATCAGCGCGTCCGTCTTGGGGAGCACGCTGTCCAGGTCGTAGCTGATCTCGCAGGGCCAGTTCTCGATGCCGATCGGCAGCAGCGTCGGCGGCGCGACGAAGGTGACCTGGGCACCGAGGGTGTTCAGCAGGTGGACGTTGGAGCGGGCGACCCGGCTGTGCAGGACGTCACCGACGATCGTCACCCGGCGGCCGGCCAGGTCGTGGCCCGAGCCGGGGTTGAGGTGGCGACGCATCGTGAAGGCGTCGAGCAGCGCCTGGGTGGGGTGCTCGTGGGTGCCGTCACCGGCGTTGATCACACTGCCGTGCAGCCAGTCGGACTGGGCCAGCCGGGCGGGCGCGCCCGAGGCGTGGTGGCGGATGACCACCGCGTCGGCGCCCATGGCCTGCAGGGTCAGCGCGGTGTCCTTGAGGCTCTCGCCCTTGGAGACCGAGGAGCCCTTGGCGGAGAAGTTGATGACGTCGGCCGAGAGGCGCTTCTCGGCGACCTCGAAGGAGGTCTTCGTCCGGGTGGAGTCCTCGAAGAAGAGGTTGACGACGGTGCGGCCGCGCAGCGTGGGCAGCTTCTTGACGGCCCGGCCGGAGAGCTGGGCCAGCTCCTCGGCGGTGTCCAGGATCAGCAGCGCGTCGTCGCGGCTGAGATCGGCGGCGGAGACGAGGTGGCGCTTCACGCGGGTTACTCCGGGAGGTGCGGTTCGGTGGGCTTGGCTGCCATGGCCTGCGAGGAGCGCTGGGCGAAGTCGCGGTCGCCGACCAGGACGGCGTCCACGCCGTCGCTGTCGGAGAGGCGCACCTGCACGGCCTCGCGCAGCGAGGTGGGGAGGTTCTTGCCCACGTAGTCCGCGCGGATCGGCAGCTCGCGGTGGCCCCGGTCGACCAGGACGGCGAGCTGGACGGCGCGGGGCCGGCCGATGTCGTTCAGCGCGTCGAGCGCGGCGCGGATGGTGCGGCCGGAGAAGAGCACGTCGTCGACCAGCACGACGAGCTTGCCGTCGATGCCGCCGGACGGGATCTCGGTGTGCTCCAGGGCGCGGGCGGGCTTCAGCCTCAGGTCGTCCCGGTACATGGTGATGTCCAGGGTGCCCAGCGGGATGTCGCGCCCGGTGATCTGGGCCAGCCGGCCGTGCAGGCGGCGGGCGAGGTGGACGCCCCTGGTGTGGATGCCGAGCAGCACGACGTCCTCCGCGCCCTTGGCGCGCTCGACGATCTCGTGCGCTATCCGGGTGATGACCCGGGCGATGTCCGTACCGTCCAGCACCTGGTGCGGCGGTCGCGGCGTCGAATCCTGGTATGCGGTCATGCCGAAGCGGACCTCCTTCCCCGCCTCACTGGACGGGCCTTAAAGGATGTCTGGGATCGCCCCCGCCGGACCGGCGTGGGCTTCGGGTCATCGTAGCAGCGCCCCGGACGGCAAACAGAAGTCCATCATTCCGCTTCCCGTGGTTTACACCCCGGACGCGCCGACGATGCGGGCCATTCGCACGACTGCCCCATTCGGCTTGACGCAACTACCTTACTCTACGTAACCTCACAGTGAGTTACGAGACGGACGTCGAACCCACCGGTAACGGCGTCGGCAATCGCCCGTGACCCACCACTGAACGCGAAGCAATCTCGTCCGGGGAGATCAATGTCCAGCGACTACGCGAAGCAACTCGGAGGCAAGCTCCGAGCGATCCGCACTCAGCAGGGTCTCTCCCTGCACGGTGTCGAGGAGAAGTCCCAGGGGCGCTGGAAGGCAGTCGTCGTAGGCTCGTACGAGCGCGGTGACCGTGCGGTCACCGTGCAGCGGCTGGCCGAGCTGGCGGAGTTCTACGGCGTCCCGGTGCAGGAGCTGCTGCCCGGCGGCACCCCCGGTGGCGCGGCCGAGCCGCCGCCGCGGCTGGTCCTCGACCTGGAGAGACTGACCCAGGTCCCTTCCGAGAAGGCCGGTCCGCTGCAGCGCTACGCGGCGACCATCCAGAGCCAGCGCGGTGACTACAACGGCAAGGTGCTGTCGATCCGCCAGGACGACCTGCGCACCCTGGCGGTCATCTACGACCAGTCGCCGTCGATCCTCACCGAGCAGCTCATCTCGTGGGGCGTGCTGAACCCCGATGCGCGCCGCGCGGTGCGCGAGGAGGACGCGAGCTGAGGCTCACCGCACCGGCTCCCGCCAGCGGATCCCTTGCAGTTCCCAGCACTCGTTTCACCAGTGCTGACAAGCAGAAACGTCACGGCGCGGCACCCCGAAACGGGGCCGCGCCGCGGCGTTCGCCCGCACCGCCGCAGGCCTCGGGGCACCGGGGCACCGGGGCACCGGGGCCTCAGCAGACGGTGCCCAGGCTGTAGCCGGGCCGCGCCGCCACCCCGTCCAGCCGGACCGGCCGGTCCGCCGGCGCCCAGTCCTGGCCCCCGCTCGACCACGCCCAGGACGCCGGCAGGTACTCCCCGCAGGAGGCCGCCGAGCCCTGCGAACCGTGCAGCACCGCGACGCCCGGCAGCTCCAGGGCCAGCCCGGCGCACAGCACCGCGCAGACCAGCTCCAGGTCCTCGTCGTTGACCCGCACCACGCCGTCCTCCCACTGCAGCACCCGCGCCGCCGCGGTCAGGGCCCCGCCGGGAGCGTCCACCCGCAGGCGCAGCTCGTACACGCCGGCGCCCGCGCCGACCAGCATCCGGCGGAACACCTCGCCCCCGCGCCGGTAGGCGGCGCGCACCCAGTCGGCGTGCCCGTCGTCCGGCTCGCCCGCACCCCCGTACAGCCCGCCGTCGAGCAGCAGGTCGGCGTGGCTGAGCGTCAGCCCGTTCTCCCGGGCCCGGACGAGGCGCGGCACGAAGTCCCCGGCCAGCTCCTCGCCCTGATAGGCCAGCAGCTGGGTCTGCAGCGGCGGGTTGACCAGGTAGCGGTCACGGGCGGTGGGTGCGGCCGGGTCCAGGCCGTGGAGCAGGCAGAACTCCTCGAAGTCCTGCGGGTGGAACATCCGGGCCCGGACGGTCTCGAAGCGCTCCAGCGCGTCGGCCAGCAGCTCGGCGGTGTCGGCCAGGTAGCGCTCGAAGTCGGGGGCGTCGGAGATCCCCCAGGCGCGGGCCCGCGCGAAGTCCGCGGCGTCGGTCAGCACGCCGATGACGAACGCCTGGTCGGCACCCCCGGCCGGCGCCCCGGCCCCCTCGGCCCGCTCGCCGCCCTCGGCCCGCGGCGGCCGGTGCGAGGCCCGGACCGCGGGCCGAGGACCGCCGGCGGTGCAGTCGGAGTTGCGACGGGCGCGACCGTTCCGGCTCATGCGCCCACCTCGCCGCGCTCGGCGAGGGCGGTCGCCCGGGCACGCCTCTCGACAGTTCGCTCGCTTCGCTCGCTCACGGGTGGCTCCTGGCATCGGCGGTGACGGTCGGCGGCGTGCTCGCCGCTGACCGCCTTCCTCCCCACCCCCCGCGCGTCGCACACGTACGGCGTGTCACAGGAATGTAACCACGGGTAATAGCACCGGCGCCGCGCCCGTGCCGGACCTACCGGGGCACCCGGGCCAGCTGGCGGGACTGCGCGACCAGGCGGCCGGACTCGTCCCAGACCTCGGCGTCCTCCTCGAAGTACCCGCCGGCCAGGTTGCGGGTCGCGTGGGTGACGCGCAGCCAGCCCGGGACGGGCTTGGCGCGCAGGTGGACGGTCAGCTCGACGGTCGGGGCCCAGCCCGGCATGCCGAGGTCGAAGGTGACCGGCGGCAGCGCGTCGGCGACCAGCAGGAGCAGCAGCGGGTCGGGCTCGCGGCCGTCGGCGAGCCGGAACCAGCCCTGGATCCGCCCGTTGCCGGAGGGCTGCCCGAGCGCCCAGCCGACGGTGGCCGGGTCCAGCCGGAGGTCGAAGCGCTCCAGCAGGGCGGCCTGGGCGATCAGCTCCTTGGGCGCGTGCTCCACGCCGATGCACTGCTCCGGCGGCGGCAGCTGCGGCGGCTGCGCGCTGGTGCGCACCTCGCCGTCGGCGGTGGAGAGGTCGCCGTGGCTGGCCACCACGCGCAGCCGCTCGACGCCGTCCTGGCTGAGCGAGGCGGTGCCGGTGGAGAGCCCGCGGCCGGAGCGCAGCACCTCGGTGCGGACGGTGGCCGGGCCGGGGGTGGAGGCGGACAGGTAGTAACCACTGATCGACACCGGGTCCGGGTGCGTGCCGTGCTCCAGCGACAGCGCGTGTCCGGCCACGGCGAGCAGCAGCCCGCCGTTCACCCCGCCGCCGATCTGCCAGCCCTCGCCCAGCTCGGCCTCGTAGCGGCCGGCCTCCTCGGCGTGTCTGGTCAGGGCGATGCCCTGGTCGAACTCGCTGCGGATCGCGGTGGTCATGTGGGGGACCTGCCCTTCGCACGGGGTTCCGAACACCAAGTTACTGATGAGTAGGAACTCACCTTACGCCGCCCGGGTGAAACGCGCGACGGCCGGGAACAGCGAAGACTCGGAGAACGCCGGACGAACCGGGAACGCCGGACGCGACCGGGCCGGACGGGACCGGGAACGCCGAACGCGGCCGGGAACGCCGAACGCGGCCGGGAACGCCGAACGGCCGCCGGACCCGTGTTCGGGTCCGACGGCCGCCGGAAGGGCGTGGCCGTTACCGGCGGATGCTCGGCTTCAGCTCCAGGAAGCGGGCGAGCAGACCGTTGACGAAGGCCGGGGAGTCGTCCGTGGAGAACTCCTTGGCGATCTCGACGGCCTCGTCCAGGACGACCGCGTCCGGGACGCCGTCCTCCCAGATCAGCTCGTACGCGCCGAGTCGCAGGACGTTGCGGTCCACGATCGGCATCCGGTCGAGCGTCCAGCCCACCGCGTACTGCGAGATCAGGTCGTCGATGCGACGGGCGTGCTGGACGTACCCCTCGATCAGCTCCATGGTGTACTCACCGACCTGCGGGGTGCCCTCGTCGGGCTTGGGGTCGCGGGCGCGGGCCACCCAGTCGGCGAGGACCTGCTGCGGGTCGACCCCGCGGTGGTCGGCCTCGAAGAGGATCTGGAAGGCCCGGGTGCGGGCCTTGCTGCGTGCGGCCGACACGGACTTACTTCACCCGGCCGAGGTAGCTGCCGTCGCGGGTGTCGACCTTGACCTTCTCGCCGGTGACGACGAAGAGCGGGACCTGGATCTCGGCACCGGTCTCCAGGGTGGCCGGCTTGGTGCCACCGGTGGAGCGGTCGCCCTGGACGCCCGGCTCGGTGTGCGAGATGACCAGCTCGACGGAGGTCGGGAGCTCGATGTAGAGGACGGCGCCCTCGTTCGTCGCGACCAGGGCCTCGAAGCCCTCCAGCAGGTAGTTGGCCGCGTCACCGACGACGGACGGCTCGACCGTGATCTGGTCGTAGGTGTCCATGTCCATGAACACGAAGTTCTCGCCGTCCTTGTACGAGAACTGCATGCCGCGCTTGTCGACGTTGGCGGTCTCGACCTTGGTGCCGGCGTTGAAGGTCTTGTCGACGACCTTGCCCGTCAGGACCTCCTTGAGCTTGGTACGCACGAAGGCCGGGCCCTTGCCGGGCTTGACGTGCTGGAACTCGACGACGGACCAGAGCTTGCCGCCATCAAGCTTGAGGACCATGCCGTTCTTGAGATCGTTCGTGGAAGCCACGGGCGCACTTACTCCTGGATATAGCTGTCAAGGAACCAAGGTTTGCGTCCTGCCGCCGACGGCCGTGGGCCGCGGTCACAGGGCGAGGAGCTCCTTGGTGGTGATGGTGAGCAGCTCGGGCCCGCCCTCTTCGAGGGGGCGCACGACGAGCGTGTCCTCGATCCGGACACCGCCCTTGCCCGGGAGGTGGACCCCCGGACCGACGGTGACCGGTACGCGGCTGTCCAGTTTACCCATGTCCGACGGGCCGAGGCGCGGCGCCTCCCGGATCTCCAGTCCGATGCCGTGGCCCACGGGATGCGGCGAGGTCTCCGTGTGGCCCGCCGCCTCCAGGACCTGCCGGGCGGCCCGGTCGGGTACGCACTGCTCGACACCCGGGCCGAGCGCCTCCCGGCCCGCCCGCTGGGCCCGGAAGACCAGCCGGTGCAGCTCCACCTGCCAGGGCGCCGGAGCAGCGCCGATCACGAAGGTGCGGGCCGTGGAGATGCGGTAGCCGCGGTACTGGGCGCCCATCACCACGGTCAGGAAGTCGCCCTCCTCCACCCGGCGGTCGGTCGGCTGGTGGGCGGCCTGGCCGGAGTGGCTGCCGGTACCGACCGACACCGGGAAGGCGGCCCGGTCGGCGCCGTGGTCGATCATCCGGCGCTCCAGCTCCATGGCCAGGTGCCGCTCGGTGCGCCCGACCAGGATCGACTCCAGCAGCTCGCCGAGCGCCTGGTCGGCGATCTCGGCGGCGATCCGCAGGTCGGCGATCTCGTGCTCGTCCTTGACCACCCGCAGCCGCTCGACCAGCTGCCCCAGGTCGACCAGCCGGGCCCGTTCCACCCGGCCCGCCACCGCCCGGTGCCGGCTGACGGTCAGGTCGTGCTCCTCCACCGCCAGCCCCGCCACCCCGAAGCTCGCCGCCGTGGCCGCGGCGGCCAGCGCGGTGTCCGTCCCGGCCGCCACCGGCAGCTGGGTCACGTCCGCGGCGATCAGGTGCTCCCCCGTGTCGTCCGGTGGCACGTCGTCCGGCAGCGCGAGCAGCGCCCGCTCCCTGGTCAGCAGCAGTGTCGCCCCGCAGGGCGCGCAGCCCGTCAGATACCGCACGTTCGCCGCCCGGGTGATCAGCGCCGCATCGGCCCCGGCCGCACTGCAGTGCTCCCTCACCCGCTCCCGCCGCCCCGCGTACGCATCCGCCATGCGTCGAGCCTACGAACCCCCGGCCCGAACCGCCCGCCGAGCACCCCCGACAGGACCCCGGGGTGCCTCCCCGCGCCCGCCCGCGCCCCCGTACCACCGGCTGGTTCCCACGACCGGTTCCCGCGACCGGTACCGGCCGAAGGGTTCCCGCCGTCACCCGGGCCGGGCGGGGCCACCGGGTGGCCGGGGCGCCGCCGCAGGCCGCTCCCCCGAAGGGGAACGCGGGCGGCGCCGCCGGGGAGCCCACACCCCCGACGGCGCCACCCCGGACCGAACCGCGCTACGCCCCGCCCGGGCCGATCAGCCCGCGCCGGTAAGCGGGAACCAGGTTCTGCGGCACGAGCAGCTCCCGGCCGTCGACCGTGATCGGGACCAGCCGCGGAGCCGTCGCCTTCCAGCGGGCGCGGCGGTGGCGGGTGTTGCTGCGCGAGGTCCTGCGCTTGGGTACGGCCATCGGGGTCTCCTAGTCCTTTCGGCGGACGTCAGTGGACGGGGTCGAGCAGGTCCCGGAAGGCATCGGGCAGGGCCTTCCAGCCCCCTTCGCCGGCGGCGAGTTCGGTGTCGGTGAGCAGGCAGGAGTCGAGCAGGGCGGTGATGCCGTCGGCGTCCAGCCCCTCCGCGGTGAAGCTGAGCTGCTGGACCCGGTCACCGTGCAGCGGGTGCCAGTCGAGGGCCGCGGCCGCCCGGCGCGCGGGCGGGTAGAGGTCCCAGGCCGCGTCGGGGAGGGCGGTGAGCCAGGGCCCGCACTCCTCGACCGCGAGCTTGGCCCCCGCCGCGTCCCAGGCCAGCAGCAGGTCGGGCCGGTTGGCCAGCCAGAAGCGGCCGCGGCTGCGCTGCGCCGCCGGGACGAGCAGTTCCAGCGCCTCGTGCAGCCGCCCCGGGTGCAGCGGTCGGCGGCGTTCCCACACCAGGGTGGTGACGCCCGCCTCGTCCCGCTGCTGCGGCAGCAGCGCGATCGCCGGATTGACCCGGTCGCGGGCGGCGGCGACGTCGAACCCGCCGAGCGCGGCCCGGGTGAGGGTGCCGGTGCCGAGCCGGACGACCCTGGCGGTGGCGTGGAGCTGACGCAGCAGCGCGAGCCCCGGCGCGTGCGCCGTGGCGCGCGGGACGGCGAGGGTGGTGGCGTACTCGATCTGATGGGCGAGCGCCTCCGCGCGGGTCCGCTCGTCCCGCCCGGCGGTGTGCTCGCCGTGGTCCACCAGGTCGTCGGGGACGGACAGTTCGCCGATCAGGCGGTCCGGGTCGACCGCGGTGACCACGCCCGCGAGCTCGACGACGTCCGCGAGCTGCCGGCCGTCCGACTCCCCTCCGGCGATCACCTCCACGGCCGGGTGCGGGTCGCTGCCGCCCCACAGTTCGACGATCGCGAGCCCGTGGCGGCCCTCGTCGGCGATCTCCAGCAGCCGGGGCAGGAGGTCCTCGCGCAGGGCGCAGCACGGGCAGTCGTTCGTCAGCGGTACGTCGTCCACGTCGAACGCCCCTCCGGCGTCCTGCAGTTCGCGGTGGACGAGGCCGAGCGAGGCGTCCCGCAGATCGTGCCGAAGCACCACCGCGTCCACCGCGGCGGCGGCCAGTTCCCCGACGGCGGCGCGACGTTCGTCGGCGTGCAGACCGGCGACGACGACCACCGGCAGCTTGATCCCGTCCGGGTCGGCCGTCATGCCGCTCACCAGCTGGCCTTGCGGACGCCCGGCAGGTGACCGGCGTGGGCGTGCGTGCGGAGGTTGACCCGGGAGAGGCCGAAGGCGCGCAGGTAGCCGCGGGGGCGGCCGTCCACGGCGTCGCGGTTGCGGATCCGGGTGGCACTGGCGTCGCGCGGCTGGCGGGCGAGTTCGGTCTGCGCGGCGGCGCGCTCGGCGGGGTCGGTGCCGGGCCGGGCGATGATCCGCTTCAGTTCGGCCCGGCGCTCTGCGTAGCGGGCGACGACGGCGCGCCGCCGTTCGTTCTTGGCGATCTTGCTCTGCTTGGCCATCAGACCTTCTCCCCCCGGGCCCGGATGCGGGCGACGGCGGCCTCGATGCCGATCGCGTCGACGGTGCGGATGCCCTTGGCGCTCAGCACGAGCCGGACGTACCGGCCCTCGCTGGGCAGCCAGTAGCGCTTGCGCTGGATGTTGGGGTCGAAGCGGCGGGGGGTGCGGCGGTGCGAGTGCGAGATCGCGTTGCCGAAGCCGGGCCGGCGGCCGGTGAGTTGGCAGTGGGCAGACATGGGTGCTTCTTGCTCCCTGGCGTCCGGGAATGGGCAGGACGGAGCTCACGTTACACCAGATGAAAATGACATCCATTTCGGTGTACGGTTTCGGCCCGGCACCCCGGACACCCGCACCACGACCCCAGGAGGACACCCCGTGGCCCGCAGCGAACTGCGTCCCGTCATCAAGCTCCGTTCCACCGCCGGCACCGGCTTCACGTACGTGAGCCGCAAGAACCGCCGCAACGACCCGGACCGGATGGTCCTGCGCAAGTACGACCCGGTCGCGGGCCGGCACGTCGACTTCCGCGAGGAGCGCTGAGCACCCCCGCACCCAGCCCCGAACCCGAACCCGACCGACCCCCAGGAGGAACCCCGCCATGAAGCCCGGAATCCACCCCGCCTACCGTCCGGTCGTCTTCCGCGACAAGGTCGGCGGCCTCGCCTTCCTGACCCGGTCGACGGTCACCGGCGACCGCACCGTCGTCTGGGAGGACGGCAACACCTACCCGGTGATCGACGTCGAGATCTCCTCGGCGAGCCACCCCTTCTACACCGGCCAGTCCCGCGTGCTCGACACCGCGGGGCGGGTCGAGCGCTTCCGCCAGCGGTACGGCGACCGGCACTGACGGCGACCGGCACCCGCGACCGAAGGCAGTCGGCGCCCGCCACTGAGGGCGGTCGACACCGAGAACGCCGCAACGGCGCCTCCCCGGGTGGGGAGGCGCCGTTGCGGCATGCGAGCAAGGGGGCCGCAACCGGGGCGGCGCCGGGGATCAGCGCGGCGGCGGTACCGAGACCACCATGGTCAGCGCCAGCGTCCGCTCCCCCGCATTGCGGTAGACGTGCGGGTACGAGGCGTCGAAGGAGACCGTGCCGCCGACCGGCACCGGGTGCTCGCGCTCGTCGTGCACCAGGGTCAGCTCGCCCTCGTCGACCCGGACGATCTCCACCGTCCCGGCCGGGTGCGGCTCCGAGGAGTACTCCTCGCCCGGCTCCATCCGCCAGCTCCACAGCTCCAGCGGGCCGGGCGCCTCGATTCCGTGCAGCAGGGTGCCGGTACCACCTGACGGCCCGGCCCACAGCGGCACGGCCTGGTCGGCCGGCACGATCCGGACGTCCGGACCCTTCTCGTAGTCGAGCATCGTGGCGACCGAGACGCCCAGCGCGTCGCCGAGCCGGACGACGGTGGCCACGCTCGGGTTGGTACGGCCCTGCTCGATCTGGACGATCATGCCGCGGCTCACCCCGGAGCGGGCGGCGAGGGCGTCCAGGGTGTGACCGCGCTCGGTGCGCAGCCGCTTGAGGTTCCGGGCGAGAGCCCGGGAGACGAGGTCGGGGTCCGGCACGCGGTCAGTCCTCCGGTGTGTCCACTGGTCGAAACAGTACGAAATAGTGTTCGGCAAGTTCAGTTTGTTGCACTACGCTGCCAAACCTCGGCAACGAGTCCATCCGACTGTACTTCGGAGTGCATTGTGCTGTCCTTGAGTCCCTCCGTGCCCGGCGGGCCCACCGCCCCGGGCAGCCCCCTGCGGCCCGGGGCCCGCCCGTGACCGCCCTGCTCGCGCTCTCCGCCAGCCTGCTCTGGGGCGTCGCCGACTTCGGCGGCGGCGCACTCGCCCGGCGGCTGCCCGCGCTCGCCGTGGTGGTCGCCTCCCAGGCGGCGGCCGCCGCCGTACTGCTGGCCGCCGTCCTCGCCACCGGCGGCTGGGCCGACGCCTCCCCCGCCCTCTGGTACGCGGTCGCGGCCGGGGTGATCGGCCCGTTCGCGGTCCTCGCCTTCTACCGCGCGCTCGCCCTCGGCCCGATGGGCGTGGTCTCGCCGCTGACCACCGTCGCCGTCCTGGTGCCCGTCGGCGTCGGCCTCGCCCTCGGCGACCGCCCGGGCCCCGGTCGGATCGCCGGGATCGCCGTCGCGGTGGCCGGTGTGGTGCTCGCCTCCGGGCCCGAGCGCGGCGGCCGGGCCGCCGCCCGCAGCACCCTGCTGCTCACCCTGGGCGCCGCCCTCGGCTTCGGCACGGTGATGGCCCTGATCGCGCACGCCTCGGCCGGCGGCGGCCTGCTGCTGGTGCTGTGCGTCCAGCGGCTGTGCAACGTCGCCGTCGGCGGCACCGTCCTGGTGGCCGGCCTGCGCCGCTCCGGGGCTGCGGCCGGCCTGCTGCCGGGACTGCGGGCCCGGCTGCCGCTGCTCACCGCGGTCGGTCTCGCCGACGTCGTCGCCAACGCCGTCTTCGCGATGGCCTCGCACCGCGGCTCGGCCACGGTGGCCGCCGTCCTCTCCTCGCTCTACCCCGTGGTCACCGCGCTGATGGCACGCGGGGTGTTCAAGGAGCGGCTGCGCCCGGTCCAGGTGGTCGGCGCCGGGCTCGCCGTCGCGGGAACGCTGCTGCTCGCGGCCGCATGAGAGGCGCTCGTGGGGCTGCCCCATGAGCCGCGCTCATGGGGCGGCCGCATGAGCCGGGCTCATGCCCCGACGCCATGAGCCGACCTCATGCCCCCGACGCCATGAGCCGACCTCATGGGACCCCATGAGTCACGCTCATGCCCGACGTCATGAGCCGCGCTCATGCCCCCGGGCTCGGACCCGTCACGAGCCCTCGGGCGCCCAGCGCTTCTCCACCCGGGCGAGCTTCCAGTACCCGATCGCCAGCGCCCAGACCACCACGAACAGCCCGGCGATCGCGTAGCCGACGTTGTCCAGCGAGATGTCCGCGATCCAGCCGCTCACCGGGTCGGTGAGGTCGAACTTCTCGTGCAGCACCCCGACCAGCTCGATGGTGCCGATGATGAAGGCCACCGCGATCGACAGCCCGGTGATGGTCAGGTTGTAGTACACCTTGCGCACCGGGTTGGCGAAGGCCCACTGGTACGCGAAGTTCATGAACGTCCCGTCCAGGGTGTCGAACAGGCTCATCCCGGCTGCGAACAGCAGCGGCAGGCAGACGATCGCGTACCAGGGCAGTCCGGCGGCCGCACCCGAGCCGGCCATCACCATCAGGGTGACCTCGGTCGCGGTGTCGAAGCCCAGGCCCAGCACCATGCCGACCGGGAACATCTGCCCCGGCCGGGTGATCGACCGGGTGGCCCGGTTCAGCACCCGGGCCATGAAGCCGCGCGAGTCGAGGTGCGCCTCCAGCTCCGCCTCGTCGTACTGCCCGGCGCGCATCGCCCGGAACACCTTGAGGATCCCGAGCAGCGCCGCCAGGTTGAGCGCCCCGATCAGGTACAGGAACGCGCCGGAGGCCGTCGTCCCGACCACCCCGAGCCACTTGTGGGTGGTCGACTCGTCGTCCATCAGCGTGTTCGCCAGCTGCGCGCCGCCCGCCACCAGGGCGGCCATGATGACCACCATCGAGGAGTGCCCGAGGGCGAACCAGAAGCCCACCGAGACCGGCCGCTTGCCGTCCGCCATCAGCTTGCGGGTGGTGTTGTCGATCACCGCGATGTGGTCGGCGTCGAAGGCGTGCCGCATCCCGAGGGTGTACGCGGTGATACCCAGGCCCACCCCGAAGACCTGGGTACCGACCGCGTACCGCTCGGGTGCCACCAGAAAGATGAGCGTCCCGAAGGCCACCACGTGCATGGCCAGGATCACGCCCATCAGCCCGGCCGTGCGGACGGTGTCCTCGCGCCGCCACCGGAAGGTGGGCAGCACGGAGGGAGCCGCTGCGGCCTCCGCGGCGGCGGTTTCGGGCAGGGTCATCTGCGGATCACGCTCCAGCACCTCGTGGAATCACTTCGTGAGATGCCGCGGCCGGTCTCCTGGCTTACGGGACACGCCCGTACCCGCCTTCCCGGGTGCGCGAGGCGCCCAGTGACGTCGTGGGTACGGACGGCGCTCCCCCGCGGACGGGGGAACGGCCCGATCACAGTGGCGAGGGCCGCTCCGGACTCCGGACCCCTGAGGGTCCGTCACCGGTCTTCCCGAGCACCACGGCGGGCTACACGGTAGGGGCCCGGCCCCGACCCATGCAAGGCTGCGCACCTGCGCAGGTGTCCAGGATCACAGCCGCCCGCCTGCAAGAATGTCCGCATGCATCTCGTACCGGCCGACCGCGCGGGCCACCGCACCATCGACGGACACCGGGTCTGCGAGGCCATCGCCGCGATCGGTGACGCCGCGCACGTCCGGTCCTGGGCCGAGCGGTTCTCGCTGCTCGCCGACCCCGGACGGCTCGCCCTGCTGCTCGCCCTCCACCGGGCGGGCCCGCTCGCCGTCACCGACCTCGCGGTCGCCACCGGCATGCGCGACCCCGCCGTCTCCCAGGCCCTGCGGCTGCTCCGCACGGCCGGCGTGGTCACCGGCGACAAGGACGGACGAGTCGTGCGCTACCGGCTCGTCGACCAGGACATGCGCCCCCTCCTCGACGAGTGCGTCGCCGCCGAGCACCACGAGCCCACCGCCGCGGCCGGCTGACCGACACTCGGGAAACGCGGCCGCACCGGCACCCCGGATGAGTACGATCATGGTGTGCCGTCCCACCCCCACGCCTGGCCCGCCGACCGCTGGAACACCCGACCGGTCAAGGCCCGCGTGCTGGCGGTCGCCCGCACCCTCACCTCCGCCACCCGGGTCCTGGACGTCCTCACCCTGCTGCACCCGGACGGCGTCGAGCGGTACTTCACCGTCAACCCCGGCTCCGCCTTCGCCGATCGCGCCCTGGACGAATACCTGCACGGCCTGCCCGGCTTCACCCTGCTGGACTGGGAGGACGCCGTCCGGCACCGGTTCGACCTGGCCGTCTCCTGCGCCGTGCACTCCTCCATGCACCGCCTGGACGCCCGGCTCGTCGTGCTCCCGCACGGCGCCGGCTACAACCGCCTGGTCACCGAGTCCACCGGCGACACGGTCAGCGCCGCCGGCCTCTCCCGCAAGGAACTCACCCACCGCGGGCGGGTGTTCGTGGACGTCCTCGGCCTCTCCCACCCGGAGCAGCTGGACCGCCTGCGGGTCTCCTGCCCCGAGGCACTGGACGTCGCCCGGGTGGTCGGCGACCCGTGCCTCGACCGGATGCTGCGCAGCCTGCGCTCCCGCGACGCCTACCGCGCCGCGCTCGGCGCCGTCGACGGCCGGCGGCTCGTCGTCGTCAACTCCACGTGGAGCGAGCACTCGTTATTCGGCCGCCGCCCCGACCTGCCCCAACGCCTGGTCCGCCGGCTGCCCGCCGACGAGTACACCGTCGCCGTCGTCCTGCACCCCAACATCTGGAGCCGCCACGACCCCGAGGCCCTGCTCGACGCCGCCCGCCGGATGGGCCTGCGCCTGATCCCGCCGCACCAGGGCTGGCAGGCCGCCCTGGTCGCCGCCGACTGCCTGATCGGCGACCACGGCTCGGTCTCCGTCTACGGCGCCGCCCTGGAGCGGCCCACCGTGCTGGTCGCCACCGGCGCCGCCGAACTCGACCCGCGCTCCCCCGGCTACGCCTTCGGTCAGGCCGCGCCCCTGCTCGACCCCGACGGCGACCTCGCCGCCCAGCTCGAACTGGCCCTGGCCAAGCGGGACCCGGCCGCCCTGCGCCCGCTCACCGACCGCTCGCTGAGCCGCCGCGGCCGCTCCGCCGAGGTGCTGCGCCCGCTGCTCTACTCCTTCCTGGAACAGCTGGACGAACCGGGGGACGAACCGCTCCTGCCGCCCTACCCCGGGCCCGTCCCGCGTCCCGGCACCACCGACGCGCCCACCGCGTACGACGTCGAGGGCGAGAGCGAGGGCACCGAGGTCGGACTGCGGCGCTACCCCTTCGACCCGGCCGACCACACCCCGCGCGGCTTCCACGCACTCACCGACGAGCACCCCGGCGACGCACTGCGCTACACCGCCGAGGTGCTGGCCCGCACCGAGGTCCGCGCCGAGCGCCCCGCCACCCGCTGGCTCGCCGACACCGTCGCCGAACTCCCCGGCCTCGCCGTCGCGGTGGCCGCCCTCGGACCGGCCCGCCACCTGCTCCGGCTGCGCACCGGGCTGCTCCTCGAAGCCCGCGCCGAACCGGACTGGGGCAGCCCCGAGCCCCGCCTCGACCCGCTGCTGCTCGGCTCCGCCGTGGCCTGCTGGCTCGCCGACGGCGGCGACCCGGCCGGCCTCCCCGAGCACGGGCTCACCGTCCGCACCGGCGAACACCGCACCCGGGTCTGGTTCACCACCGAGCCGCCCCGCCCCTCCCCCTCCTAGCCGTCCCGACCGCTCCGGCCCCGGGCACCGAGTCCCGACCGCCCCTGCCCTAGCCCTCCCGGCCGTCCCTGCCCTAGCCCTCCCCGCCGTCCCGTGCCCGCAGCTCCCGCAGCCGCTCACGGCTGCGCTCCGCCAGCTCCTCGTCGCCCAGCTCCGCCGCGAGGCCGACGAGCAGGGTGTGCGCCTGCGCCTCCTTGGCGTACTGCTTGCGCTGCTCGGCCTGCCGGGCGCAGTCACCGGCGTGAACGGCGGCGAGACGCAGTTGCCCGAGCGCGCGGTGGGCCCGGGCCCGGACCAGTGGCAGCTTCATCAGCATGTCGCGGTCGTCGGTGTCCGCGGCCCGTGCGACGGCGCCGTCCAGCACGGTCAGCGCCTCCTCCGCCCGGCCGTCGGCGATCAGCGCCTGCGCCAGGTTGTAGCTCTGGACGATCTCACCGTGGTCGTCGCCCCGGTTCTCCGCCAGGGCCAGCGTGAACCGCTCCACCGCGTCGCCGGGCCGGCCGTCGGCCAGGCAGAGCAGGCCGTCCGTCTCGTGCAGCACCCCCACCACGCGGCGGTCCGCCACCAGCGGCAGCTGCTCCGCGGCGAGCGCCAACTGCTCGGCCGCGAGCGGGTACTCCTTGCGCTCGAAGTGGGCGCGGGCGAGCTGGTTGCGCATCCGGACCACGGCGGCCGGCTGGTTGTCCCACTGAGCTGACTCGACGCCGAGCCGGTGGGTCGCGATCCAGTCCTCGTACAGCTTGCGGCCGTGGTACAGCGGCCAGAGCGACTCGCAGAGCCGCCACACCTCGCCGTGCCACTGCTGCTCGGCCGCCTCCTCCACCACCGCACGCAGGTTGGCCCGCTCGGCGTGCAGCCACTCCAGGGCGGCGGAGCCGGAGGCGAAACCGGGCAGCTCCTCGCCGCCGGCCTCCTGCAGCCGCAGCCGCTCCCCCATCGCCCGGTCGGCCAGCGCGGCCCGGCCCCGGTAGTAGGCCACCACCCGGGCGAGGAGTTCCTGCCGGCCGGGCAGGTCGCGGGCGCGGCGGTAGGCGTGCAGCCGCACCACGTCGTGGGCGCGGTAGCGGGTCCCGGGGCCGTCGTCGACCACCTCGTCGACCAGGTGGACGGCGCGCAGCTCGTCCAGCGCCGCGCCGGCCTGCTCGACACCCGCGGCGCACGCCGACTCGGCCGACACGAAGGGGCCCGGGTGCACGCCGATCAGGCGGTAGAGCGCCCGGCCCTTCGGCGACAGCCGCTCGTGGACCAGGTCGTACGTCGGGCCGAGGGCGTTCTCCTCGTCGTCCAGCAAGGCCGATCCGCCTTCCCGGTCGTGCAGTTCGGCCACCACCCGGCCGACCGGCAGGTTGTCCCGGTCCAGCAGCTGGCTGCCGACCGCGTTCAGCGCCAGCGGCAGCCCGCCGCACAGCTCGACCAGCGCCGCCAACTCCCCGTCCGTGCCCCGCCCGGCGCCCAGCCAGGCCCGCACCAGGTCGGTGCCGGCGCTCGTACCGAGCGGCCCGAGCTGCCGCACCTCGGCGCCGTCCGTCCGCAGCGCGGGCAGCCGTCGCCGGCTCGCGACCACCACCAGCCCGCTCGACGGGAGCAGGGCGCGCACCTCGGCGGCGTGCTCGACGTTGTCCAGGAAGAACAGGCAACGCCGCTCGGCGGTGACGGTGCGGAACATCGTGAAGCGCTCCGCCTCCACCGCCGGGGGCTCCGACCCGAGGGCGCGCAGGAAGCCGGCCAGCAGCGACGGGAGGTCCACCCCGCCCCGGTGCCGGTAGGCCAGGAGGTCCGCGTAGAGGTCCCCGCCCGGGAAGCGGTCCCGGTGCTCCTCGGCGAACTTGGCGATCAGCTCGGTCTTCCCGACCCCGCCGAGCCCGGTGAACACCACGATCCCCAGCCCGCCCCCCTCGACCCGGCCCAACGCCGCGGTCAGCGCGGCGAGTTCCGGCTCCCGGTTGACGAAGGGGCCGTGCGGCAGCCGGACCTGACGAGGTCTCGGCGGCGGCTCCACCTGGTGGAGGTGCACCGATCCGATGGTGTCGGCCTGCACCACGTGGCCGCCCACCGTCCCTGACACGGTGTTGGCCACCCGGCGTTGCTCCATCTGCCTGCTCCCTCCGGCCGGTCGGCCCCAGCCTACGGTCCGGGAGCCGCGCCGGAGGGCGGATCGGCTCCTCAGGCCGCCTGGCAGGTCGGGCACCAGAAGAGGTTCCGCGCGGCGTGCTCCTCCGTGCGGACGTCCGTGCCGCAGACCAGGCAGGGCATCGCCGCCCGCCGGTAGACGTACACCTCGCCGCCGTGGTCGTCCACGCGGGGCGGGCGGCCCATCGCCTCGGGGGTGTGCTCGGGGCGGACGGTGTCGATCCGGCCGGCCGCGACGCCCTCGTGCATCAGGGCGACCAGGTCGGCCCAGATCGCGTCCCACTCCTTCCGGGTGAGGTCGCGCCCGGCCCGGTACGGGTCGATGCCGTGCCGGAACAGCACCTCGGCCCGGTAGACGTTGCCCACCCCGGCCAGCACCTTCTGGTCCATCAGCAGCGCGGCGACCGTCGTCCGGCTGCCCGCTATCCGGCGCCAGGCCGCCTCCGGATCGGCGTCGGCCCGCAGCGGGTCGGGCCCGAGGCGGGCCACGACGGCGGCCTTCCGGTCGTCGGTGACGAGCGCGCAGGTGTTGGGACCGCGCAGGTCCGCGTAGCCGTCCTCGCCCTCCAGCCGCAGCCGGACCAGGCCGACCGGCTCGGGCGCCGGGCCGGTGCCGAAGGTGAAACCGCCGTAGAGCCCGAGGTGGATGTGCACCCAGCCGCCCTCCTCGAAGCCGAGGAAGAGGTGCTTGCCGGTGGCCTCGGCCCCGGTGAGCAGCTGCCCGTCGATCACCTTGGCCTCGTCGGCGAACCGGCCCTGCGGGCTGGAAACCCGGACCGGGCGCCCGCCGAAGGCCTTCCGGTTCCGGACGGCGAGGCGGTGGATGATGTGGCCTTCGGGCACGGGCGTCAGCTCCTCGGGGCGCTGCGACAGGACCGGTCCATCATCGCAGCCGGCACCGACAGCTCCACGAATCCGCAGGTCAGCGGACCGGCATGCCCATCAGCCGGGCCAGGATCACGCGGTCCAGCTCGGCGGCCGTCCCGGCCACGTCCAGGTAGGAGTTGTCGATGATCGGCAGCCCCGAGTTGTACCAGCCGGCCATCCGTCCGTGGATGCGCGCCACTTCCTCGTCCCCGAGGCGCCGGTTGCCGCTGCGCCGGGCGTTTCGGCGCAGCACCGAGTCCAGGCTGGGCAGCAGGACGACCGGGATCATGCCGGGGCCGATGTGCCGCTTCCAGCCGCCGAGGCCGATCGCCGGGCGGTCCGGGAAGACCGCGTCGTCGATGATGCAGGAGATGCCGTTGGCCAGGTAGTTGCGGCAGGCGAAGCCGCAGGTGCGGCGGGCCAGCCGGTACTGCGCCTCGGAGGCGTTGTTCCAGCCGGACTGCGGGTTGGCGAAGCCGGACTGCACCCACTCGCGGACGTCGTCCAGGCTGATGTGCGCGGTCGGGGTCGGGCGGCGCTCGGCCCAGTACCGGGCGACGGTGGTCTTGCCGGCCCCGGCCGGCCCGATCAGCAGGACGGCGATCGGCCCGGTGGGCGCGTGCTGCTGCGGCGGGTGGGCGGGCAGCTGGACGGGCATCCCGGACGGCAGCACGAAGTGCCCGGTCCCGCCGGCGGGAACCGGCGCGCTGGGTGCCGGGGCGGGCGCCGGGGCCGCGACGGGGGCCGGCGCCGGAGCCGGGCCCCCGGCCGGGGCCGGAGCGGACACGGGCGCGGGAGCAGGCACGGGCGCCGGAGCGGACACGGGCACCGGAGCGGGCACGGGCGCGGGAGCGGACACGGGCACCGGAGCGGGCACGGGCGCGGGAGCGGACACGGGCACCGGAGTGGGCACGGGTGCGGGCGCCGGAGCGGTAGCGGGCGCGGACGGCTGCGGAGCGGCCGGCGCGGGCCTGACCGTCGGCGGCGGAGGAGGCGGCGGAGACGGAACCGGCGCTCCCGACGGGGTCGCCCCCGCACCGCCCCCCGGCGGCACCGGCGGAGCGGCGGGACGCGGCGGGACCTGCCCACCTCCGGCGTACTGCGTCACGGCACCTCCCGACACCTCTCAGCGGGGACACTACACGGCGGCCCGGCGGCGGGCACAGTCCGCTGCCGGGCCGCGGGCCCCGCGCGGCCGGTCCGCGCTCCCGCGTGCAGGAGGCGGACCGGCCCGCGCTCAGCGCGTGGTGAGCTGCTCGGCCAGCGCGCGCAGCGCCAGCTCGTACGAGCCGAGCCCGAAACCGGCGATGGTGCCGGAGGCCACCGCGGCGATCACCGAGGTGTGCCGGAAGGTCTCCCGGGCGTACGGGTTGGAGATGTGCACCTCGATCAGCGGCGCGGTGCGCTGCGCGGCGGCGTCCCGCATCGCGTACGAGTAGTGCGTGAACGCACCCGGGTTGATCACCACGGGCACCTGCCCGTCGGCCGCCTCGTGCAGCCACTCCACCATCTGCTGCTCGGAGTTGGTCTCGTGCACCTCGACCTCGAAGCCGAACTCCTTGCCGAGCGCGGTGCAGCGCTCGACCAGCCCGGCGTACGAGGTGGCGCCGTAGACGTCCGGCTCGCGGCTGCCGAGCCGGCCCAGGTTGGGGCCGTTGAGCACCATCACCCTGGTCACGCCGCGACCTCCGCGTAGGCGGCGACCAGCAGGGACGGGTCGGGGCCCTCCAGCACCGAGGTCTTGCCCAGGCCGTCCAGGACGATGAAGCGGATCAGGTCGCCGCGCGACTTCTTGTCGATCTTCATCGCGTCCAGCAGCTTCGGCCAGGCGTCCGCGCGGTAGCTCAGCGGCAGGCCGACCGAGGCCAGCACGGTACGGTGCCGGTCGGCCGTCGCGTCGTCCAACCGGCCCGCCAGGCGGCCGAGTTCGGCGGCGAAGACCATGCCGATGGAGATCGCGGCGCCGTGCCGCCACTTGTACCGCTCGTTGCGCTCGATGGCGTGGCCGAGGGTGTGGCCGTAGTTGAGGATCTCGCGCTGTCCGGATTCCTTGAGGTCCCCGGAGACCACGTCGGCCTTGACCTGGATGGCCCGGCGGATCAGCTCGACGGTGTGCGGGCCGGCCGGGGTCTTGGCGCCCTCGGGGTCGGCCTCGATCAGGTCGAGGATCGCCGGGTCGGCGATGAAGCCGCACTTGATGACCTCGGCGAGGCCGGAGACGTAGTCGTGCTTGGGCACGGTCTCCAGGGTGCCGAGGTCGGCCAGCACGCCCACCGGCGGGTGGAAGGCGCCGACCATGTTCTTGCCCTCGGCGATGTTGATGCCGGTCTTGCCGCCGACGGCCGCGTCGACCATGCCGAGCAGCGTGGTGGGCATGGAGATCCAGCGCACCCCGCGCAGCCAGGTCGCGGCGACGAAGCCGGCCAGGTCGGTGGTCGCGCCGCCGCCGAGGCCGACGACGACGTCGCTGCGGGTGAACCCGGTCTGCCCGAGCACCGACCAGCAGTACGCGGCGACCTCGACGCTCTTGGCGTCCTCGGCGTTCGGCACCTGCAGCGCGATCGCCTCGTAGCCCTCGCCGAGCAGGTCCTCGCGGATCGCGTCGGCGGTGGCGGCCAGCGCCTCCGGGTGGATGAGGGCGACCCGCTTGGCGCGGGTGCCGATGAGCGGTGCCAGCTCACCGAGCAACTGGTGCCCGATCAGCACGTCGTACGGGTCGTGGCCGGCGCTGCCGCCGACGTGGATCCTGACGGTGGTGTCAGTCATGGGGGGTCTTCAGCTCCAGTGCTTCCAGTACGGCGTCCGCGACCTGCTCGGGGGTGCGCCCGGCGGTGTCGACGACGGCGGTGGCCACCTCCAGGTAGAGGGGGCGGCGGGCCTCCATCAGCTCGCGCCAGCGGGCCCGCGGGTTGACGGCCAGCAGCGGGCGCGGGGCGTCCAGGCCGACCCGCTTGACCGCGTCGGCGAGCGGGACCTCCAAGAACACCACCGGCAGCTCGCGCAGCAGCTCGCGGGTGGCGTCGGCCATCACCGCGCCGCCACCGAGCGCCAGTACCCCGTCGTGTCCGGTGGCGGCCTCGCGCACGGCGGCCGCCTCCAGGGCGCGGAAGTGCGGCTCGCCCTCGTCGATGAAGATCTCCGGGATCGGCTTGCCGGCCGTCGCCTCGATGTCGGCGTCGGTGTCCCGGAAGCCGACGCCCAGGCGCTCGGCCAGGGCCCGCCCGACGGTGGACTTGCCACTGCCGGGCGGACCGACCAGCACCACGACGGGCTCGGTCATCGGATGATCAGGTGGTCGAGGTAGCCCTGCACATTGCGGCGGGTCTCGCTGACGTGGTCGCCGCCGAACTTCTCGTTGACCGCGTCGGCCAGCACCAGCGCGACCATCGCCTCGGCGACGATGCCCGCGGCGGGCACCGCGCAGACGTCCGAGCGCTGGTGGTGCGCCTTGGCCGGTTCCCCGGTTCGCACGTCCAGGGTCTGCAGCGCCCGCGGCACGGTGGCGATCGGCTTCATCGCGGCACGCACCCGCAGCACCTCGCCGGTGGACAGGCCGCCCTCGGTGCCGCCAGAGCGGCCGGAGGTGCGCTTGACGCCCTCGGGGGTCGGGACGATCTCGTCGTGCGCCTTGGAACCCGGCACCCGGGCCAGGTCGAAGCCGTCGCCGACCTCGACGCCCTTGATCGCCTGGATGCCCATCAGCGCGGCGGCCAGCCGCGCGTCCAGGCGGCGGTCCCAGTGCACGTGCGAGCCGAGGCCCACCGGCACGCCGTACGCCAGCACCTCGACCACGCCGCCGAGGGTGTCGCCGTCCTTGTGGGCCTGGTCGATCTCGGCGACCATCGCCTTCGAGGCGTCCGCGTCCAGGCAGCGCACCGGGTCCTCGTCCAGCCGGGCCTCGTCCGAGGGCAGCGGCACCACGCCGGCCGGCGCCTTGGCGGCAGCCAGCTCGACGACGTGGCTGACGATCTCGATCCCGGCCACCTCGCGCAGGTACGCGCGGGCGACGGCGCCCAGCGCGACCCGGGCGGCCGTCTCCCGGGCGCTGGCGCGCTCCAGGATCGGCCGGGCCTCCTCGATCGAGTACTTCTGCATGCCGGCCAGGTCGGCGTGGCCGGGCCGGGGGCGGGTGAGCGCCTCGTTGCGGGCCAGGCCCGCCAGCACCTCGGGGTCGACCGGGTCGGCCGACATGACCTGCTCCCACTTCGGCCACTCGGTGTTGCCGACCATGATCGCGACCGGGCTGCCCATGCTCAGGCCGTGCCGGACGCCGCCGAGGAAGGTCACCTCGTCCTGCTCGAACTTCATCCGCGCCCCGCGGCCGTAACCGAGCCGACGGCGCGCCAGCGCGTCGGCCACCACGGCGGTGGTGACCGGTACACCGGCGGGCAGGCCTTCCAGCGTCGCGACGAGTGCGGGGCCGTGCGACTCCCCCGCCGTCAGCCAGCGCAACGTACCCAACGGAGCTCCTTCATCAGCGGACCGGCCCACGGCACCGCCGGGGCCCGACCGAGCGTGCCTTCTGTCCGAATCCTTTCATGCCCCGGCGGCACCCGGAGGCACAGTCCGCGTGACGGACGGCAACCGGTCACCATCCGGCCGGGCGACGGCCGCGAGACGGCGGAGGCACGGCGGAGGCACGGCGGTGAGACGGCCGCGAGACGGCGGAGGAACAGTGGGGAGACGGCGACGGGACAGCGGCCGGGACGCCCGGCACCCGACCCGGCACTCCGGTCAGCGCCCGGCGAGCGCCTTCTCGCCGGCCTCGCGCATCGCCGCCAGCGGCCCGGGAACCCGCCCGGTGAAGGCCTCGCTCTGCAGCACCGCCTGGTGCACCAGCAGGTCCAGCCCGCCCAGGACGGTCGCCCCGCGGTCGGCACAGGCGGCGGCCAGCGCCGTCGGCCACGGGTGGTACAGCACGTCGAACAGCGCGCCCGGCGCGGCGGGCAGCGACCCGGCGAAGCCGTCCGTCGCACCGACCGGCGTGGTGGAGACGGTCAGCGGCTGCGCCAGCGCCTCGGCCCCGCGCTCCCAGTCGGCGGTGCGGACGACCACGCCCAGCTGCTCGCCCAGCTCGGCCATCTCCCGGGCCCGCTCGGCGCTGCGCACGTAGACCGTCACCTCGCCGGTGCAGATCTGGGCGAGCGCGGCCAGCGCCGACGAGGCGGTGGCCCCGGCGCCGAGGACGGCGGCGCCGGGCACCTCGGTGATCCCGCGCTCGCGCAAAGCGTTGACCAGCCCGGGGACGTCCGTGTTGTCCCCGGTGCGCCGCCCGTCGGCGGTGAACACCACGGTGTTGACCGCGTCCACCGAACGGGCCGTCGCGCTGACCTCGTCGAGCAGCGGGATGATCGCCCGCTTCAGCGGCATGGTCAGCGACAGCCCCGCCCACTCGGCCTCGTCCAGCCCGGCGACGAAGCCGGGCAGCCCGGCCTCGTCGACCTCGAAGCGGTCGTAGCGCCAGCCGTCCAGACCGAGCGCCGCGAAGGCCGCCCGGTGCAGGTCCGGCGAGAGCGAGTGGGCGATCGGCGAGCCGAGGACGGCCGCCCGGTGCTTGCTGGTCAACGCTGCCTCTCCATGAACTGCTGTCCCGCCGCGGCTACTTGGTGGTGCAGTGGCCGCGGGCCTCGTCGAAGCCCTGCCCGGCCGCCTGGCAGTACTCCTTGACGTTGGCGTAGTGCTCCTTGCTCGTCTCGGCGAACCTGGTGTGCTGCGGGTCCATCGCGATGAAGTACAGCCACTTGCCGTCCGCCGGGTGGAGCACCGCGTTGAGCGCGTCGTCGCCGGGGTTGGAGATCGGCGTCGGCGGCAGACCCGGGTTGACGTACGTGTTGTACGGGTTGCTCGCGTTGTCCATGTCGCCCTTGTTGAGCTCCTTGCGGCCCAACGAGTACTGCAGCGTGGTGTCCATGCCGAGCTTGTGGTTGATCTCGCCGCCGGCGGCCAGCCGGTTCTGGATGGTCTTGGCCATCTTGGCGAAGTCGTCAACGTTGTTGCCCTCGCGCTGGAGGATGCTCGCCTCGATGATCACCTCGTACCCGGTCTTCAGGCCCACCGAGGCGGCCTGGGAGTCCAGGTTGGCGTACTTGTCGGTGGCGGTCTTCACCATCTGCTTGAGCAGGTCCTCGGGCTTCATGCCGTCGGAGATGTTGTAGCGGGTCGGCCAGAGGAAGCCCTCGATCTTGCCCTGGGCGTAGGCCGGCAGGCCGAGGTCGTTGACCTGCGCCTGGGCCACGGCGGCCGTGGCGCCCTTCTGCAGCTTCAGCTTGGTGTCGATCAGCCCGTAGATCTCGGTGGAGTTCTTGCCCTCCGGGATCACGATCGCCGCGCCGCCCGCCTGCGCGAGCAGTTCCTTGAGCGCGGCGGCGGCCGGCATCTCCTTCTTCAGGACGTAGAAGCCCGGCTGGACGGTGGTGCACTTGGGCTCGGCCTTGCAGGCGTCGGAGAAGGCGTCGACGCTCTTGACCACGCCGGCGTTCTTCAGCGCCAGGCCGATCTGTCCGGCGACCGCGTCCTTCTTGACCTCGAACTGGACGGAGCCGGTGCCCTCGCCGGCGAAGTCCGGCGCCGGGCCGAAGTGGTCCTGGTAGAAGCCGTAGCCCCACCAGCCGGCGCCGCCGACGGCGCCGAGCAGCACCACCGCGACCAGCAGGCAGGCGCCGCCGTTGCGGCGGCCCGACTTCTTGCCCTTCTCCTTGCGCTTCTTCTTCGCCTCGCGGGAGTCGTCCTGCTCGGAGAGGAAGCCGCCGTCCTCGGCCTCGGCGTGCCCGTCGAGGTACCCGCCGTCCTCGGGGTGGCCGTCCTCACCGCCGTCCCACTCGTCGGTCCCGCTCTCGGGCGCGCCGCCGACCGGGGCGCCGGACTCCAGCGCGGCGGCCTCGGCCTCCCAGTCGATGCCGTCCGGTCCGGGGCCCGAAGCGGGCGCGGGCGCCGGCTGCGGCCGGGTCTGCTGCTGCGGCGGCACGGCCTGCTGCTGAGCACCGGGCTGCTGCATCCCCGGCTGCTGCACGGGCTGCTGCATGCCGGGCTGTTGCACGGGCTGCTGCATGCCCGCCTGCTGCATGCCCGCCTGCTGCATGCCGGACTGCTGCGCGCCCGGGAACCCCTGCTGCGGGTAGCCCTGCTGCTGCATCGGCTGCTGCTGCATCGGCATCTGCTGCTGCGGGTAACCCTGCTGCTGCATCTGCTGGAACGCCTGCTGGGAGTGCCCCTGCGGCATGAAGCCCTGCTGACCGCCCTGGAACTGCTGCTGCTGGAACGCCTGCGGCGGCATCTGCTGCTGCGGGTAGCCCTGCTGCTGCATCGGCTGCTGGAACGCCTGCTGCTGGGGGTACCCCTGCTGCACGTCCCCGTACGGCTGCTGGACCTGCTGGCCCGGCTGGCCGTGCTGGCCCTGCTGCGGGTACTGCTGCCACTGGCCGTCCTGCTGGCCGGGGACCGGCTGCCGGCCGTCGTACCCGGGATCACCGGGGTGCCACGGCTCGCCCTGGGGGGCGTAGCCCCCACCGAGATCGGTCATTGATCCCCTTAACCGACGGTGACGGCCGGCGGATCGGACCGGCCGTCCGGGACGGCATCGTCCCGGCTGAATCTCGAACCGGCGTGCTAGCGCAGCGCCTGGAGGGAGACGTTACCGTACCGCAGCCTTACCCCCACCCGGGCGAACGCACCGTCACCGGGCGGCCTCACGGACGGCACACAAGATCACTACGGAGTCGCCGCACCCGGGCCGGAGGAGGCCCCCGGCGCCGCACCGGAACCGGATGCCGAGGCGGAGGCGGTGGCCGAGGCCGGAGCCGACGCGCTCGGCTTCGCCGCCGCCCGGTTGGCGTTGAACTCCGCCACGTTGCGCTGCTGCACGTCGAAGCTGTCGGTGAAGCGGGTGTCCCCGGGCTTCACGGTGACGAAGTACAGCCAGTCCCCCGGCGTCGGGTCCAGCGCCGCCATGATCGCCTGCCGCCCCGGGTTGGAGATCGGCGTCGGCGGCAGCCCGGGGTGCAGGTAGGTGTTGTACGGGGAGTCCAGCTTGGTCTCGGTCACCGTGGTGTTCAGGGTCGACCGGCCGAGCGCGTAGTTGATCGTGGAGTCCAGTTGCAGCGGCATGTGCTTGGCCAGCCGGTTGTAGATCACCCGGGCCACCTTGCCCATGTCCTCGGTGTTGTCGGCCTCGCCCTGGACCATGCTGGCCACGGTGACCAGCCCGTACACGGTCTGTCCGAGGTTCTGCGCGACGACGGTGGCGTCGTCCCTGGTGAACTCCTTGCCGGCCCGCTCCACCATCTGCTTCAGCAGGTCGATCGCGGTGGTCCCGTCGGTGACGGCGTACGTCGCCGGGAACAGGTAGCCCTCGGGGCTGCCGTTCGTGAAGTCCGGCAGGCCGAGCTCGGCGCCCTGCTCCTGGGCGGTGCGCTGGGTGGTGCCGTCGGGCAGGCCGAGCTTCTTGTCGATGGCGGCGTAGATCTGGTAGCCGCGCCAGCCCTCGGGGATGGTCAGGCCGTTGGCGTTGGCCGGGTCGATCAGGATGGCCAGCGCCGCGACGGCCGACATCTTCTGCTTCAGCGTGTACGTCCCGGGCTGGATCCGCCCGGCGGCGGCCGCGCTGCCCTTCGCGGCCCGGGTGAAGGCGAGCGAGCTGGCCACCACGCCGTTGCGGACGAGGGCGGACGCGATCTGGGACAGGCCCGCGCCCTCCGGCACCGAGACCTGGACGCTGCCGGTGCCCTGTCCGGCGAAGTCGGCGGCGGCCGGGGGTTTGCGCTGCGCCTGGAACCACGTGTAGCCGGTCAGCCCGACCCCGCCGAACACCGCGACCAGCGCGAGCGCGGTGAGCCCGCAGGCCAGGCCGTTGCGCCGCCGGTGGGGATCCGGCGCATCGAAGCGCGGACGGGGCGCGGACGGCGGCCGGCCCTCCGGCTCCAGCACCGGCGCACCCAGGTGTCCGGGGGTGAGCCCGGGGTGGAAGTCCTGGTCGGTCATCGCGCGTCCCCTCGACGGTCCCAGACCGTTCCGGATCGACCACAATCGATCCGGAACGGCATCGGAAACGAACGAAGAGGGGTGCCGGGGGGCGCCGCCCCCCCCCCCCCCCCCAACGGCCGGTTGTGCAAGCGCATCACCCGCCCCCCCAGACCCTCAAAACCCGCGGGGGGCCCCGCCCCCCCGCGGCCAACAACGGGGGCGGC